>NZ_JAYMHD010000020.1:0-288817 GCF_035656535.1 Streptomyces sp. H51
GCGGCCGCCGGCCTGTCGTGGACCGACAGGGCCACCGCCACCTGCCCGCTCAGCTGACATGAGAGAAACGGCCGTCGCCGTTACGTAATTCGGGCAACAGCAGCCGTAACCCCTGGTCCCGCCGGGACGGACCAGGGGTTTTCCTTGCTCTTCGGCATCCGAACACCCGTCCTTTAGCGCCGCGTTGTCCGCATTTGTCGACAAGCGTGTAACAGCGGTTAGAGGCCCGGCGGGTGGTGGGAATGGCCGGTGCATGAATCACAACACCCCCCGCGCTCGCCTTTCCGCCCGTCCCCTCCCCGAGGTCCGCGGCCGCGTGCTGACGACGGCCCAGTTGCGCTCGCTCGGTGTGTCGCCCGCGGAGACGAACGAGCACTGCCGCCCCGGCGGCCCCTGGCAGCAGATCCTCCCGGGCGTCTTCCTGCTGCACCCAGGGCGGGCGACCAGCGAGGAGCGGCTGCACGCGGTGCTGAGGTACGCGGCGCGCGAAGCGGACGCCGGGGCGCCCGCCCGGACGGCCACCGCGGTGCCGGAGCAACCGGCCGCCGGGCAGCCGCCCCGGCCCGCGCGGCCGGGCGCCGCGGTGCCGGTGCAGCCGGGCATCGGGCAGCCGCACCGGCCGGTGTACCCGGACGCGGTGATCACCGGCCTGGCCGCCCTGGCGCTGCACGGCTTCGCCGCCGCGCCGACGCTGCCGGCACTGGAGAAGATCGACGTCCTGGTCCCCCGGCTGCGCCGGCTGCGTTCGGCCGGCTGCGCGCGGATCGTCCGCACGTCCGCGCTGCCGGCCGCCCGCCTGGTGACGGGCGTTCCGGTGGCGCCGGTGCCGCGCGCCCTGGCGGACGCGGTGGCCCGGCTGACGGACTCGGGCCGGGTGCGCCGGCTGCTGACCGAGGCGGTGCGCGACGGCCACTGCGAACCGGCCGCCGTCGTCCGGGAGCTGGACCGGGCGAAGCTGCTGGACCGGCCGCACGTGCTGGACGCGGTGGACTCCCTGCTGGCCGAGGGCCGGGCGGTCGCCGAGGACCGCCTGTACCGGATGGTGCGCGAGTACGGCCTGCCCGAGCCGATGTGGAACGTCGAGCTGCGCCTGCCGGGCGGACCGCACCTGGGCGGGCTCGACGCCTACTGGCCGCGGGAGGCCGTGGCGGTGGACCTCGACACCCGCGCCCCGCGTCACGACGAGGGCGCGCCGTGGTCGGAGTACGCCCGCAAGCGCGAGCACCTGGAGCGCCTGGGCATCACGGTCGTCCACGTCACACCGAGAAAGCTGCGGGACGCCATGCGGCAGCAGGCGGCGATCGTCCGTACGGCGCTGATGGCCGCCGCGGACCGGGAACCGGCCGCGCACGTCGTCGTGGAGCCCCGTTAGGCCCTGCCTCCGGGTCGTCCGGGCCCTGTCGCCGGGTCGTCCGGGCCCTGTCGCCGGGTCGTCCGGGAGGGGCTGCCGGGCCACCGGGCCTTCGGTGGCCCGGCGGCCTCTTCCGGTGCGCGCGTTCAGGCCTTGCGCAGGACCAGTTCGGTGTTGCGGTCGTTCGCGTCGCCGCCCAGCGTCCGGCTCGCGCCGGGGGCGTTGAAGGACAGCTCCCGGTACAGGGCGGCCAGGCCCGTCTGGGAGAGGTCGGCGAAGTCCGTGCGGTGCGGGGCAGAGGACTCCACGAGGGTGGTGAACAGGGACAGGGTGCCGTCCTTGTTGTCGGCGATCTCGATGACGCGGGCGAGCTGGGGGTGGTCCACGTGCGAGGCGGTGGAGATCTCCCAGAAGGAGCGGCCGTCGGGGGCCGAGTGCGGGGTGATCTCGTTGCGGTGGATGTGGCCGTTCACCCAGGCCAGGACGTTGCGGTGACTGCCGAGGAGGGCGAGGACCTCCTGGCCGCCGTGGCGGCGTTCGGCGGGGCGGGCGGGGTCGGCGACGCCGGTGTTCGTCATCGTCCTGCTGGTGTGGTGGCTGAAGACGACGACGTAGGAGTCCTTGTTGTCGCGCAGCTGCCGGTCCAGCCACCTCAGCTGGGCGCTTCCGAGGGACCCCTCGTAGTGGCCGCCCGGGTCGGTGGTGTCGAGGCTGATGCCGACGACGTCGTCGGCGATGCGGAAGGCGTAGTACTGGGTGCCCGCCGCGAGGTTGGCGGTGGAGTAGCCGTGGCCGACCGGGCCGAGGCCGCGATGGGCGGGGTCGAGGTGGGCCTCGAGGTAGTCGGCCGGGGTGTAGGGGGCGCGCCGTTCGTCCGGCGTGACGGAGCGCATGTCGCGGGCGTGGGCCTTGAGCAGGTCGCGGAAGGCGGTGCCGCTGGGGTCCGAGCCGTTCCTGATCGCGCTCTTGAGCTTCCTGGCCTCGGCGGCGGGCAGGCTCATCAGCTTCTTCCCGCCGACGGCGTACTCGGCGAGCCAGGAGTCGCCGTGGCCGTAGCAGCCCAGCGGCATGGCGTCGTGGTTGCCGACGGTGGAGTACCAGGGCAGGTCGAGGCCGGGGCTGCGGACCTCGCGGACGGCGGCGGCGAGGAAGCCGTCCAGGTCCGGGAAGCCGAGCTGCTTGTCGGCGTCGCGGACGGTGGAGTCGGGCTGCCAGTACTGCTTCAGGCCGCTGTTCTGCACGCCCTCGTAGTGGCGCGGATCGCCGGAGTCCGGGGTGATCCGGCCGCCGCTCATGACCGTCAGGAACCACTCCAGCTCGGACCGGGCGTTGTTGTCGGTGTTGTCGCCGGTGGTCATGGCGAAGTGCAGCGGGGAGCCGGTGACCGGCGCGCCGCGCAGCGCGTTGATCCGCTCCACCAGCGCGATCGCGCCCTGCACGGTGAGCGCCTCCTGCGGGCGCCAGGCGTGCGGGTCGGCGGAGCGCAGGTACTCCAGGCGCATCGGGTGCTGGGTGTCGGTCAGGTGCAGGTCGGTGAGCTGCACGAAGGCGGCGAGCGCGGTGCGGCGGCCGGCCCGGCCGGACTTCGGGGCGGCGAGTTCGCCGCGGACGACGCGGGCCCAGCCGGGGCCGTCGCCGAGGCGGCGGTAGCCGGAGCCGGTGCGCGGGGTGGCGACGGAGGCGAGGGTGGTGCCCCTGGTGTAGGGGGCCAGGGGCACCGCCGGGGCCGTGCGGGACTGGGCCACGACGCGGGCGGCGCCGGTGGCGGCGGCGTGGCTGTCGGTGGGCCGCAGGGCCCGGCCGACGCCCACGGAGACGGCCGCGGCGCCGGTGGCGGCGAGGACGGTACGGCGGTTGACGCCCGGCGTGAGGGCGGCGACAGAGCGTGTGCGCGACATGGCGCGATCTCCCCGGGTGCGAACGCGTCGGCAGGGTCGCGGGCGCCCGCTGCCGCGAACGTCCCGCTCGCTCTGGATGCTTGGCACCGGGAATGGCCTGCGCGTGAACGAGACGGCAACGCGCGACGCCGATCACCGGACGTGGATCTCGGGCCACCCCGCGCGCCCACGAGCGCTCCCCGGACGGCCCGGAGACGGTCACGCCGTGTTCATCCGCCGGGGTAGCGGACCTCGTCCAGCCGTCCGGTGACCGGCCGCTCCCGCAGCAGCCGCAGCCCCAGGTCGACCATCGGCACCCGGGTCAGGCCGGGCACCTCCTCGAGGGCGTGCCAGGCCGCCATGTCCGTCGAGCCGCCGACCTCGTCGCGCAGTCGCCCGCCGGTGATCCTCGCCTCGTAGAACAGCCGCAGGGCGTGGTGGTCGGCGGTGCGCCGGAAGCGGCGCGGGACGCCGCGGCGGAAGGAGTCGACGCCGAGCAGGCCGGTCACCTCGACGTGGTAGCCGGTCTCCTCCTCCACCTCCCGCAGCACGGTGTCGCCGGGATGCTCGCCGTGCTCCATGCCGCCGCCGGGCAGCGTCCACTCCGGCTCGCCGGTCCCGTTGATCCAGCGGGCCAGCAGCAGTCGGCCGTCCCGGACGCACACGGCGTAGGCCGCCACCCGCAACGTCTCGCGCACAGGGGGACGTTAGCCCGCCGGCGAAAGCTTCGCGTCACCACGCCGGTCGGCCGGCGCCGGAACACTGCGGTGTTTTGTCCCGGTTGAACGTTTATGAGCCCAATTGTTATCGCGGGTTTTCCCCATACATCCATATCGTTTCGGTCAACACTCCCCAAACAACTGGTGTTTACGTAAAGCTGAGCGATCGTCCGGGATCGCCTTCCGGACTGCCGCGGCCAGGGCCGATCGGCCCGGTCGTACCCAGCTCGTTCCTTTACCTACAAGGGATGCCGATGACCCACACCCCCCAGCGCGATCCGATATCGGGCGCGAGACGCGTGGCCCGCGTCGCAGTGGCCGCCGGTCTCGTCACCGCGCTCTCCGCCGCGGGGCCGATACCCATGGCCTTCTCCGCCGACGCCCCGGCCGCCACCGCCCCGTCGGACGGCGCCGTCAAGTCCGCGAACGCCAAGCTGGGTTCGGACGACGCGGACCTGCTCGCCGCGGCCAAGGCCGCCGGCGACAAGAACGTCACGATGATGATCGCCACCGCGCCCGGCAAGACCGAGCAGGTCGCCGATGAACTGGACGCGGTCAAGGGCGGCTCGGTGGGCCGGACCTACGACAAGCTCGGCTACGTCCGCGCCACGGTCCCCACCGCCAAGGCGGACGCGGCCATCGCCGCCGCCGCCAAGCTCTCCTCCGTGCACGGCATCGACCTGCGCGACGAGATCCCGCTCGACGACCCGAGCGCCACCGGCACCGCCAAGTCGGCCGCGACGGCCACGGCTTACCCGGCGCCGGACAAGAACACCCCGGCGACGAACCCGTACAACCCGTCCTTCGAGACGGGCGCCGTCGACTTCGTGCAGGACCACCCGAAGGCGGACGGCCGCGGGGTCACCATCGGCATCCTCGACTCCGGCGTCGACCTCGGCCACCCGGCCCTGCAGAAGACCACCACCGGCGAGCGGAAGATCGTCGACTGGGTGACGGCGACCGACCCGATCGTCGACAGCGACGCCACCTGGCGCCCGATGGTCACCTCGGTGTCCGGCCCGAGCTTCACCTACGGCGGCAAGTCCTGGACGGCACCCGCCGGGTCGTACCAGGTCAGCCTGTTCCGTGAGTCCGTCACCGCGGGCGGTGACGCCAAGGGCGACGCCAACCGGGACGGCGACACCACCGACAGCTGGGGCGTGCTGTACGACGCCGCCGCCGGCACGGTGCGCGTCGACCTGAACAACAACAACGACTTCAGCGACGACACGCCGATGAAGCCGTACAAGGACGGTTTCCAGGTCGGGTACTTCGGCACCGACGACCCGTCCACCGACGTCGTGGAGCGCCAGCCGTTCGTCGTGCAGATCCGCAAGGACGTGCCGATGGACCCCTACGGCGGCGACTGGGTCGGCAAGAAGGTCGACTTCGTCAACATCGGCGTCATCGAGTCCGAGCACGGCACGCACGTCGCCGGCATCACCTCCGCCAACGGCCTGTTCGGCGGCGAGATGAACGGCGCGGCGCCGGGCGCGAAGATCGTCTCCTCCCGCGCCTGCACCTGGAGCGGCGGCTGCACCAACGTCGCGCTCACCGAGGGCATGATCGACCTCGTCGTCAACCGCGGCGTCGACATCGTCAACATGTCGATCGGCGGTCTGCCGGCGCTCAACGACGGCAACAACGCCCGCGCCGAGCTGTACACGCGGCTCATCGACACCTACGGCGTGCAGCTGGTCATCTCGGCCGGCAACTCCGGCCCCGGTGCCAACACCATCGGCGACCCCGGCCTGGCCGACAAGGTGATCTCCGTCGGCGCCGGCATCTCCCGGGCGACCTGGGCCTCCAACTACGGCTCGGGCGTGGAGAAGACGTACGCCATGATGCCGTTCTCCTCGCGCGGCCCGCGTGAGGACGGCGGCTTCACGCCGACCCTGGTCGCCCCGGGCGCCTCGATCAACACCACCCAGACCTGGCTGCCGGGCTCCCCGGTCGCCGAGGCGGGCTACTCGCTGCCGGCCGGCTACTCGATGCTGCAGGGCACGTCCATGGCGTCCCCGCAGGCCGCCGGTGCGAGCGCGCTGCTGCTGAGCGCCGCCAAGCAGAAGGGCGTCGCCCTGACGCCCGCCACCCTGCGCACGGCGCTGACCTCGACGGCCCACCACATCAGGGGTGTCCAGGCCTACGAGGAGGGCGCGGGCCTCATCGACATCGTCGACGCCTGGGACGCCATCAGGGACGGCGCCACCGCGCACGACTACGCCGTCAAGGCGCCCGTCGACACCGCGATCGACCAGTTCCTGAAGACGCCGGGCTACGGCACGGGCCTGTACGACCGCGAGGGCGGCCTGAAGGCGGGCCAGAAGAAGACGTACGACGTCACCGTCACCCGCACCTCCGGCCCGGACCGGGCCGTCCGGCACGAGCTGAACATCGCCAACAACGCCGGTGGCACCTTCCGGATCGTCGGCTCCGACGAGGTGAAGCTGCCGCTGAACCAGCCGGTGACCGTCAAGGTGCAGGCCGCGCCGCAGTCCGCGGGCATCAAGAGCGCGATCCTCGAGGTCGACGACCCGAAGACCGAGGGGACCGACGAGCAGATCCTCACCACGGTCGTCGTCTCCGCGCCGGTGAAGTACACCTTCTCCGCCGCGAGCACCGTGCAGCGCAACAGCTCGCAGTCGTACTTCGTGACCGTGCCGCAGGGCGCCAAGTCCCTCGAGGTCGCGATCGGCGGGCTGAAGGACAAGAGCCAGACCCGGTTCATCGCGATCCACCCGTACGGCGTTCCGGTCGACACCACCTCGACGCCGTACTGCTACAACAACTACCTCGACGGCAACGGCTGCAAGCCCGACGTGCGCGCGTACGCCGACCCGCAGCCCGGCGTCTGGGAGATCGAGGTCGAGTCGCGCCGCACCTCGCCGCTGCTCGACAACCCCTACAAGCTCGACGTCGCCGTCTACGGCGCGGCCTTCGACCCGGAGACCGTGACCGTGCCGGAGGCCAAGGTCGGCACCCCGGCCGCCGTCTCCTGGAAGGTGACGAACCAGCTCGCCGCCCTCGACGGCAAGCTGGTCGGCGGCCCGCTCGGCTCGGCCAAGACCGCCCGCCCGACGATCGCGGAGGGCGAGACCCAGACCACCACGGTCGAGGTCCCCGCGGGCGCCAAGTCCCTGGACGTCGCCATCGGCAACGTCTCGGACGCGGGCGCCGACCTGGACCTGACGGTCTACGACGCGAACGGCAAGAAAGTCGCCCAGTCCGCCGACGGCGACTCGGAGGAGTCGGTCTCGATCGCCTCGCCCGCCGCCGGGACGTACACCATCGAGGTCGATGGCTACTCGGTCCCGTCCGGCTCGACCGGGTACGACTACCAGGACGTGTTCTTCTCCTCCTCGCTCGGCACCGTCACCGTCGGTGACCCGGCCGCGGTGCAGCTCGGCACGGGCGCCTCGGCGACCGTCTCCGCGGACGTCACCGCCGCGGCGGCCGCTCCGGAGGGCCGCGAGTTCTTCGGCCAGGTCCAGCTGGTGAACGCGAACGGCACGGTCGCGGGCATCGGCAACGTGGCCATCGAGAAGGTCACGCCGTAACACCGCCGGACACGGCCAACGGGGCGGGCGTCCGTACGGGCGCCCGCCCTTCGGCGTGTGCGCGGTCATCCGGGGCCGTCGCACCGGAGGCCGCCGGCTGCCGGCAGCGCCCGCTCGACACGCAGCCGCCCTTCCTCCAGGGCGTCGCGGGCGGCCCCGGTACGGCCCTCGCCCTCGCCCTCTCCGTAGGGCGGATCGCCCGCGCGGTAGGTCTCGGGTCCCTCCCCGGGCAGGCTCGACACCAGGACGAGCATCCGCACCCCGGTCCGGTAGTAGGACGGGACGTTCGCCCCCTCGTCGGTGAAGGCCAGCCGCCGCTCACCGCTCGCCGGCTTGTACCAGCGGTCCACGTCCAACACGATCCGGTACCGGTGGTCGCCGCCCGCGGGCTCGACCCGTTCCACCGTGCCCTCGACGACGCCGGCGGAGCAGGCGATGAGCCCCTCGTAGGTGAGCAGGGCGTCGGACCCGCCGTCCACGGCGCCGTCGTGCGCCACGAGGTACGCCGTGCCCGTGCCCAGCAGCGCGGCGGCCGCGCACGCCGCGAGGACGAACAGGCCCCGACGCCCGGGGCGCCGCCCGCGCACGGGGGTGGGCTCCGCCCGCCCGGGCGCCTTCCGGGCCAGCCCGTCCCCCATCCACCGAAGCTGTTCCCGTACGGCGGCCATGTCGCGTTCCGCGGCCGCGTACCGGTCCGCCGGGTCCCCGGCCGGTGCGGGTGAGGGCTCGCCCAGCAGGACCGCCATCAGCTCGTCGTCCTTCTCCACCCTCACACCGCCTCTTCCACGTGCAGCCGCTCGCGCAGGAGCTTCGCCGCCGCGTACAGCCTGCTCTTGACCGTGCCCAGGGGGATGCCGAGCTGCTCGGCGATCTGCGGCACCGACAGATCCGCGTAGTAGCGCAGGACCAGCACCTGCCGCTGCGCGGCGGGCAGGGCGTCGAGGCCCTCGGCGACGGCCAGGGCCCGCAGGCTGTTCTCCGTGCTGTCCCGTCTCTGCTCGTCCGGGGCGCTCAGCAGGGTGAGCCGCGCGCTGACGCGCTCCTGCCGGTTGCGGGTGCGGTGCCAGTCCACGGCGAGGTTCGAGGCCACCACCGCGGCCCAGGCCCCCACGTCCCGCGGCGGGTCCTCGCCCCGCGCGCGGCGCTCCAGCAGCCGCAGCCGGACCTGCTGGAGCCCGTCCTGGAGATCCTCCTGCGGAACCCCGCCGAGGGCCAGGACGGCGCGGACCCGGTCGGCCTGCGCCGCGTCCAGCGGGTCCGTCTCCGCCTTCGCCCGCCGCGGTCTCCTGATCGGCAACGGTGTTCTCCCTCGGTCGTGTTTCCCCTATGACGTGGGAGCCGCACCGATCGTTCGAAGACCGGTCACTCGCAGGCGATCTCGCGCGACGTGGACAGGGCCCGGGTGAGCGCGGGGCGTTCCCGGGCGATGGCCCGCTCGCCGACGAGCACCTGGTCCGGGGTGGCCGAGTGCTGCGGGATCACCACCAGGACGCGGTCGCCCTTGTGGAGGCCCTTGAGCACCATGCCCTCGTCGAGCAGGAAGGTGATCTCCCGCTTGGTCCGCTCCGGCTTGTACGAGCGGTTCACGTGCAGGACGATCCGCTCCTGGCCGGTACCCGCGGGCAGTTGCTCCACGCCGGTGACCGCGCCCTCGGCGACCACCCGGGCGCAGGCGAGGTAGCCGGGATCGGCGAGGAGGGAGCCGGCGTCGGGCGCGGTCTTCGCGTCTCCGCCGCCCGCGTCCGAACTCGCGCCGGACCCGCCCTGCGCGGCCAGCCAGCCCATGCCCGTCAGCACGGTCGCGACGGCGGCCGCAGCCAGCGCGCCGAAGGCGAACGCGCGCACCCGGCGCCGGACGCGTGGTGGCCGTACGGGCGCGGGGGCGCGGACATCGGCGGGTGCGGGGGGCGTGGGGGGCTCGGCCAGCGCCTCGCCGATCATGCGGAGCTGTTCGCGCAGCAGCGTCACGTCCGCCGCGGCCCTGCGGTGGTCGGCCAGGAAGGCGGCGTCCGCGCGGGCCGCGTCGGGCGGGTCCTCGCCGGTGATCGCGGCCATCAGGGCGTCGGCACCGTCGTGTCCGTCGTAGCTTTCGCAGCCGTCGTTTCCGGCGAAGCTGTCGTGTCCGGCGGTCATGTCACACCACCTCGTCCTCGTGCAGGCGGGCGCGCAGGGCCCGGACCGCCGTGTGCAGCCGGCTCTTGACCGTGCCCTCCGGGACGCCGAGTTCGTCGGCGATCGAGCGGACCGGCAGGTCGGCGTAGAAGCGCAGGACGAGGACCTGGCGCTGGGCGTCCGGCAGTTCGTCCAGGCCCCGGGCGACGGCGAGGGAGAGCACGCGGGTGTCCTCGCCGGAGAGGTGTTCCGGCTGGCGCAGGGAGGCGAGACGCTCGCCGAGCCGCTCCTGGCGGCGTTTGGCCCGGTGCCAGTCCATGGCCAGGTTGGAGGCGACGACGGCCGCCCACGCGGACACGTCGCGCGGCGCCTCCTTGCCGCTCGCGGCCCGCTCCAGCAGCCGCAGACGGACCTGCTGCACCCCGTCCGGCAGGTCCGTCTGCGGCACTCCGCCCAGCGCGAGCACCGCCCGCACCCGGCGTTCCTGCGCCGCGTCCAGGGGATCGTCGTCCTCCTGGGCCCGGCGGGCCTTTCTGCGCAGCACAAGCCACCCCCCTCACCGCGTTTCCCCTACGACGCCGCGGCGCCCGGAAACGTTCGTCCGAAGCCCGGGAAATCGTCCAGAGGTGTACGTCACACTGCCGGGCGCGGGCCGCACAGCTTGCGGCCGACAACCGTCCAGGGGCGAATTTCTGCAGCTCAGCCGGGGTGCGGGCGGGAGTTCCGCAATCGCGGGTCACCGGCGGGCGTCCCACTCCTCGGGCATGGCGCGCAAAGAATTGGACAGGCAGGTCAGGGTCGGCCGCATGATGGAAAGGCCGCACACACGCAGGAACACGTAGCAGGGAGTCGCCGTGAGGGTCGGAATCGTCGGAGCCACCGGTCAGGTCGGCACGGTCATGCGCAGGATCCTCACGGAGCGGAACTTCCCCGTCGACGAGCTGCGCCTGTTCGCCTCGGCCCGCTCCGCGGGGACGGTCGTGGACGGGGTGACGGTGGAGGACGCGGCGACCGCCGACTACACCGGGCTCGACATCGTGCTGTTCTCCGCGGGCGGCGCCACCTCGAAGGCGCTGGCCGAGAAGGTCGCCTCGCAGGGCCCGGTCGTGATCGACAACTCCTCCGCCTGGCGCAAGGACCCGGAGGTGCCCCTGGTGGTCTCCGAGGTGAACCCGCACGCGATCGCGAACCGCCCCAAGGGCATCATCGCCAACCCGAACTGCACCACCATGGCCGCGATGCCGGTGCTGAAGGTGCTGCACCAGGAGGCCGGCCTGGAGGCGCTCGTGGTCTCCACCTACCAGGCCGTCTCCGGCTCGGGCCTGGCGGGCGTGGCCGAGCTGCACGGGCAGACGCAGAAGGTCGTCGCCGACGCCGACAAGCTCACCCACGACGGCGGGGCGGCCGACTTCCCGGAGCCGCAGGTCTACAAGCGGCCCATCGCCTTCAACGTGCTGCCCTTCGCGGGCAACCTCGTCGACGACGGTCTGAACGAGACCGACGAGGAGCAGAAGCTGCGCCACGAGTCCCGCAAGATCCTGGAGATCCCGGACCTGAAGGTCTCCGGCACCTGCGTGCGCGTCCCGGTCTTCACCGGCCACTCCCTCCAGGTCAACGCCCGTTTCGCCCGCCCGATCCCGCCGGAGCGCGCGACGGAGCTGCTGGCCGGCGCCCCCGGCGTGGAGCTGTCGGACATCCCGACCCCGCTGCAGGCGGCCGGCCAGGACGCCTCCTACGTCGGCCGCATCCGCCGCGACGAGACGGTGGACAACGGCCTGGCGCTGTTCATCTCCAACGACAACCTGCGCAAGGGCGCGGCCCTGAACGCGGTGCAGATCGCGGAACTGGTGGCGGCGGAGCTGAGCGGCAAGTAACACGCACGTACGAGGTACCGCCTACGAGATGCCTCGTACGCGGTACGTGGCAGGGGCGGTCACCGGAGCCGGTGACCGCCCCTTCGCCGTCCGCCCCCTCAGAGCGCCAGATGCCGCCGGAGCGCGGCGTCGATCTCCACCATCCGCTGTCGCGGCACCGCACCGAGCCGCCGGAGCATCCGTTCCTGAGCAACGGCCCGCACCTGCTCGCACTGGGCCTTCGAGTCCTTCGGCAGGTGGCACTCGGCCGCGCTGAGGAATACCTGGAACGACAGGACCCGCGTGGTGTTGGACGTCAGCGGCACTACGGTGATCACGCCTCGGCCGTGGCGTTCGACCGCCTGATTGGCTCCGTCGTTGGACACGATGACCGAGGGGCGCGCCTTGTTGACCTCGCTGCCGCGTACGGGCTCGTAGTCGACCAGGTAGATGTCACCGCGCCTCATCAGTGAGCCCGTCTCCGCTGAACCCGTCCCAGAACTCGGCGTCCTCGCCCGAGTCCCACTCGGCGAAGGCCTCCGTGTACTCGGCCTCCAGCTGAGCGGCCCTCAGCAATTCAATGGCGGCATGTATCACGGCCGACCGCGATTCGGCTTCCGTTCTGGACGCGTACTCGTCGACGAAGGCGACATCCTCCTGGGGCAGACTCACACTGATCTTCATACCGTCAATACTACCCTCGGTAGCATCCGCTTGGCCACCCCACGTCCGGGCGTGCCTCATGGAAGGATGGCCGAACCCACACATAACGAGGAGATGACCGCGTGCCTGGCACAAACCTGACTCGCGAAGAGGCGCAGCAGCGGGCGAAGCTGCTCACCGTTGACTCGTACGAGATCGATCTCGACCTCACCGGCGCGCAGGAGGGCGGCACCTACAGGTCCGTGACCACGGTGCGCTTCGACGTCACCGAAACCGGCGCCGAATCCTTCATCGACCTGGTGGCCCCGACGGTCCACGAGGTGACCCTCAACGGGGACGCGCTCGACCCGGCGGAGGTCTTCAAGGACTCCCGGATCGCGCTTCCCGGCCTGCTGGAGGGTCCCAACGTCCTGCGGGTGGTGGCCGACTGCGCGTACACCAACACCGGTGAGGGCCTGCACCGGTTCGTCGACCCGGTCGACGACCAGGCGTACCTGTACACCCAGTTCGAGGTGCCGGACGCCCGCCGGGTGTTCGCGTCGTTCGAGCAGCCCGACCTGAAGGCCACCTTCCGGTTCACCGTGAAGGCGCCGACCGGCTGGACCGTCGTGTCCAACTCCCCGACGCCCGAGCCGAAGGACGACGTCTGGGTCTTCGAGCCGACGCCGCGGATCTCGACGTACATCACGGCGCTGATCGTCGGCCCGTACCACAGCGTCCACAGCGTGTACGAGAAGGACGGCGTGTCCGTCCCGCTCGGCGTGTACTGCCGTCCCTCGCTCGCCGAGTTCCTCGACTCGGACGCGATCTTCGAGGTGACCCGGCAGGGCTTCGACTGGTTCCAGGAGAAGTTCGACTACGCCTACCCGTTCGAGAAGTACGACCAGCTGTTCGTGCCGGAGTTCAACGCGGGCGCGATGGAGAACGCGGGCGCGGTCACCATCCGGGACCAGTACGTCTTCCGTTCCAAGGTGACCGACGCCGCGTACGAGGTGCGCGCGGAGACGATCCTGCACGAGCTGGCCCACATGTGGTTCGGCGACCTGGTCACCATGGAGTGGTGGAACGACCTGTGGCTGAACGAGTCGTTCGCCACCTACACCTCCATCGCCTGCCAGGCGCACCACCCCGAGTCGCGCTGGCCGCACTCCTGGACGACGTTCGCCAACTCCATGAAGACGTGGGCGTACCGGCAGGACCAGCTGCCCTCCACGCACCCGATCATGGCGGACATCCGCGACCTGGACGACGTGCTCGTCAACTTCGACGGCATCACCTACGCCAAGGGCGCCAGCGTCCTGAAGCAGCTGGTGGCGTACGTCGGCATGGACGAGTTCTTCCGGGGCGTGCAGGCGTACTTCAAGGCGCACGCCTTCGGCAACACCCGCCTGTCCGACCTGCTCGGCGCGCTGGAGGAGACCTCCGGGCGCGACCTGAAGGCCTGGTCGAAGGCGTGGCTGGAGACGGCGGGCATCAACGTCCTGCGCCCCGAGATCGCGACGGACGGCGAGGGCGTCATCACGTCGTTCGCGATCCGCCAGGAGGCCCCGGCGCTGCCCGCCGGCGCCAAGGGCGAGCCGACCCTGCGCCCGCACCGCATCGCGGTCGGCCTGTACGACCGCGACGACGCGAGCGGCAAGCTGGTGCGCACGGACCGCGTCGAGCTGGACGTAGACGGCGAGCTGACCGCCGTGCCGCAGCTGGCCGGCCGGCACCGCCCGCACGTCGTGCTGCTCAACGACGACGACCTGTCGTACGCCAAGGTCCGTCTGGACGAGGAGTCGCTGGCGTTCGTCACCGAGCACCTCGGCGACTTCGAGTCCTCCCTCCCCCGCGCCCTGTGCTGGGCGTCGGCCTGGGACATGACCCGGGACGCGGAGCTGGCCACCCACGACTACCTGTCGCTGGTGCTGTCCGGCATCGGCAAGGAGTCCGACATCGGCGTCGTGCAGTCGCTGCACCGCCAGGTGAAGCTGGCGATCGACCTGTACGCCGACCCGGCCGCCCGCGAGGCGCTGCTGACCCGCTGGACCGACGCCACGCTGGCCCACCTGCGGTCGGCGGCGCCGGGCGGCGACCACCAGCTGGCGTGGGCGCGCGCGTTCGCGGCGACGGCCCGCACGCCGGAGCAGCTGGACCTGCTGGAGGCCCTGCTGGACGGCTCGCAGACGGTCGAGGGCCTGGTCGTCGACACCGAGCTGCGGTGGGCGTTCGTGGAGCGGCTGGCCGCCGTCGGCCGTTTCGACGAGGCGGAGATCACGGCCGAGTACGAGCGGGACAAGACGGCGGCCGGCGAGCGCCACGCGGCGGCCTCCCGTGCCGCCCGCCCGACCCCGGAGGCGAAGGCGGAGGCCTGGGCGTCGGTCGTGGAGTCCGACAAGCTGCCCAACGCCGTGCAGGAGGCGGTCATCGGCGGGTTCGTGCAGACGGACCAGCGCGAGCTGCTGGCGCCGTACACCGCGAAGTACTTCGAGGTGGTCAAGGACATCTGGGAGTCGCGCTCGCACGAGATGGCCCAGCAGATCGTGGTCGGGCTGTACCCGTCGGTCCAGGTGTCCCAGGACACCCTGGACCGGACGGACGCCTGGCTGGCCTCCGCCGAGCCGGTCGCGGCCCTGCGGCGCCTGGTCTCCGAGTCCCGCTCGGGCGTGGAGCGCGCGCTGAAGGCGCAGGCGGCGGACGCGCGGTAGGCGCGGCTCGATCCCGTCCCCGTCCCGGCGGGGCGCCCGGTCGCGGGCGCCCCGCCGGCGGCGTGTGCGGCCTGTGCAGGCGGGCGGCGCGGACGGTTCAGGCCCGGGCGGGGCGGGGCGGGACGGCGGAGCAGACGACCGGTGCCGGGTCGTTCGGGGAGGTCCGGGGGCGGTCGGAGAACACGGCCGTGGCGCCGGCCGAACGCGGTGTCCGGGCGTCGGCCGTCCGGTTCCGGCCGACCGTGCACGGCCCCGGCGACCGCGGTTTCGTCGCGCGGCTGATCGAAGTCGCCCGCGCCGAGGGGGTGTCGACGAGCACGCCGACCCGCTCGTGGACGGGCTGGGGGGCGGTGCAGGCGGGGCTGCCGGCGGACCTGGGGAGGACCGCCACTTCAAGGAGTGGGGCGTACGCCGGTGGCGGGGGTCAGGTGCGGCGCGCCGGTTCCGTCCGCGCCGGGCCCGTCCATGCCGTTTACGTCCGCGCCGGGCCCGTCCATGCCGGTTCCGTCCGCGCCGGGCCCGTCCATGCCGGTTCCCTCCATGCCGGTTCCGTTCGCCGGGTCGCCGTGACGGCCCGGGCCGGTGGGGTTCGGGCGGCGGCCGCGGTCTCCGGCAGTGGGCGGGGCGGGTTGCCGCGCGGCGGTGCGTGGGGCGAGTTGTCCCGCCATCGTCGCTCCGAGCGCCAGCGCCATGCCCGTCAGCTGGAGCGGGGTCAGCGTCTGGCCCAGGGCGGCCCAGCCGACCACCGCGGCCGTCAGCGGGGACAGCGGGCCGAGGAAGGTGACCTGGGTGGCGGTGAGCCGGCCGATGCCGCGGAACCACAGCCAGTAGGCGACGGCCGTGTTGGCGAGCGCGAGGTAGAGGCAGCCGCCCACCGCGGCGGCGTCCAGGGCCGGCGGCGGGCCTTCCACCAGCAGGGCGAGCGGGGCGATGAGCAGGCCGCCGGCGGTCAGCTGCCAGCCGGTGAGCGCCAGCGGGCCCACGCCGGTCGGGCGGCCCCACTTCTTGGTCAGCACCGTGCCGGTGGACATCGACGCGGTGGAGGCGAGCGCGGCCAGCACGCCGACCGGGTCGAGCGCCCCGGCCGCCCTCAGCACGACCAGGCTGACCCCGAAGGCGGCCACGACGCCGGTCAGCACCGACCGCGCCGACGGCCGCTGCCCCAGCAGCGGCGCCGACAGCCCGACCACGAACAGCGGCCCGACCGAGCCGACGACCGCCGCCAGCCCGCCCGGCAGCCGGTACGCCGACAGGAACAGCAGCGGGAAGAACGCCCCGATGTTCAGCGCGCCGAGCACGGCCGACCGCCACCACCAGGCGCCGCGCGGCAGCACCCGGGCCAGGGCGAGCAGCAGCAGACCGGCTGGCAGGGCCCGGACCAGGGCGACGAACAGCGGGCGGTCCGGCGGCAGCAGCTCGGTGGTGACGGCGTAGGTGGTGCCCCAGGAGATCGGGGCCAGGGCCGTGAGCAGTGCGGTCGTGGATGTCGCGGATCTCGCGGACCCCGCGGGTCCCGCGGATGTCGGGGATGTCGCCGACGTCAGGGAGCGTCCCATGGCAGGACCCCTCTCGATTAGCTTGGTTGTAAGTAGCTTAGCTCTAAGCTACTTTTCGTCAAGCAAGTTTCTTGCGACCGACCGGGAGCGGGGCGGATACTCACCGCATGAACGCAGAGCCCAGGGACGCCGTGGACGCGATCATCGAGCAGTGGGCGCAGGTCCGCCCCGACCTCGACACCACCGCGATGGAGGTCTTCGGTCGGATCTACCGGATCGCCCGCGCCATGGGCGACCGCGTGGAGAAGGCCTACGCCCCCTACGGCATCTCCCGCGGCGAGTTCGACGTCCTCGCCACCCTGCGCCGGTCCGGCGAGCCCTACACCCTCTCACCCCGCCGCCTCTCGGCGACCCTGATGCTCACCACGGGCGGTATGACGGGCCGGCTCGACAAACTGGAACGCGCCGGTCTGCTGCGCCGCTCCCCCGATCCGCACGACCGCCGGGGCCTGCACGTGACCCTGACCGACAAGGGGCTGCGGCTCATCGACGAGGCCGTCGGCGCGGGCCTCGCCATTCAGACGGAGGCCCTGTCCACTCTTCTGGACGCCGAACAGGCCGACCAACTGGCCGGCCTGCTGAGGAAGTTGCTCGCCGGGACGCCCGGCCCGCAGTGACGGCCGGGCGCGGGGAGCCCGGTCAGCCCACGTGCGCCGCGAGTCCGGCGGCCCCCACGTGCGCGGCGAGCGCGTTCTCGATCGTCCGGGCGTCCGCCTCGTCCGCGGCCCAGGCCACGTAACCGTCGGGGCGCACCAGCACCGTCGTACGGCGGTCGCTCGCCCAGCGCTCCACCGCGAGCCGGTCCTTGCGGGCGCCGTCGCCCTCGTGGATCTCCGGGGTGATCAGCACGAACCGGCCGCCGCGCAGGGCCTCGTAGAGGCGGCCGCCCTGGAGGGCGACGTCCGGGACGCGCGTGCCGGTCAGCCGGTGGGCGCCGCGCGGGGCGGGGTAGCGGTAGCCGATGCCGGCGACCTGGGCGGCGAGCGCCTGACCGGCCGGGGCGACGGTGTTGAGGCACGTGGTCAGGGCCGCCCGGGCCGCCCGCGTCCAGGGCCGGTTCGCCATGGCGAGGCGGATCAGGCCGCCGCTGCTGCGCAGGACCGACTTGCCGACGGGGTGGCGTTCGGCCTGGTAGGTGTCGAGGAGGGCAGGGTCCGCGTGGCCCCGCACCACGGCGGCCAGCTTCCAGCTCAGGTTGGCCGCGTCCTGCAGCCCGGTGTTCATGCCCTGGCCGCCGGCCGGGGTGTGCACGTGCGCGGCGTCCCCGGCGAGGAAGACCCGGCCCACGCGGTAGGCGGGCGCCTGACGTTCGTCGCTGTGGAAGCGGGACATCCAGCGGGCGTCGTGCATGCCGTAGTCGGTGCCGAGGGCGAGACGGGTGATCTCCTTGATCTCGTCGAGACCGAGCGGCGCGTCCTCGGGGATGTCGTGGCCGCGGTGCCAGCCGATGACGCGGTGGTAGCCGTCACCGAAGGGCGCGAGGAAGGCGAAGGCGTCGCCGACGGCGTTGACGGTGAGCAGCGTCTCGGGCTGCTCGGCCAGCCGCACGTCGGCGAGGACGACGGAACGGATCACGGAGCGGCCGGGGAAGGGCAGCCCGACCGCCTGCCGCACGGTGCTGCGCATGCCGTCGGCGCCGACGACGTACGCGGCCCGCAGCGTCTCCGCCGCTCCCCCGGGACCGCGGACCTCGACGCTCACGCCGTCCGCGTCCTGCGCGATCCCGGTCACCTCGGTCTCGTGGCGGAACTCCGCCCCCGCCTCGACCGCACGCCGCTCCAGGACCTTCTCCACCTCGTACTGCGGGATGACGAGGAGATGGTTGAAGCGGCTGGGGAGGGCGGCGAGGTCGACGGCGAGGTGGGTGAAGAGGCGGAGGTGGTCCAGCGGGCGGCCGACCGCCTCCAACTCGTCGGCGAGGGCGCGGGCGTCGAGTTGTTCGAGGGTGCGGGCGTGCAGGACGAAGGCGCGGGAGAGGTTGCTGATGTGGTGGGGCCGCCTCTCCAGGACGGTGACCGGGACGCCGGCGGTGGCGAGGTCGCCCGCCAGCAGCAGGCCGGTGGGCCCGGAGCCGACGACGATCACGGGACCGGCGGCGCCGTTCTCGTGGGCGCCGGTGCCGTTCCGAGGGGTGGCGGTGCCGTTCATGGTGACCTCCTGATGCCTACGCCTATGGGCCAACAGCCGGGCCAACGCCCGTTGACCAACAACTGTTGCCCAACGCTTGTTGGCCAACGCTCGTTGACGACGATACGGGTACCCGCGAACTCGGGTCAACACTTGTTGGCAAACGGGTGTTGGCATACGCTCGTGAGCATGAACGGGAGCAGCGGCACCGCGAACATCAAGAGCACCAGCAACAACACCAGGAACACCAGCAACGCGCCGAGAACCGCGACAACCGGGGAGCACGGCCCGGGCGGCAACGAACCGGGCGGCAACGACCCTGGTGGCAGCGGCCTGAGGGGCAACGACCCGGACGGCAACGGTCTGGGCGGCGGCCGTCCGGACGGCGACAGGGACAGCGGCACCGCCCACGCCTCACAGGCACCGCAAGTCCCCCGCACCCGCCGCCGTTCCGACGCCACCCGCGAGGCGATCCTCGCCGCGGCCCGCGAGCGCTTCGCGGCCGACGGCTACGAACGGGCCACCATCCGCGCCATCGCCAGGGACGCGCGTATCGACCCGTCGATGGTGATGCGCTACTACGGCACCAAGGAGGGCCTGTTCGCGGCGGCCGTCTCCGTCGACCTGAAACTGCCCGACCTCGGCTTCCTGCCCCGTGAGGAGGTCGGCCGGGCGCTGGTGACCCATTTTCTCGAACTGTGGGAGGCGAACGAGGAGCTCACCGCCCTGCTCCGGGTCGGCGCGGCCGGGCAGGCGGGGGCGGAGCGGATGCAGGGCATCTTCCGGGAGCAGTTGCTGCCGGTCGCCCGCCAGGTGTGCCCGGACCCGGAGCAGGTCCCGGCGCGGGCGGCGCTCAGTGCGACGCAGCTGCTCGGGCTGGCGCTGACCCGTTACGTGCTGCGGCTGCCGTCGGCCGTGGACCTGACCCGCGAGGAGATCGTGGCGTGGCTGGCCCCCACGGTCCAGCGGTACCTGACCGCGCCCCACCCGTGACCGCGCCCCACGCGTGCCAGGCATCCACAACCGGGCATCAGCGGCCGGGCATCAGCGGCCGGGCGTCAGTGACCGGGCGTCGCGAAACGCGCCGAGGGCGCCGACCCCGCCGTACCGGTGTCTCGGTACGGCGGACTCGGCGCCCTCGGCGGCGTACGGCGTGCGGCGGGAGCGGGAAGGACCCGGTGAAGGGCCCCGCGTCAGGCGCTCTCGGCGCCGGCCCTGGTCCTGATGTCGGAGCCGGTGGTGTCCTGCTTCTTGCGGGACTTGTCGAGGGCCATCACCAGGCCCGCGATGACCAGGAACAGCACGACCGGGGCCAGGACGTAGAGGCCCAGCGTCTCGACGACGCTCAGGCCATTGCCGGGATCGTCGCCGTCGTCGCGGGTCAGCGCGAGCGCAGGGGACGACATGAGCAGCATCATCAGCGTCGTACCGGCGGCCAGGGCGCCGGCGCGCAGGGCGTTCTTCTTGTCCACGGGCCCAAAGTATCGAACCCGCTCGCGGACCACTCGCCCGGGGGTACCCATCGCCCCTCCCTCGCGTCATCCCTCCCGCACCACGTCGATGAGCGCGTGCAGCCGCGGGGAGGCCGCCAGTTCCTCCAGCGTCACCGGACGCCCCTCCGCGTCGGCGACGGGCAGGCGCCAGTTCGGGTACTGGTCCCAGGTGCCCGGCAGGTTCTGCGGGCGGCGGTCGCCGACGGTGTCCGGCAGCCAGATGCCGACCAGCCGCGACGGGGTGCGCCGCAGGAACCGGTGGACGGCCTGGATCTCGGCCTCCTCCTCCGAGACGGCGTGGCCGCTCGGCCCGTGCAGCAGGCCGAGGTCGGTCAGCAGTTCCAGCCACTCGCGGGTGTCGGACGCCGCCTCCGCCCGTTCCTCCTCCAGGGGACGGGTGAGCAGACCGAGGCGGTGGCGCAGCTCGACGTGCTCGCCGGTCAGACGGGCGGCGGTGGACGGCAGGTCGTGGGTGGTGGCGGTGGCCAGGCAGTCGGCGCGCCAGCGGTCGAGGGGAAGCGGGCGGCCGTCGCCCTCCCAGTCCCGTTCGAACCACAGCACCGACGTGCCGAGCACCCCGCGCTCGCGCAGCGCCTCCCGGACGCCGGGCTCCACGGTGCCCAGGTCCTCGCCGATGACGACCGTCCCGGCGCGCGCCGCCTCCAGCACCAGGACGGCGAGCATGGCCTCGGTGTCGTAGCGGACGTAGGCGCCCTCCGTGGGCGGGTGTCCCTCGGGGACCCACCACAGGCGGAACAGGCCCATGACGTGGTCGATGCGCAGGGCGCCGGTGTAGCGCAACAGGGCCCGCAGCAGGCGCCGGAAGGGGGCGTAGCCGGACTCGGCGAGCCGGTCCGGGCGCCAGGGCGGCAGGCCCCAGTCCTGGCCGCGCGCGTTGAAGGCGTCCGGTGGGGCGCCCACCGACATCCCGGCCGCGAAGTACTCCTGCTGCGCCCAGGCGTCGGCGCCCTGCGGGTGCACTCCGACCGCCAGGTCGTGCACGATCCCGACCCGCATCCCGGCGTCGCGGGCGGTGCGCTGCGCGGCGGCGAGCTGGGCATCGGTGAGCCAGGCGAGCCGGCAGTGGAAGTCGACGCGGTCCATCAGCTCGGCGCGGGCGCGGGCCGTCTCGGCGGAGCGGGGGTCGCGCAGGCCGGCGGGCCAGCGGCGCCAGTCCGGACCGTGCACCTCGGCGAGGGCGCACCAGGTGGCGTGGTCCTCCAGGGCCTCGCCCTCGTCGGCGAGGAAGTCGGCGTACGCGGCGCGCCGCCCGGGGCCGAGGGGCACCCCGCAGACCAGTTCCAGCGCCTCCCGTTTCAGCTCCCACACGGCGTCCCGGTCGATCAGGGCGTCCTTGTGCAGGACGGATCCGCGCAGCCGGGCGGCGCGTTCGAGCAGCGTCTGCGCCCGTGCGCGGTCGGTGACGTAGGCGTACTCGGGGACGTCCTCGACGCGCAGGTGCACGGGGTCGGGGAAGCGGCGGGAGGACGGCCGGTAGGGGGAGGGGTCGGTAGGGGTGCCGGGCACGGCCGCGTGCAGCGGGTTGACCTGCACGAATCCGGCGCCGAGCGTACGGCCGGCCCAGGCGGTCAGCTCGCCGAGGTCGCCGAGGTCGCCCATGCCCCAGGAGCGCTGGGACAGCAGGGAGTAGAGCTGGACGAGCAGGCCGTACGACCGTCCGCCGGGCGTGGGCAGCCGGTCCGGGGCGACGACCAGGTGGGCCTCGGCGGTGCGGCCGTCGGGCGCGGTGGCGGTCAGCCGGTGCAGGCCGGGCCGAAGTCCGTCGGCGGCGGCGCGGGTCTCGCCGTCCTCGGTGACGACGCGCAGCCGGGTTCCGGCCGGGAGGGCGTCGAGCGCGGCGCAGGTGCCGCCGCTCCACTGCACCACGGTCGGCGGCAGCAGCCGCTCGGCCAGTTCCCGTTCACGGGCGGCGAGCGCGGCGCGGGCGGCGTCGGGCGTGCTCGCGTCGATGCCGAGGGCGGCCAGGGTCAGCGTGAGGGCGGTGGCGGAGGCCATGACCGTACGGTCCGGGGAGGGGTTGTAGGAGGGGGCGACGCCGTGCAGTTCGGCGAGTCGGGACAGTTCCTCGGAGGGCGCCTCGGCCGGCTGCTGCGCGGTCATCTACGGCCTCGTGACGAGCGGTTCGACGACCGCGGACTCGCTGGTCAGAGGGGCGGCGTCGGCGAGCGGCGGCTCGCTGGTCAGGGGCTCGGCGTCGGGCAGGGGCGGTTCGCTGGTCAGCGGGATCCCGGCGCGGGCGTCCTCCCCGCCGAGGACACCCGCGCCCGCCCCGGAGTCGCCACGACCCACCCCGAAGTCGCCACGACCCACCACGGAGTCGCCACCGCCCACCCCGGGGCCGCCACCGCCCACCCCGGGGCCGGACGCCTCGGGTCCGGACCGGGCCGAAGGCTCCCCGGGCCCGGACCACCGGGCCGAAGGCTCCCCGGGTTGGGAGGGCAGGCCCGGGGGTTCCTCGGGTTTGGACAGGGCCGAGAGCAGCAGATGTGCCGAGGAAACGGCCACGGGGGCCTCCTTGTCGAGTGCGGCGCGGGTCATCGCAGCCCTACCCCGTGGGCGCGGCGACAGACGTACGCGACACAACAACGCGCCTTTTCCACCATTCTCACCCGGTTTGTCCCGGCCGCGCCGGGCGGGATGCGCCGCACTATTCACTCAGTACATGTATCGAGTGCATAATGATCGCCATGAGCACCCGTCACATCCTGTTGGGGCTGCTCGCCTCCGGTCCGAGCCACGGCTACGACCTCAAGCGACGGCACGACGAACGCTTCCCGCAGGCCCGTCCGCTGGCCTACGGGCAGGTCTACACGACCTTGCAGCGCCTGGTCCGCGACGGCCTCGCGGAGATCGAGGGCACCGACTCCGACGGCGGCCCGGAGCGCACCCGCTACCGCACGACCGCCGAGGGCACGCGCGAACTGACCCGGTGGGCCGGCGAGATCGCACCGCCCGCGCCCTTCGTGACGAACGAGATCTTCGCCAAGGTCGTCGTGTCCATCCTGTCCGGCGGTGACCCGGACGCCTATCTGCGCGCCCAGCGGGCCGCGCACATGGAACGGATGCGGGAGCTGACGGCGGTCAAGACCGCCGGAGGCGCCGACCTGGCGACCGTGCTCTCGGCGGACTACGCCCTCAACCACCTCGACGCCGACCTCCGCTGGATGACCACCACGGCGGCCCGGCTCACCGTCCTGACCGCGGAGGTCGACGCAACATGAACAACGGGGACAGCGCGGTGCCGCTCCTGGCGGCCCGTGATCTCACCAAGGCACACGGCGCGACGCGGGCCCTGCGCGGCGCCTCCGTCGACCTGCGCGCCGGCGAGTTCCTCGCCGTGACCGGCCCCAGCGGCAGCGGGAAGTCCACGCTGCTGCACTGCATGGCCGGCATCGTCCGCCCGGACGCCGGCTCGGTGACCTACGCCGGGGAGCGGCTCGACACGCTGCCCGAGAAGCGGCTGAGCGAGCTGCGCCGCGGCGACTTCGGCGTGGTCTTCCAGTTCGGGCAGCTCATTCCCGAGCTGACGGCGCTGGACAACGTGGCGCTGCCGCTGATGCTGGGCGGGATGCCGCGGGCGCGGGCGCAGGAGCGGGCCGGCGAGTGGCTGGAGCGGTTCGGCGCAGCGGGGCGGCAGGCGCTGCGGCCGGGCGAGATGAGCGGCGGCCAGGCCCAGCGGACCGCGCTGGCGCGCGCCCTGGTCACCGGCCCGAGAGTGGTCTTCGCGGACGAGCCGACGGGGGCGCTGGACTCCCTGGCGACCGAGCAGGTGATGACGGCCCTGACGCAGACGGCCCGCGAGGCGGGCACCGCTGTGCTGCTGGTCACCCACGACGCGCAGGTGGCGGCGTACGCCGACCGCGAGGTCCGGCTGGACGACGGCGTCGTGGCGGCGGGGGTGACCGTATGAGGACCGACCTGCGGCTCGCGTTGCTGCTCACCCGGGGCTCGGACCGGCGGGAGTGGTGGCGGTTCACGCTGACCGCGATCGGGGCGGTGTGGGCGACGGGCATCGGACTGGTGGTCGCGGTGCTGGTCCCGATGGAGGGGCAGTACCGCCTGGGGGTCGGCGGCGGGCTGCTCGACCGGCCGGGGACCCGGGACGGGGTGGTCACCGCGCTGTTGCTGCTGCTCGTCCCCGTGTTCGGGTTCCTCGGCCAGTGCGCGCGGGTCGGTGCGGTGCACCGTGACCGACGGCTGGCCGCGCTGCGGCTGGCCGGGGCCGCACCCGCCCGGACGCGGCGGATCGCGGCGCTGGAGTCCGGGCTGGCCTGCCTGGCCGGCTCGGCGGTGGCCACGGTGTTCTGCGTGCTGTCGCTGCTGCGGCTGTGGCACCGCCCCGATCCCCTGGCGTGGGCCGGGACGGCCCTGGTGGCGGTGCTGGTGCCGGTGCTGGGCGCGGCGGTGAGCGCGCTGGCGCTGCGCCGGGCGGTGGCCTCGCCGCTGGGCCGGCTGCGGCGGGTGCGGCCGGACACGGGGCCGGGGCGGGCGCTCCGGGTGGCGACCGCGCTGCTGGCGGTGCCGGCGGTGTGCGTCGCGGTGGCCCCGTTCGCCGGGACGGCCTTCCGGTCCGCCGTCTCCCCTCTCGCCGTCGCCCCGCTCGCGGTCCTCTCCCTGTGCCTGCTGGCCGGCGCCTCGGCCGTGTGGCTGGCGGGCTGGTCCTCCCGCGGACTGGGCGGGCTGCTCGCCGCCCGCGCGCGGCGCCCCGCCCTGCTGATCGCGGCGGAGCGGCTGCGCGACGATCCGTGGTCGGCGGCGCGTACGCACGCGGCGGTGCTGCTGGTGACGGTCGTGGGCACGGGCTTCGTCGGGGTACGGCAGGTGCTGCTCACGAATCTGCGGGCTTCGGCCCGCCGGGGCGAGCTGAGCACGGGCATGTCCTACTACACCGACGGCATCGATCTGACGGCCGCCGCGGTCGCCGTCGCCCTGGCGATCGTCCTGTCCGCGCTCGCCGTCGGCACCGCCGAGTCCGTGGCCACCCGGCGCCGGGGGCTGGCCGCGCAGACCGCCGCCGGGGTGCCGCACCCGGTGCTGGCCCGGGCACTGCTGCTGGAGACCGCGCTGCCGCTGGCACCCGCGGTGGCGGTGGCGGGCGCGGGCGGCATGGCGATCGGAGTCTGGTACGCCTCGGTCGGCGCGCGGCACGGCGCGCCGGACGTGCCGTACGGCGCGCTGCTGGTCCCGCTCGCGGTGTACGCCTCGTGCCTGTTCGCCGCCGCCACCTCGCTGCCCATGCTGCGCCGCGCCGTCCGGCCCGCCGAACTGCGCTACGCATGACGTCCGGCCCCGGGAGTGCAGGGGGCTCCCGGGGCCGGCCGCCCGTTCGTGCGGGCGTACGCGAAGGCCCGGACCGTCAGGCGGAAATGCCGTCGATCCGGGCCAAGGCGTCGTCCGCGCCGTACGGCTGCAAGTAGGGCAACCAGCGCGGGTCCCTGTGGCCGGTGCCGATGATGCGCCAGGCCAGACCGGTGGGAGGAGCGGGTTTGTGGCGCAGCCGCCAGCCGATCTCGAACAGGTGCCGGTCGGCCTTCACGTGGTTGCAGCGGCGGCAGGAGGCCACCACGTTGTCCCAGACGTGCTTGCCCCCGCGGCTGCGTGGGATGACGTGGTCGACGCTGGTTGCGACGCCACCGCAGTACATGCACCGGCCCCCGTCGCGCGCGAACAGCGCCCTGCGGGTCAGAGGCACGGGCCCACGGTAGGGAATCCGGACGAATCGCTTGAGCCGGACCACGCTCGGTGCGGGGACCGTGACGGTCGCGCTGTGCATGAAGGCGCCGGACTCCTCGAGGCATACGGCCTTGTTCTCGAGGACGAGGACGAGCGCGCGGCGGAGCGGTACGACGCCGAGCGGCTCGTACGACGCGTTGAGGACCAGGACATGCGGCACGGATGCCTCCTTGGGCGTCGGCGGCGCGTGGCTCGCGCCGGGACGATCTGCTAGTCAGTGTCCCCTCTTGCCTGGTGAACGCGCCACCATCTCCCGGTAACGGGCTGGGAGTGTTTTCGACCACATCCTCACCCTCTCCGCGGCCGTGGGCGGTTCATCCCTCCTGTTCATCCCCGGGTGAGGGCCGTCTCTCCCCCGGAAGACGGACACGAACCACACACGATGCCCCGATAGTGTGGTGAACCTGCCCGTCCGGTGACCTTCCCGTGACCTTGACCGCCGTACCGGGGGGCAGGCCGCTGCACCTGGAGGTACCTGCCGTGTCCCTGCCCGCCGTCCTACTGGCCGCCAGTCCCTCGCCGTCCCCGGCCCCCTCGGAGTCGCCGACGGTGACGGTCCCCTCGCTCCAGGACGCCCAGGAGAGCGCGACGAACGCCGCCAGCTGGGTCGAGCAGAACTGGTCGACATGGCTGGCCATCGGCCTCAGGGTCCTGCTGATCCTGATCATCGCCACGGTGCTGAGGATCGTGGTGCGGCGGGCGCTCACCAAGCTGATCGACCGCATGACCCGGACCGTGGAGTCGGTGGACGGCACCGCGCTCGGCGGGCTGCTGGTCAACGCCGAGCGGCGCCGCCAGCGCTCCCAGGCCATCGGTTCGGTGCTGCGCTCGGTGGCGAGCTTCCTGATCCTGGGCACCGCGGCGCTGATGATCCTGGCCACGTTCCAGATCAACCTGGCGCCGCTGCTGGCCTCGGCCGGCGTCGCCGGTGTGGCCATCGGTTTCGGCGCCCGCAACCTGGTCACCGACTTCCTCTCCGGCGTCTTCATGATCCTGGAGGACCAGTACGGCGTCGGAGACTCGATCGACGCGGGCGTGGCCGTCGGCGAGGTGATCGAGGTCGGCCTGCGCGTGACCAAGCTGCGCGGCGCGGGCGGCGAGATCTGGTACGTCCGCAACGGCGAGGTCAAGCGCATCGGCAACCTCTCCCAGGGCTGGGCGACGGCCGGCGTCGACGTGACCGTCAAGTCGGACGAGGACCTGGACCGGCTCAAGGCCACGCTGGACGAGGTCGCCCAGAAGATGAGCGCGGAGGAGCCCTGGAACGAGCTGCTGTGGGGCCCGGTGGAGGTGCTCGGCCTGGACAGCGTGCTGCTGGACTCCATGGTGATCCGCCTGACGGCCAAGACCATGCCCGGCAAGGCCCTCACCGTCGAGCGCGAGCTGCGCTGGCGCGTCAAGCGGGCCTTCGACGCCGCCGACATCCGCATCGTGGGCGGTGCGACGGCCCCGGCGGAGGAGGAGGCCCCCGACCCGACGGCGGCGGTCGCGGCGCCGTCGGTGTTCGCCAACCCGGACTCCCCGCAGGCGGTGGCGGCCACGCCGATCGGTCAGCAGCGGTCGACTCCGCCCGGGAAGTAGGGGAGAAGCAGGGGGAGGGTTCGGCACATTCGTTCGAGTGAACCTTTCCGGCTTCACGGTTCACCCGCTGGAGTGATCCTTCACCGGCTCGCAGCGCTCCCCTCCGCATGGCCCCTCGCAGCCTCGCTGCGCACCCCGCCGCATGACCCCTCCCGGCCTCGCGGCACACCCCGCCGCATGACCCCTCGCAGCCTCGCGGCACACCCCGCCGCACGGCCCCTCCCGACCTCGCGGCACACCCCGCCGCACGGCCCCTCCCGACCTCGCGGCACACCCCGCCGCACGGCCCTCGCAGCCGCGCGGTTCACCCGTTCGAGTGAACCGTGGTGCCTGCGCGGCGCCTCCGTCCGCCCGTCCGACGCGTCGCTCCCGGCCCCGGCTCCGCCACTGGCGCCGGGGCCGGCGCGCGTCGGGGGCGGGGCGTGCGACCGGTGCGGAACAGGCCACCCCCGGCCTACCGCTGTTGACTTCCCGCCGGCCCGGGCCGAGCATTTTCACGTCCCGATGAATTCGGGTCGGCGCCGTCCTGGGAGGAACCTCATGCAGCCATCAGGTGCGAACGCACGCCGCGGGACCGCGCCGCCCGGCGCGGTCGTGGTGACCGGGGCGTCGACCGGCATCGGCCGCGCGAGCGTGCTGCGCCTCGCGGACGCGGGGTTCCGCGTGTTCGCGGGGGTACGGCGCGAGTCCGACGGCAAGGACCTGGCCGCCGCCGGGCCGGGCGGCCGTATCACCCCGCTGCGGCTGGACGTGTGCGACCAGGACCAGGTCCGGTCCGCCGCGGCCGAACTCGCCGCCACCCTGGGCCCTGAGGGCCTGGCGGGGCTGGTCAACAACGCCGGGATCGGCGTCGCGGGCCCGGTCGAGTCCCTCCCGCTGAGCGAACTGCGACGGCAGTTCGAGGTGAACGTCTTCGGCCTGGTCGCCGTCACCCAGGCACTCCTGCCGCTGATCCGCGCCGGCCGCGGCCGCATCGTCACCATCGGGTCCGCGGGCGGCTGGATCACCATGCCGTTCGGCGGTCCGCTGTGCGCCTCCAAGCACGCCGTACGGTCGCTCAACGACGCCCTCCGTCTGGAACTGCGCGCCTCCGGCATCCCCGTCGTGCTCATCGACCCGGGATCCATCGACACGCCGTCGGTCGACAAGTTCGAGGCCGAGACCGACGCCGTCGTCGACCGGATGGGCCCCGACGGCCGCCGGCTGTACGCGGACGCCTTCCGCGCCATGGCCGCCAAGGCCGTCGCCCACGAACGCGCCGGGTCGCCGCCGGACGTGGTCGCGGCGGCCGTGCACCGCGCGCTGACCGCGCCCCGCCCGGCCACCCGCCGCTCCGTGGGCGCGCACGCCGCGCTGCTCACCCTGCTGGCACGCACCCTGCCCAACCCCCTGCTCGACCGCTTCCGGCTGCGGGTGCTCGGGCTGGACCGGCCCGGCGTCTGGGGGCGCCTGCCGGCCGCCGGCCGACTGCGGGGACCCGGGACCTGACGACCCGGCGTCCGACCGGCCGCCCCGGGCAACCGCAACCACCGCGTGGCCCGGGGGCCCCACCAGGCTCGCCACCGGTCGCGTCCTCCCGCACGCCTCCCGCACGCCTCCCGCACGCCTCCCTCGCTTCCCCGCGGGAGGCGTCCTCGTCTCCCCAGGGCGCGCACGGGCGCGCATACGGGGATCGAGGCGGGAACCGATCAGATTCCGTCGGCGTATTCATGGGCAGGGGTGGTGCGGGGAACCGCCCCGTGCGCCGGTGGTCCGCCGACCGCGCCGCGATCCGGCCGCGCTGCGATCCGATCAAGATCCGGCGCAGGCCGGTACGGATGCCGGTGACGGCGGCGATACTGGCGGCGAAGGATGACCATGGGGGAGGTCAACGTGACACAACCGCCGGAGAGCAGCACCGCGCCACCCGGGCCGACGGCCGCCGTTCCCGCGCCCCCGGCGCCCCCGGCGCCGCCGCTGCGGCCCACGGTCCCCACCCCCGCGGGAGCGTCCCCGCAGCCGCGCCGTACCGCGTTCGCCGAAGGCGCCGACCGGCTGCGCGCCGCCGCGATGACGGAGCCGGGCCGGCTGCGCATCATCGGCGCCGTCCTCGCCCTGCTCGTCGTCGCGTTCGGATCGGTCACCGCCTGGCAGATGACCGATCGCGCGGCGGCCGCCGACGACGTGCTCACCAGCAGCCAGCCCCTCAGCTCCGACGCGGCCGACATCTACCGCTCCCTCGCCGACGCCAACACGGCGGCGGCCAGCGGCTACCTGGCCGGCCGTCAGGAGAAGCCCGAGATGCGGAAGCGCTACGAGGACGACATCCGCACCGCCGCGGCGAAGCTGGTCACCGCCGCGGCCAGCTCCGACCCGGGTTCCGAGTCGGCGAGGACCATCGAGCGGCTCAGCGAACTGCTGCCCGAGTACAAGGGCCTGGTCGAGACGGCCCGTGCCAACAACCGGCAGGGCTACCCGGTGGGCGGGGCCTACCTGCGCGCGGCGAACGAACAGATGCAGCAGGAGATGCTGCCGAAGGCCGAGCGCCTGTACCAGCGCGAGAACCAGCGGCTGCGTTCCGACTACGCGGACGCCAAGGAGTTCCCGTGGGCGGCGATCGGCCTCGGCGTCGTCGCCCTGGGGGCGCTGGCCTGGGCCCAGCACCGCAACTACCGGCGCACGAACCGGGTGCTGAACCACGGTCTGGTCACCGCCTCGGCCGCCTCCGCGGTGGTCCTGCTCTGGCTGGTCGTCGGCCACGTCGTCGCCCGCTCCGGCCTGAACGACTCCTACGACCACGGCGTACGCTCCCTGGACGTCCTGCACGACGCCCGCATCGCCTCCCTGACCGCCCGCAGCGACGAGAACCTCGCGCTGATCCGCCGCGGCGCGGACACCAAGGACCTCGGCGGCGGCAGGACCGCGGACGCCTACGCCTGGGGCTACGACGACCAGATCGGCAAGCTCGGCGCGGCGCTCACCGCGGCCGCCGGCCTCGCCGACGACTCGGCGGGCCGCAAGCCGGTGGCCGACGCGGGCAGCTACATGAAGGCGTGGAAGGACCGGCACGGCGTCGCCCAGGGCCTCAGCGACAAGGGTGAGTACCAGCAGGCCCGCGACAAGGTCATCGGCGTCGGCAAGGACCCCACGAGCGTCTGCTTCGACAGCGTCGACGGCGCCCTGAAGACGGCGCTCAGGCACGAGCAGGCCGAGTTCAGGCAGGCCGCGGGCGACGGCCGGGACGCGCTGACCGGGCTTCCGGTCGGGGCCGCGGTCCTGGCCGTCCTCGGCGCGGCCGGCGCGGTGACCGGCATCGGCCGCCGGCTTTCGGAGTACCGGTGAGGGGCAGCATGCGGAGGGAAGGGGGCGGGAGAATGAGCGCGGCACGTGTGGCGCGGCGTCTGCGGTCCGGTCTGCGGGGCTGGGGCGGAGTGGGTGCGATGGCGGCCCTGTGCGCCCTCGCCGTGCTCTTCGCGCTGCTGCTGCCCCTGACCCAGTCGGAGGACGCGGACGACGGCGCCGAGGGCGCGGGCCAGGGCCTCGCCCGGGGCCGCCAGGCCAGGGCCGAGAAGTGCGAGGACCCGCAGGACCAGAGCCTGTCCCCGTCCGACGGCGGCGGCTCCACCATCCACGTCGACGCCATCAGGACCCGGGGGCGCCTCGTGGTCGGCGTCGACCAGAACAGCTACCGCTGGGGCTACCTCGACCCCAACAACGAGAAGGGCGAGCTGGAGGGCTTCGACATCGACCTCGTCCACCGGATCGCCAAGGACATACTCGGCGACGAGGACGCGGTCACGTTCAAGGCCATCCCCACCAGCCGCCGTATCGAGGCCGTCCAGAACGGCGAGGTCGACATGGTGGTGCGCACCATGACGATCAACTGCGATCGCCTCGACGATGTCGCCTTCTCCGCGCCCTACTTCAGGACCGGCCAGCAGGTCCTCGCGCCCAAGGCCTCGACCGTCACCGGCTACGACAGGAGCCTCGCCGGCAAGAAGGTCTGCTCGGCGGCGACCTCCACGGCGCTCGACCGGCTGCGGGCGGACCACGACAGCGGCGCCCTCCCCGCCTCCACCGACATCACGACCGTCGTCCCCAACCAGCTCGACTGCCTGGTGAAGCTCCAGCTCGGCGAGGTCGACGCGGTGGTGACGGACGGCGCCCTCGCCGCCAGCCAGGCCGCGCAGGACCCGACGGTCGAGCTCAAGGGCGGTCTGTTCACCAACGAGTACTACGGCGTGGCGATGAAGAAGGGCTCGGAGGATCTGGTACGCCAGGTCAACCGGACGCTGCAGAACTACGTCAAGGACCCCGCGGGCTGGCGGGCGTCGTACGACAAGTGGCTGCACCCCACGATGGACCAGGGGGACAGGAAGTCGATGTCCGCGACCCCTCCGGCCGCCCACTACAAGTGACCGGACGGACGGCCGGACGGACAGCCGGACGCACAGACGGCCGGACCGGCACACGAACAGCACACGAACACACGGCACCACGGACACGTAGGCAGACACGCACGCGGGCAGACACCGAACGAACGACCGGACACGACAGCAGCGAGAGGTGATCGATGGGCGTCACGGACCCCGCCGGGCCGGTGATGGACCGGGACGAGGTGGACCGTGCGCTGGCGCGGCTCGGCGCGGAGCACGAGGCGATCGAGACCTCGCTGCTCGCCCTGCAGGACCACGCGGGCCGCAGACTCCTCGAAGGCGCCGAGCTCACCGGCGTCACCAAGGAACGCTGGCAGGCCACGGAGGCGTCGATCACGCTGCTGTGGGCCTGCTTCGACGCCTACACCGGCGCGCTGCGCACCGCCCGCGAGATCCGCGCCCGCCGCCGCTGGTCCAGCCGCGAGGACCTGGTGGAGCTGACGGAACTGCTGCGCGGCGAGTCCGTCACGGTCGCCGGGTCCGCCCTGGCCACCGCGAACGCGCCGACGCTGACCGGCGGCGCGAGCAGGCTCAGCGAACGGTTCTCGCTGAGCGCGCTGGTGGACCGGATGAACGAGCTGTACGCGACGAGCCTGGACATGGTCGTGGCCGCCGACGCGGTGTGGTCGGCGCTGCCCGCCCGCATAGACCTCCTGGCCGCGGAGCTCCGGCGCACCCGGCAGCTCGCGCACTCCGTCGGCGTGCGTCCCGGCGAGCACCCGGCGGGCGACGACCTGGAGCGCATCACGCGCACCCTGACCACCCTGCGCGAGCAGGTGGTGTCCGACCCGCTCGCCCACTGGATCCCGGCGCAGGGCAGTTCGGCGCCGGGCGGCGGCCGGCCGGACACCACGGTGTACGACCGTGAGGCGCGCGCCCTGGAGGACGTGCGCCGCGAGATCGACGCCGTGCTCACCGTCCGGCAGGACGCGGAGGCGCGACTGGTGAAACTGCGGGACCTGCTCAGCCGCGCCGACCGCACGCTCGCCGAGGCGCGCGCCGCGCGCGGCGAGGTCCTCGCCAAGATCGCCGCGACGGAGGTACCGGTGGTCAGCGGTCCGCCGACCGTGCTGCAGGAGCAACTGGCGACGGCCGCCGAGTACCGCAGGCACGCCCAGTGGCACCGGCTCTCGCCGCTGCTGGAGTCCCTGGAGCGGAAGGCCGAGGACGAACTGCTGCGCGCCCGCGAGTCGCTCACCGCGGTCACCGCGCCGCTCGCGGTCCGCGCGGAGCTGCGCGGCCGCCTCGACGCGTACAAGGCGAAGGCCGCCCGGCACGGCCTGGCGGAGGATCCGTTGCTCGTCGAGCGGTACGACGCGGCGCGGCGCATGCTGTGGAGCGCGCCCTGCGACCTGCGCGTGGCCGCACAGGCCGTGCTGCGCTACCAGCAGGCGGTCGCGGAGGCGCTGGGCAGCGGCCAGCGGGTGCCGGAGCAGGGCGCCCCCGAGGACCGCAGGGGGCCCGGAGCATGAGCGACGAGGGGGGTAGGGCGTCATGAGTCAGGAACAGCGGACCTGCCAACGGCCCGGCTGCGGCGGGACGTACGAGGACGTGGGCGGCGGCGAACTGTACTGCGACACCTGCGGCCTTGCGCCGGTCGTCTCCACCGGGGGTGCCTCCACCGGGGGTGCCTCCACCGGGGGTGCCTCCACCGGGGGTGCCTCCTCCGGAGGAGGCTCGGTGGGCTCGCCGCCGACCGGGGTCGCCGGCGGCGGCAAGGGCTCGTCGGGCAGCGGCAGCGCGCGCTCCGGCAGCCGCGGCAGCTCCCGTACGTCGTCGCAGTCGTCGAAGTCCCGCCGCTCGGTGTCGGGGCGGCTGTCGCGCTCGCTGTCGGGCCGCTCCACGAGCCGTTCGGTGTCGGTGCGCAGCTCCGGCTCCGCCACCGGCAGCAGCGGGCGGAACCGGCTGGGCGCCGGACTGGTGCGGGTGCCGGACGTGCCCCGGCCCGACCCGCGGGTGATGGTGCTGGACAACCCCGAGGTGCCCGAGCGCAAGCGGTTCTGCTCGCGCTCCGACTGCGGGGCGCCGGTGGGCCGGGCGCGCGGCGACCGGCCGGGCCGTACCGAGGGCTTCTGCACCAAGTGCGGGCAGCCGTACTCGTTCGTGCCGAAGCTGAGGGGCGGCGACGTCGTGCGCGGCCAGTACGAGGTGGTGGGCTGCCTCGCGCACGGCGGCCTCGGCTGGATCTACCTCGCCGTGGACCGCGCGGTGTCCGACCGGTGGGTGGTGCTCAAGGGCCTGCTGGACACCGGCGACCAGGACGCGATGGCGGCGGCGATCTCCGAGCGGCGCTTCCTCGCCGAGATCGAGCACGCCAACATCGTGCGGATCTACAACTTCGTGGAGCACCTCGACCAGCGCACCGGCTCACTCGACGGCTACATCGTCATGGAGTACGTCGGCGGCAAGTCGCTGAAGGAGATCGCCAACGAGCGCCGCACCACGGACGGCAGACGGGATCCGCTGCCGGTGGAGCAGGCGTGCGCGTACGGCATCGAGGCCCTGGAGGCGCTCGGCCACCTGCACAGCCGCAACCTGCTGTACTGCGACTTCAAGGTCGACAACGCCATCCAGACGGAGGACCAGCTCAAGCTCATCGACATGGGCGCGGTGCGCCGCATGGACGACGAGGAGTCGGCCATCTACGGAACGGTGGGCTACCAGGCGCCGGAGGTCGCGGAGGTCGGCCCGTCGGTGGCGAGCGACCTGTACACGGTCGCGCGCACGCTCGCCGTGCTGACCTTCGACTTCCAGGGCTACACGAACGTCTTCGTGGACTCCCTGCCCGACCCCGACAACATCGAGGTCTTCCGCCGGTACGAGTCGTTCTACCGGCTGCTGGTCCGCGCCACCGACCCCGACCCGGCCCGCCGGTTCGCCTCCGCGCAGGAGATGGGCGAGCAGCTGACGGGCGTGCTGCGCGAGGTGGTGTCGCTGCAGACGGGCCGGGCCCGGCCCGCCCTGTCGACCCTGTTCGGGCCCGAAGTCAGAGTCACGGACACGGAGTTGTTCCCGAAGCTGGACGGCGAGGTGTCCCGGCTGGGGGCGCGCGCGGCCGGGCGGGGGAAGCAGCCGGAAGAGCGGCGGCCGTCCCCGCTGCCCCTCCCGGCGGGCGGCGGCGCCGGTCTCGTCAAGCCCGTCGACACCCGCGCCGCGGCGCTGGCCCTGCCCGTGCCCCGCGTCGACCCCGCGGACCCCAACGCCGGCTTCCTCGCGGGTCTGATGACCACCGCGCCGGCCGAGCTGCTCGGGGCGCTCGCGGCGGCTCCGGCGCAGTCGGTCGAGACGCGGCTGCGGCGGATCCGGGCGTGGCTGGAGAACGGCGACTTCGACGCGGCCCTGGTGTCCCTGGGGACGCTGGAGGAGGAGCGGCCCGACGACTGGCGGGTGGTCTGGTACCGGGGCGTGGCCTCAATGGTCACCGGCGACCAGGAGGGCGCCGCGCTCGCCTTCGACGCGGTCTACGACGCCTTCCCCGGCGAGATCGCCCCCAAGCTGGCCCTCGGCCTGTGCGCGGAGGTGCTCGGCCAGCTGGACAACGCCGCCGAGTACTACCGCCTGGTGTGGTCGGCGGACCCCAGTCATGTGAGCGCCGCCTTCGGCCTGGCCCGGGTCCAGCTCGCGAGCGGCGACCGGCGCGGCGCCGTGCGGACGCTGGAGTCGGTGCCGGAGAGCTCCATCCACTACACGGCCGCGCGGGTGGCCGCCGTGCGGGCGCGGCTGCGCGGGCGTACGGGGACCGCCCTGGACGCCCCGTTCCTGGACGACCTGCTGGCCGCCGCGGACCAGGTGGAGGCGCTGGACGCGTACGGTCTGGATCCGGCGCGCCGGGAGCAGTTGTCGGCGGAGGTCCTCGGTTGCGCGCTGGACTGGGTACTCTCCGGTGGCCAGGGTTCCGCGCCGGACGGCCGCCGCGTCCTGCTCGGCAGCGAGCTGGACGAGCGGGGACTGCGCTTCGGCCTGGAGCGTTCGTACCGCACGCTGGCCCGGCTGGCGCGGGGTGGCGAGGAGAGGATCGACCTGGTGGAACGTGCCAACCGTTACCGCCCCCGGACATGGGTGTAGTTGATGTCGCAGATGCCCCAGCAGGCCGCTCTGTCGAAGTGCCCGAGCTGTGAGGAGCCGCTCGAGTCGGGTGACCGCTTCTGCGGTGCGTGCGGATACGACCTGTCCGCGGTGCCTCCGCGGCCGGACGATCACCCGACGATCACACTGAGCGGGCTGGTACCGCCGCCGGCCGATCGCGCCGGCGGCCCGGCCCGGCCCGCCACCCCGGCGTCGCCCGGCACGCCCGCGGCGCCGGTCACGCCCCCTCCGGACGGCTCCGGCGCCCCACTGCCGCCGCAGGCGCCGCCCGCCGCAGCACCCGTGCCGCCGCCCGCGGGGACGCCCGTGCCACCGCCCGCCGGGGCGCCCGTGCCGCCGCCCGCCGGAGCACCCGCGGCGCCGCCCGCCGGAGCACCCGTGCCGCCGCCCGCCGGGGCGCCCGCGGAGTCGGCCACCGGCGTGCGCTTCGACCGGCCGCCGGAGCCCGACGAGTACCCGCTGCAGGCGCCGGACCCGCGGCTGGCCGACCTCGCGGTGCCCGCCGAGGAGACCAAGGTGTGCGTGGCCTGCCGCGCGGGCCGCGTCGACAGCGACGGCTACTGCGAGAACTGCGGGCACGCGCAGCCGCGCGAGCGCGACCACATGGAGCAGGAGTGCGGCCCGGTCGCCGCGGTCAGCGACCGCGGCCTGCGCCACCACCGCAACGAGGACGCGTTCGCCGTCGGCCACACCACGCTGCCCGACGGCACCCCCGCGTCCCTGGCCGTGGTGTGCGACGGAGTGTCCTCGGCGACCCGCCCCGACGACGCCTCCCTCGCCGCCTCCCGGGCGGGCAGCGAGGCACTGCTCGGCGCCCTGCCGCGCGGCACTCACCCGCAGCAGGCCATGCACGACGCGATCGTCGCCGCCTCACGCGCCGTCAACTCGCTGGCCGCGGAGCCCGCCACCGCCCGCGAGCACTCCCCGCACCAGAACGCGCCCGCCTGCACGCTGGTCGGCGCGGTCGTCACGTCCGGTCTGCTGGTCGTCGGCTGGGTCGGAGACAGCCGCGCCTACTGGGTTCCGGTGGACCGCAGCTCGCCGCCGGCCCGGCTCACCGAGGACGACTCGTGGGCGGCGCAGATGGTCGCCGCGGGCCTGATGAACGAGGCGGAGGCGTACGCCGACGAGCGCGCCCACGCGATCACCGGCTGGCTCGGCGCGGACGCCTACGAACTGGAGCCGCACACCGCCTCCTTCAAGCCGGACCGCCCGGGAGTGGTGGTGGTGTGCACCGACGGGCTGTGGAACTACGCGGAGGCGGCCGAGGAGATGGCGCGGGTCGTGCCGCCCGACGCCGCCGTCCGCCCGCTGCACTGCGCCCAGGTGCTGGTCGGCCATGCCCTGGACGGTGGGGGCCACGACAACGTAACAGTGGCCGTCGTGCCGTTCCCCGCGGTGCGCCAGGGGGCAGGATCGGCCTGAGGCCGATCCGACGGCGGGGAGGCCTCGGCGGACCGGAGGGGACCGGTCCGCGCATCGTCGTGGGCCCGCGCGGACGTGGGCCGTTCAAGGGGGATTCGAGCAGGTATGGCCAACATCTCGAAAGCGAACGTGCCGCAGTTCTCGGTGGACGTGTACCAGAACGAGTACCTCCCGGAAGGCGGCCGCGAGGTCAACGCGATCGTCACGGTGACCGCCGCCGGCGGCGGCACGATCGGCGCGGCGGTCGCGGCGCCCCACCTCTACGCGCCGGGGCAGGGCCCCTCCGCGGCCGTGGCGATCATGGTCGACTGCTCGGGGTCGATGGACTACCCGCCGACCAAGATGCGCAACGCGCGCGACGCGACGGCCGCCGCCGTCGACACCCTGCGCGACGGCGTGCACTTCGCGGTGATCGGCGGCACGCACGTCGCCAAGGAGGTCTACCCGGGCGGCGGCCGCCTCGCGGTCGCCGACGCCACCACCCGCGCCCAGGCCAAGCAGGCTCTGCGCAAGCTGAGCGCCGGCGGCGGCACCGCCATCGGCACCTGGCTGCGCCTCGCCGACCGGCTGCTGTCCTCCGCGGACGTCACCATCCGCCACGGCATCCTGCTCACCGACGGCCGCAACGAGCACGAGTCCGCCGAGGACCTGAAGGCCGCCCTGGACGCCTGCGCCGGGCGCTTCACCTGCGACGCCCGCGGCGTGGGCACCGACTGGGAAGTGAAAGAAGTCACAGGGATCGCCTCCGCCCTGCTCGGTAGCGCCGACATCGTCGCCGACCCGGCCGCCCTGGCCGCCGACTTCACCCGGATGATGGAGAAGGCCATGGGCAAGGAGGTCGCGGACGTCGCCCTCAGACTGTGGACGCCGGTCGGCACCACCATCAAGTTCGTCAAGCAAGTGGCGCCGACCGTCGAGGAGTTGACGGACCGCCGCACCGAGGCGGGACCGCGCGCCGGGGACTACCCCACCGGTTCCTGGGGCGACGAGTCCCGCGACTACCACGTCTGTGTCGAGGTCCCGGCCGCCCACATCGGCCAGGAGATGCTGGCCGCCCGCGTCTCGCTGGTGGTCCCGGAGGGCGCGAGAGGGGGTGGCGGCGCCCGGAACCTGGGCGCCCAGGGCCTGGTACGGGCCGTGTGGACCGACGACATGGCCGCCTCCACCTCGATCAACCCGCAGGTCGCCCACTACACCGGACAGGCGGAACTGGCCCAGGCCATCCAGCAGGGACTGGACCTCCGCAAAGCGGGTGATTTCGACGGAGCGACGGCCAAGCTGGGCCGGGCCGTCCAGCTCGCCAGCGCCTCCGGAAACGCGGATACTGCGAAACTGCTTGCGAAGGTGGTGGACGTGGTCGACGCGGCGACCGGTACTGTGCGACTGAAGACGAAGGTCGAGGACGCCGACGAGATGACTCTCGAAACCCGGTCGACAAAGACTGTTCGTGTGAAGAAGTGACCCGAAACGACGCAGCAGGACCGTAGTAGGACCCTGAAGGAGAGGGGGAAGCGCCGACATGCCGACCTGCCCGAACGGACACCAGTCGGGTTCCGACGACTGGTGCGAGGTCTGCGGTCACCGCATGGCCGGTGCCGTGCCCCCGCCCCCGCCCCCTCCCCCGCCGCCCCCGCCCGGCGGCGGCTACGGCTTCCCGCCCCCGCAGGGCAACCAGCCCGGCGGCCGCCCGCACCTGTCGGCCGTGCCGGACGCCGAGCCGGAGCTGTGCCCGCAGTGCCGCACGCCCCGCGAGGGCGGCGCGCCCTTCTGCGAGGAGTGCCGGTGGAACTTCCTGACCAACACCGCGACCTCCTACACCCCGGCCGCCTCGCGCCCGCCGGCGCCCGGCCCGGGCCCGGGCCCGTCCGCGCGCTTCCAGCAGCCGCCGGGACCGTCGTACGGCGCGGGTGACTCCTTCGACTACCAGGGCTCCCGCCCGTCGCAGATGAACCGGCCCGCCGAGCCGATCCCGTCCTTCGGCAGCGAGCCGTCCGGCCCCTCGAACTTCGGCCCCGACCCCTCCCGCCCGGTCCCGCCGCCCGGCCCGACCCCGCCCGCGGGCCCCGGCGGATTCGGCGGGCCCGGCCCTGGCGGCCCCGGGGGTCCCGGAGGCCCCGGCGGATTCGGCGCGCCCGGCACCGGCGGCCCCGGCGGCTTCGGCGGGCCCGGTGGGCCTGGTGCGCCCGGTGGGCCTGGTGGTCACGGCGGGCCTGGTGGGCCCGGCGGTCACGGCGGCCCCGGCGGTCCTGCCGGTCACGGTGGTCCCGGTGCGCCCGGGGCCGCACCGCAGGGGTACCAGCCGTCCGGCGCGCCCGCTCCGCCCACGTTTCCGCAGGAGACGCCGGGACGGCCGCCGCAGGGCGGTCCGCCCTTCGGCCCCGGTGACGACGACTGGGTGATCTCCCCGCCGTCGTCCGGCCCGGGGGGCCACGGCGCTCCGGGCGGCCACGGCGCTCCGGGCGGCCCCGGTGCTCCGGGCGGCCCCGGCCGCCGCGGACCGGGCGGCGGCTACGGCTACCCGCAGCCCGGCGCGACCCAGGCCCCGCCCGGCCCCGCGTACCCGCAGCAGCCCGCGGCCTGGACGGCGACCATCGGGCCGGACCGCGAGTACTTCATGGCGATGATGCAGCGCTCGGGACCCGAGGCCGCGGGGCTCAACCTGCCCGCGTACTCGCCCGAGCAGCAGCGCACCCTCAGCGGCAACCAGGTCACCATCGGCCGCAGGCGCCACTCCACCGGCGACACCCCCGACATCGACCTGGCGGTGCCGCCGGAGGACCCGGGCGTCTCGCATCAGCACGCGGTGCTGGTCCAGCAGCCGGACGGAGGCTGGGCGGTCGTCGACCAGAACTCCACCAACGGCACCACGGTCAACGGTTCCGAGGAGCCCATCCAGCCCTTCGTGCCGGTGCCGCTGCAGGACGGGGACCGGGTGCACGTCGGCGCGTGGACGACGATCACCATCCGGCGCGGCTGAGCCGTCGGGCGACGACCGGGCAGGGACCGGGCAACGACCGGGCGGGGATCAGGCGGGGAGGGGCCAGGCGTACGGCCCCTCCGGGTCGTCCAGCCAGGCCCACCCGCGCTCGTCGCCGGCCGTGACGCCGTAGCGCTCCCGTCGCGGGCGTCCCTCGCGCTCCCACAGGACGTAGGCCTCCTGGGCGTCGAGGCTGCCGCGGGTCAGCGCCAGCAGGAAGCCGAACAGCTCGTCCCCCCGTGCATGGTCGGGCACCGCGTCGAGGTCGACGGGCTCGGGGCGGGAGCCGGTCCCGCCGCGCAACGGCACGAAGTAGGCGGGCGTGGGCAGGAAGTGCCCCTCGGCGTGTCCGTCGTCGCGGACGGTCAGCGCGATCAGGCCGGTGGCGAGCGGGGCCAGGATGCGCGCGCCGGGGTGGCACTGGGCGAGCCAGGCGGGCGGCACGGACGTCAGGGCGCAGGTCGCGACGATCCGGTCGAAGGGGGCGCGCTCGGGGACGCCGCGGGCGCCGTCGCCGGTGACGACGGCCGGACGGTGTCCGGCGGCGGCCAGGTGCCGCCGCGCCGACTCCGTGATCTCCGGGTCGAGATCGACGGTGGTGACCAGGCCGTCGTCGCCGAGCCGGTGGGCCAGCAGGGCCGCGTTGTAGCCGCTTCCGGTGCCGATCTCCAGGACCCGGTCGCCGTCCCGCACCCGCAGTTCCACGAGCATCCGCGCCATGAGCGAGGGCTGGCTGCTGGAGGAGACCAGGTCGCCGTCGCGCAGCCGGGTGGCCAGCGGGGCGTCGGCGTAGGCGCCGAGCAGCCAGTTCTCGCGTGCTTCCGGGTCGGGGGTCTCACCCCACCGGCGTTCGTAGCCGCCCCGGACGCCGACGTAGTAGTACGGCACGAACAGGTGGCGCGGGACGGCCGCGAACGCCTCCCGCCACACCGGGTCGGCGTCCCAGGCCCCGGTCGCGTCGATCCGCCGCACCAGCGCCTGCCGGGCGGAGGCGGCGAGGTCTTCCAGGTCCCTGTCGAGAGCGTGCGCGCCCATACCTCTACATTACGGGCGGTCCGGCACGGGGAAGGACAACACCGGCGCGGGACGGGCGCGGCACGGGCACGGGACCGGCCCGGGAGGGTCCGAAGGGCCTGGGTCTCCGCCCGCGCCGTCTGCGACCATGGGGGCGTGAATGAGATTCGGCGCGGCACGCTTCAGGAGCAGACCTTCTACGAGCAGGTCGGCGGGGAGGAAACCTTCCGCCGTCTGGTGCACCGCTTCTACGAGGGAGTCGCCGAGGACCCGGTCCTGCGGCCGATGTACCCGGAGGAGGACCTCGGCCCGGCCGAGGACCGGCTGACGCTGTTCCTGATCCAGTACTGGGGCGGTCCGACGACGTACAGCGAGAACCGCGGCCACCCCCGTCTGCGCATGCGGCACGCCCCCTTCACCGTGGACCGCGAGGCGCACGACGCCTGGCTGCGGCACATGCGGGCGGCTCTCGACGAACTCGGCCTGTCCGAGGAGCACGAGCAGCAGCTGTGGAAGTACCTGACGTACGCGGCGGCCTCGATGGTGAACACCCCGGACTGACCGGGGACCGGCCGGGGACCAGTAGGCGATCACCGCCCGGGGACCGGCCGGCAGGTCGGACGTACGGATTCCGGTCGCGCGGCGCCGGATTCCGGTCACGATCCGGTCAAGGTCGCCTCACAAGCGCTTACCCGTGACGCCCCGTCTCTGACACCATCGCCCGGAGGTCTGGACGACCACGGGGGGCCGGGTGACCGGATCAGCGGCGACCGGATGGGGAGCGACCGCGCGGTTCGTGCTGCTGCGCGCCCGCGCGCACCGCCTGCTGCTCGCCGCCGCCCTGCTCACCGTCCTGCTGACCACGGCGGTCCTGACCACCCTGACCGCCTACGCGGGCGCCATCGGCGACGCGGCCCTGCGGCACTCGCTGGCCGACCCCTCGAACGCCGCCGACTCGGCGCTGATCGTCAAGGCCGACGTGCCGACCGGCCGTCGCGCCGCCGCCGAGGACGCGGTCCGGGCGGGCGCGCGGCGCGCGTTCGACGGGCTGCCGGTGACCGTGCGGACGCTGCCGCGTTCCGGGCCGTACGCGCTGCCCCGTTCGCTGCGGCCGCCCGCCGAACGGTCCGGCGACCCGGACCTGACGTACTTCGCGGCCCTGGACCCCACGCAGGTGCGGGTCGTCGCGGGCCGTGCCCCCCGCGACCGCCCGGGGGACGGCGTCGAGGCCGCCCTGCCGCAGGCCGCCGCCCGCGCCCTCGGCCTGCGGCCGGGCGCCCGCCTCACCCTCGCCGACCGGCTCGGCGGCCCGAAGGTGCGCGTCACGCTCACCGGCATCTACCGTCCCGCGGCGGCCGACGCCCCCTACTGGCGGCTGGACGACCTCGGCGGCCGGGGCGTACGGACGGTCGGCTTCACGACGTACGGCCCCCTGCTCACCACCCCCGGCGCCCTGACCGCGGAGAAGGCGGGGACCGCGGGGACCGCGGGGAAGGTGAGCGCCGGGCCATCGGCCTGGCTGGCGTCGGCCGACTTCTCCTCCGTGACGACCGGGCGGATCGACGCGCTGCGCCGGGCGGCCCGGTCGGAGAGCAGGGCCCTGCGCGGGCAGCCCGCGCTCAGCGGCACGACCGCCGCCGGCACCTCCCTCCCGGACGTCCTGGACCGTGTCGAACGTTCACTGCTGGTCTCCCGCTCCACCCTGCTGATCGTCGCGCTGCAGCTCGCCCTGCTCGCCGCCTGCGCGCTGCTGCTGGTGGCCCGGCTGCTGAGCGCGGAACGGACCGGCGAGACGCGGCTGTTGAGGGCGCGCGGCGGCTCCCGGGCCCGGATCGCGGGGATCGCCGCCGTGGAGGCGCTGTTCCTGGCGGTGCCCGCGGTGGTGTGCGCGCCGCCGCTGTCGGGACCGCTCACCCGGCTGCTGGCCGGGCAGGGGGCGCTGGCCCGGATCGGGCTGCGCCTGGACGTGCCGCCCGGCGGACGGCCCGGGGTGTGGCTGGTCGCGGCGGGCGTGGCCCTGGGGTGCGCGCTGGCGGTGACGCTGCCGGCGCTCACCGTCGAGGGGTTCCGGGCGGGCCGGGCCCGGTCGCTGCCCGGGTCGTTGCGGGCGGGCGCGGACCTGGGACTGCTGGCGGTGGCCGGGGTCGCGTACTGGCAGCTCGCCCGGCAGGACTCGGGCGCGGTGGCCGAGGGCAGCCGGGGCACCCTGGGCATCGACCCGCTGCTGGTGGCGGCGCCCGCGCTGGCGCTGCTCGCCGGGACGGTGCTGACGCTGCGGCTGCTGCCCCTGGTGGCGCGGCTCGCCGAGCACCGGGCGGCCGGCGGGCGGGGGCTGACGGCGGCGCTGGCGGGCTGGCAGCTCAGCCGCCGTCCGACGCGCGGCGCGGGCCCGGTGCTGCTGCTGGTGCTCGCCGTCGCGCTCGGCATGCTGGCCGTCGCGCAGGGCGCCTCCTGGGACCGCTCGCAGGACGACCAGGCGGACTTCGGCGCCGGCGCCCCCGTACGGGTCGTCGCCGCCGGTGAGGACGGCCTGGGCCGCACGGACACGTACGCGGCGATCCCGCACGTCCGCGAGGCCGCGCCCGCCGTCCGAACCGAGCTGCCGCTGTCCGGCGACCGCACGGCGGCCCTGCTGGCCCTGGACACCGCGCACGCGGCGGACGCGGTGCTGATGCGCCGGGACCTGGCGCCCCGGCCGGTGCGGGCGCTGCTCGCCGGACTCGGCCCGAAGGTGACGACGGCCGGTGCCCGGGTGCCCGCGCGCACCGCCCGGCTGCGGCTGACGGCGACCCTGCGCACCTCGCGGCAGCAGGGCACCACCACGGACGCGACGTTCACCCTCGAGGACCGGTACGGCACCCCGTACCAGGTCCCGGCCGGCGAACTCCCCGCCGACGGCCGCGCCCACACCCTCGGGGTCGCCCTCCCGCCGGGCCCGCTGACGCTCACCGGCGTGCAACTGGTGATGTCCCAGCCGGTCGGTCACTCCGAACGGCACCGCCTGGTCCTGGGCCGCCTGACGGCCACGAGCACCGACGGGACCGTACGGCGGCTGCCGCTGCCGGCCGCCTGGACGGCCGACTCGGGCGGCGACGGGCAGCTCGCGTCGCCGGAGGCCGACACCAACCCGACGCGGCCGGAGGTCAGTTCGTCGGGGCCGCCGGCCGTCGAGTACGACACGGGACACATCCCGGTCGACGAGACCTGGGTCATCGCCTCGGTGACGGTACGGATGCGGGTCGCGCAGCCCGCGCGGGCCGCGGAGGTCGGGGCCGTCGCGACCGACCGTTTCCTCGCCTCGGCGGGCGCGCGGGTCGGCGGGCGGCTGGATGTGACGCTCGGCGGCGAGAACGTGCCGGTGCGGATCGTGCGGTCGGTGCGCGCGCTGCCGACGACCGGCGACGCGGGCGGCGGGGCCCTGCTGGTCGACCTGCGGTCCGTGAACCGGGTGCTGGCCGAGCGGTACGGGACGAGCGTCACCCCGACGGAGTGGTGGCTGCGCACCGACCCGGGCGCGTCGGCGCGGGTCGCCGCGCGGCTGCGGGCGCTGCCCGATCTGGAGGCCGGTCAGGTCGTGGTGCGGGACGAGACGGCGGCACACCTGCGCGACGACCCGTTCGGGGCCGGCCCCGAGGCGGCGTTCGCGGCGACGGCCGCGGTGGCGGCGGCGCTGGCCGCGGTCGGGTTCGCGGTGAGCGCGGCGGGTTCGCTGCGGGAGCGGGGCGCGGAACTCGCCGTACTGCGCGCCCTGGGCGCCCCGCGCCGGCGGCTCGCCCGCATGATCGCCGTGGAGCAGGGCGTGCTGGCGGCGCTGGCGCTGGTGGTGGGCGCGGCGCTGGGGACCGTACTGGCCCGGGCGGTGATCCCGCTGACCGTGCTGACCGCGCAGGCGACGCGCCCGGTGCCGGAGGTGCTCGTGGAACTGCCGCTCCCCCGGCTGGCCCTGGTGCTCGCGGCCGTGGCGGTGACCCCGCTCCTGGTCACCGCCCTGCTGGCAGTGCGCCGGACGGACCCGGCGAGGTCACTGCGCGAGCAGGGAGGCGAGTGACATGAGCCCCCACAGGGACGCGGACGGCGCGGACGCCGGTGGCACGGAGGCGGGCGGCGCTCCCCCGGCCCCGGCCCGGTCCGACGTCCCGTCCGCGCCCACGTCCCCGGCCCCGGCCCCGTGGATCCGTACCCGGCTGCGCGCCGCGCCCGCCGCCGCGTGGGCGCTGGCGCTGCTGGTGGCGCTGACCGCGTGTCTCGCGGCCGCCTTCCCGTCGGCGGTCGACCGGTACGAGGACGCCGGGCTGCGCCGGGCCGTCGCGCAGGCGCGCCCCGACAGCACCGCCCTGCGCCTGTCCGCCCCGCAGCCGGACGTGCGCCTGCCCCGGGAACGGCGGGAGGAGGCGCTGCGTCCCGGCCCGCTCGGCCGGCAGTACGCGCGCGTCCGCACCGCGGTCGGGCGGCCGCTCACAGCGGACCCCGGGCAGTCGACGTACGGGGTGCGCACCGCCCGCCCGCTGCCGGCGCCGGACCCGTGGCTGCCCCGGCCGACCGGGCTGCCCGCCCAGTTCGTGCTCGCCGCGCAGCACGGTCTGGCCGGGCACGCCACGGTCCGTTCCGGCCGTCTGCCCCGGGCCGGCGCGCGGGTGACGGCGGCCACGCCCGCGGTGGAGGCCGCCGTCACCGCCGAGACCGCGGAGAAGCTGCGCATCGAGCCCGGTGCGGTGATCCACCTGCCCGCTGTGGAACGCGCCCCGCTGGCCGTCCGCGTCACCGGCGTCGTCGCCCCGCGCGACCCGGACGGCGGCTACTGGGCGACCCAGCCGCTGCTGCGCGGCCCCAGCCTGGTCCGGGTGCCGGGCGGGGGCGCGGACGCCGACAAGTACTGGCTGGGCGCCCTGCTGCTGGCCCCCGAAGCGGCCCCGGCGATGCTGGGGACGGCCGGAAACCCCTGGCGCTACTGGCAGTTGGCGCCCGCCACCGGTGACCTCCACTCCCATGACGCGGACGGGCTGCGGTCGGCGATCGCCTCCCTGGAGTCCGGTCCGGACCTGCGCGCGGTGCGCGCGGCGACCGACCCGGCCGCGGACGCCGAGACCGACCTCGACGAGGTGCTCGGCCGTTTCACGCGGCTGCGCGCGGGCGTCCGGCCGCTCGTCGCCGTGGCCGCCTTCGGCACCGGCACGGTCGCCGCCGTCGTCCTGCTGATGGCCGGCGCTCTCGCCGCCGACCGCCGCCGCGCCGAACTCGCCCTGCTGCGCGCCCGCGGCGGCTCCCTGCCGGGCGTGACGGGACGCCTGCTGGCCGAGACCGCGGTCGTCGCACTGCCCGCGGGGGCGGTCGGCCTGGCGATCGCGCTCCTCGCCCTCCCCGGCGGCCGTCCGCTGCCCGCCGTCGCCGCGGCGGCCACGGTCACGGTGGCCGCCTGCGCCGCGTTCCCGCTGCGGGCCGCGCTCGCGCACCGCACGGTCCGGGTCCACACCGGCAGGCAGGACGTGACGGCGGTACGTCCGTCCCGGCGCCGTACGGTCGCGGAGCTCACCGTGCTGGCCGTGGCGCTGGGCGCGGTCGAGACCCTGCGCAGGCGAGGCGCGGCCGCTGATCAGCTCGGCGCGCCGGCCCCGGTGCTGATCGGCGTGGCCGCGGCCCTGCTGCTGGCCCGCCTGCACCCGCTGCCCCTGCGCGCGCTGGCCCGCCCGGCGGCCCGGCTGCGGGGGTTGCTGGGTGTCCTGTCGCTGGCCCGCGCGGGCCGCGCCGCCACGTCCGCGGTGCTGCCCCTGCTGGCGCTGCTGGCGGCGCTGACCACGGCGGCGTTCGGCGGTTCCGTCCTGGCGGGCGTGCGCGAGGCCCGCGATCACGCGGCGCTGCTCGCCGTCGGCGCCGACGCTCGCGTCGAGGCGACCGCCCCGCTGCCGTCGGGGCTGCCCGAGCGGGTGCGCCGGTCGCCCGGCGTGCGGGGGCTGGCCCAGGTGAGTCTCGCGTACCAGGCCAAGCCGGCGGACGGCAGGCAGTCGGTGCCGCTGGCGGGCGTGGACCCGAGCGCCTACGCCGGGCTGGCGGACCGGACCCGGCTCGGGGCGTTCGACGCCGGCCGGCTGAGGCGTCCGGCGGGCGGCGGGGCGCTTCCGGCGCTGGCCTCCCCGCAGGTGGCCCGCACGTACGGCACCCGGCCGTTCCCGGTGCGGCTGGAGGACGGCAGCACGGTCACCGTCCGGATCGCCCTGGTCCGGGCCCGCACACCCGCGGTGACCGGCGCGGACTTCCTGGTCGTCGACCGCGCCGGGCTGAGCCGGGAGGCCGCGCGTCCCGACGTGCTGCTGCTGACCGGCGGCCGGATCGACGCGGGCGCGCTGCGCCGGGCGGCGGGCGACGCCGGGGCCGTACAGGTGCGGGCGGAGGAGCGTGCCGGATACGTCGACTCGCCGCTGCAGTCCGGCGCCGAGCGCGTCTACACCGCCGCCGTGGCCGCCGGCGCGGGCTACGCCGTCCTGGCCCTGCTGCTGTCCCTGCTGCGCGCCGCCCCCGAACGGGCCGCCCTGCTGGCCCGCCTGCGCACGATGGGCCTGACCCGTGCGCAGGGCCGCCGCCTGCTGGTCCTGGAGTCGCTGCCGCAGGCGCTGCCGGCCGCCGTGGGCGGCGCGTTGACCGGCTGGGCGGCGATCCGGCTGCTGTCGCCGGGCGTCGACCTGACGACGATCGCCCTCGCCTCCGCCGAAACCGCCACGGGCCGAACCGAGTTGCGCACCGACGCGATGTCGCTGGCGGTGCCCGCGCTGGCGGTCCTGGCGGTGACGGTGGCCGCCGCGGTGGTGCAGGCCTGGTGGACGGGGCGCCGGGGATCGATCACCGAACTGCGCGCGGGAGACACCCGATGACCCACCCGGCCCCCGTCGAAGCACCCGCCCCCACCACAGACGGACCACCCACCGTCGAAGCACCCGCCCGGAGCACGGGCGAGACCCGCCCGACGACCCACCCGGCCCCCGTCGGAGCGCCGGTCGAGGAGGCAGCCCGATGACGACGAACCCCACCCTCGCCGACCTGGCCGACCGCGCCGCCGCCCGCCGCGACCGGCCGGCCTACGGCCACGACGCGCTGATCACCTGCGACCGCCTGGTCCGCGTCTTCAGCGCGGACGGAGTGGAGGTGCAGGCGCTCCAGGGTCTCGACCTGCTGGTCCGGGAGGGCGAGTTGATGGCGCTGGTGGGCGCGTCCGGCAGCGGCAAGTCCACCCTCATGAACATCCTCGCCGGCCTGGACACCCCCACCGCCGGCGCCGCCCGCGTCGCCGGGCACGACCTGCTCACCATGACCGCCCGGGACCGCCTGGCCTACCGCCGCGGCACCGTCGGCTTCGTCTGGCAGCAGACCTCCCGCAACCTCCTGCCCTACCTCACCGCCGCCCAGAACGTCGCCCTCCCGCTGCAACTGTCCGGCGCCCGCACCCGCGGGGCCCGCCGCGCCCACGCCGAACGCGCCCTGGAGCTACTGGAGTTGCTACAGGTGGCCGACTGCCGCGACCGCCGCCCGCACCAGATGTCCGGCGGCCAGCAGCAGCGGGTGGCCATCGCCGTCGCCCTCGCCAACGACCCCGCGGTCCTGCTCGCCGATGAGCCCACCGGCGAACTCGACTCGCACACCGCGGAACAGGTATTCGCCGCCTTCCGCACCGCGAACGAGCGTCTCGGCACCACCGTCGTCATCGTCACCCACGACCAGGCGGTCGCCACGGAGGTGCGCCGCACGGTCGCCATCCGGGACGGCCGCACCTCCACTGAGGTGCTGCGCCGCAGCGAGGTCGACGCGGAGACCGGTCACGAGACGGTGGTCGCCCGCGAGTACGCCATGCTCGACCGGGCCGGCCGCCTCCAGCTCCCGGCCGAGTACACCGAGGCCCTCGGCATGCGGGACCGGGTGGCCCTGGAACTGGAGAGCGACCACATCGCCGTCCGGCCGGACGACAGTGGGGAGCAGGGCTGACGGTTCCGCCCGAGTCAGCGGACGCCGACGCCGACGCTCACGCCCAGCGCCTCACGTCCCACCCGCCGCACGGCGACCGACCCGTACGGCGTGCGCAGCCTCAGCCAGGCGCCCGACGCGAACAGCACCGGGTCGTCCGCCTCGGGGCGCAGGAAGCCGAGCGACTGGGCCGCGTGCGCGACCCGCACCGGCAGCTCCGTGTCGCCGATCGTGCGGGACCAGATCTCCCGCCCGATGCGGTCCACTTCGGTGCGCGTCCGCTGCTGCGGCGCCAGTTCCTGGGTGCGGGAGCGGAACTCGGCGACCGCCGCCCCGACCGCCGCGCGCAGTGCCTCCGGCGCCGGAAGCCCGGGCTCGGGCCGCCACCCTCCGCGCGGCGGCAGCACGCCCGCCCACGGCGGACCGGTGACCGCGGCCGGCACGGCGGCCGTGGCGGCCGGCTCGTCGACGGACTCGAGCAGTTCACCGGCCGAGACGGTGACGTCCAGCGCGACGGCCGGCCCGTCCTCGTACGGCTCGGCGAGCCGAACCGCGCGGATCGCCAGCACCTCGAAGGACGGCGGCCGTCCGAAGACGGCGAGCGCGGTGCCCGCCGCCTGGATGCGTACCGCCGCTCCGCGGTCGTAGTGGAGCAGCCGGGAGAGGAAGGCCGCGAGATCCGCCGCCTCCCCCTCGTCCGCGAGGTGGAGCACCGTCATGCGGCGACGGCCTCCTCCTCGTCGTCCCGGTACTCCGCCAGGAACTCCCGCTCCTCCGGGGTGATCCGGCGGGGCCGCTGCGCCTCGAAGTCGAACGGCACTATCACCGTCGACGCGCGGACGTAGAGGACGTCGTCGTCCTTCACCTCGTAGGCGATGGTGAAGGACGCCGCCCGGATCTCCGTGACCCACAGCTCGATGTTCACGGGCGAGTGCCGGTGGACGAGCTGCCGCTTGTAGTCGATCTCATGGCGCGCCACCACGGACCCCTGCTGGAACTCCTTGTCCGGGCGGAACAGGAAGTCGATACGGGCTTCCTCCAGGTAGCGCAGGAAGACCACGTTGTTGACATGGCCGTACGCGTCCATGTCCGCCCAGCGCAGCGGGCAGCGGTAGATGTGCCGCAAGATCGATCAGCCCCGGGTCAGCTTCTTGTAGGTGGCGCGGTGCGGACGCGCGGCGTCCGGTCCGAGCCGCTCGATCTTGTTCTTCTCGTAGGACTCGAAGTTGCCCTCGAACCAGAACCACTTGGACTCGCCCTCGTAGGCGAGGATGTGGGTGGCGACGCGGTCCAGGAACCACCGGTCGTGGGAGACGACCACGGCGCAGCCCGGGAACTCCAGCAGCGCGTTCTCCAGGCTGGAGAGCGTCTCGACGTCGAGGTCGTTGGTCGGCTCGTCGAGGAGCAGCAGGTTGCCGCCCTGCTTGAGGGTGAGCGCCAGGTTCAGGCGGTTGCGCTCACCGCCGGAGAGCACACCGGCCGGCTTCTGCTGGTCCGGTCCCTTGAAGCCGAAGGCGGAGACGTAGGCCCGCGAGGGCATCTCGACCTGGCCGACGTTGATGTAGTCCAGCTCGTCGCTGACGACGGCCCACAGCGTCTTCTTGGGGTCGATGTTCTCGCGGCTCTGGTCGACGTACGAGATCTTGACGGTGTCGCCGACCTTGATCGAACCGGAGTCGGGCTTCTCCAGCCCCTGGATCATCTTGAACAGCGTGGTCTTGCCCGCGCCGTTCGGCCCGATGATGCCGACGATGCCGTTGCGCGGCAGCGTGAAGGAGAGGTCGTCGATGAGGACCTTCTCGCCGAAGGCCTTCCTGAGGTGTTCGACCTCGACGACGACGTTGCCCAGCCGCGGCCCCGGCGGGATCTGGATCTCCTCGAAGTCCAGCTTCCGCATCTTCTCGGCCTCGGCCGCCATCTCCTCGTAGCGGGCCAGACGTGCCTTGGACTTGGCCTGGCGCCCCTTGGCGTTGGAGCGCACCCACTCCAGCTCTTCCTTGAGGCGCTTCTGCCGCTTGGCGTCCTTCTGGCCCTCGACCTTGAGGCGGGCGGCCTTGGTCTCGAGGTACTTGGAGTAGTTGCCCTCGTAGCCGTGCAGGCGGCCGCGGTCCACCTCGCAGATCCACCCGGCGACGTTGTCCAGGAAGTACCGGTCGTGGGTGACGGCGACGACGGTGCCCTCGTACTTGGCGAGGTGCTGCTCCAGCCAGTTCACCGACTCGGCGTCGAGGTGGTTGGTGGGCTCGTCGAGGAGCAGCAGGTCGGGGGCCTCCAGCAGCAGCTTGCAGAGCGCCACCCGGCGCTTCTCGCCACCGGAGAGGTTGACCACGGGCCAGTCGCCGGGCGGGCAGCCCAGGGCGTCCATGGCCTGCTCCAGCTGGGCGTCGAGGTCCCAGGCATTGGCGTGGTCGAGCTCCTCCTGGAGCTTGCCCATCTCGTCGAGCAGGGCGTCCGAGTAGTCGGTCGCCATCAGCTCGGCGATCTCGTTGAACCGGTCGAGCTTGCCCTTGATCTCGGCGACACCCTCCTGGACGTTCTCCAGGACGGTCTTCTCGTCGTTCAGCGGGGGCTCCTGGAGCAGGATGCCGACGCTGTAGCCGGGCGACAGGAACGCGTCGCCGTTGGAGGGCTGCTCCAGCCCCGCCATGATCTTCAGCACGGTCGACTTGCCGGCACCGTTCGGACCGACGACGCCGATCTTGGCACCCGGCAGGAAGTTCAGGGTGACGTCGTCGAGGATCACCTTGTCGCCGTGCGCTTTGCGCGCCTTGCGCATGGTGTAAATGAACTCAGCCAAGAGAAACCGTCCGGCAGCTTGAAATCTGGCAGTGGGCAGATACACCCCATCTTGCCTGACCGCCACCCCTGGGGGGAAACGCGTCTGGTCCGGGTGTCCTGACCTGGTCCTTTGCATCTGGCGTCGGAGGCTCGACTGTCGCTGCCGGCCCCCGTGGGCCGGTCTCGGGCGCCCTGCACGGCCCGGAGACGGGCCGGAGACGGGCCGGAGACGGGCCGGAGACGGGCCGGAGACGGGCCGGAGACGGGCCGGAGACGGGCCGGAGACGGGCCGGAGACGGGCCGGAGACGGGCCGGAGACGGGCCGGAGACGGGCCGGAGACGGGCCGGAGACGGGCCGGAGACGGGCCTGAGCCGATCACTGCCGAGGGGCTGACCCGTCAGGGTCCCTTCCATCGGCTGGACCTCCCCTGGCGGGCGAGGCCGAACAATGTTCACGGACCATCAATCGGACTGACACCGATCCAGCCATCGTCCGACGGCGGCTGTGTCTTGACTGTGTGCCCTCGCTCATCCGAAAGGTGATCCCACATGGCCAAGAAGAGACGTGGCGGCGTTGCCGCGACAGTGCTGGCGACGAGTGTGATCGGTGCCGGCCTCGCACTGTCTCCCGGTGCCGCCGACGCCAGTGGCGGCGTGGCCGCCTGGTCGTCGGTGCCGGCTGTCACCGACGCCCGCGGCGTGACCGCTCCGAACGTCCTGTCGCCCGGACTCACCGAGCACCCTGTCGCGCAGGGCTCCCTGAAGCTGGAGAACCCCACCGAGCAGGTCCCGTACTACGGATACCTCGGTGACGGCACCCTGCTGCCCGACCCCGCCGTCAAGCAGGCCCCGGGTGTGAAGATCGAGGCCAGCAAGACCGAGCCCGACAAGAACACCTACCTGAAGATGTCCGGCCTGCACGGCGCGGACGCGTCCTACCCGTACGGCACGCGCTTCCTCTTCCAGGGCCACGAGGGCGGCGAGGCCGGGTACATCACCCGCATCAACCTCGACGCCGACCAGGCACACCGGGTGACGCTGCTGGCCACCGAGCAGACCGACGGCACGAGCCTTCCCGCCATCGACGGTTCCACCTGGGACCCCTGGGCCAAGCGCCTGCTGTTCACCTCCGAGGAAGGGGCCGAGGGCGGGGTGCTCCAGGCCACCCCGGACATCGACTCGAAGGTGCAGGACATCTCCTTCGTCACCGGACGGGCCGGCTACGAGGGCATCCAGAACGACTCCGCCGGCAACCTGTGGATGCTCGAGGACACCGGCGGAACCACAGTCGCCACCAAGACGAAGGTCCCCAACAGCTTCGTCTACCGGCTGGTCCCCTACGACAAGCGCGACCTCACCAAGGGCGGCAAGCTCCAGGCCCTGCAGGTGGTCTCCCGCCGCAGCGGTTCGCCCATCGCGTACCAGAACGTCGACGGCGAGCACCCCACCGGCGGAGCATTCACCGACGACCAGAAGGACCTGACCAACTACGGTCCGGCCCTGAGCACCCGCTGGGTGACCCTCCACGACACCAGGACCGACACCAGCGGCAAGGCGTTCGACGCCAACGCCCTGGCGAAGGCGGCCAAGGCGACCCCGTTCAAGCGCACGGAGAACGGCCAGTTCCGCCCCGGCACGGACTTCCGCGAGTTCTACTTCGACGCCACCGGCGACACCAACACCACCAGCACCGCCAACGACGGCTACGGCGGCTGGGGCACCCTGTACAAGCTCACCCAGAGCGACCCGCGCTCGGACAACGGCAAGCTCAGCGTCTTCTACACCGGTGACAAGGCGCACACGGGCATCGACAACGTCGCCTTCCTCGACCGCACGCACGTCGCCTTCGTCGAGGACGCGGGCGACACCCTGCACGCCCAGCGGGGCGCCCTGGACTCCGGTTACGTCTTCGCCACGACGACCGACCACTCGCGCGGGGCACAGCCGGTGCGCTTCCTGGCCGAGGGCCGCGACCCCTCGGCGACCCTGGACAACATGCTGTCCTCGGTGAACGGCGGCATCCAGAACGACGGTGACAACGAGATCACCGGCATCCACGTCTCCGACGGCGACCCGGGCACGGGCGGCATCCTCGGCGCCAAGGTGCCGACGCTGTTCCGCGGCGGCTGGCGCCTGTTCTGGACACAGCAGCACGGCGACAACACCACGTGGGAGATCACCCCGGGCGACAAGTAGGGATGTGACCGGCGGAGGCGGCCCGGCGACCGATTCCCGCCGCCCGCCTCCCTCGCCACTGCCACTGCCACTGCCACTGCCACTGCCACTGCCACGACGAACGGCACCTGGAAGCCGCACCCACGGGTCGGCACAGCCATCCGCCGTAATCAGGGGCCTGATCCACTCACCGGATCAGGCCCTCACCCCTGTTCAGTTGCCAAGGATCCGTCCCGTCCGGGGACTCCGGCCCGCGCGGCACGCGCCGCCCGGGCTGTGCGCGCCGTCCGCGCTCAGGAGGTCTGCTTCCTGCGGACGACGACCAGAGCCGCGCCGCCGATGACCACGAAGGCGATGGAAACGCCCGCGATCAGCGGTGTCGCGCTGGAGCCGCCGGTCGCGGCGAGGTTGGTGTCGTCGGCGACGCCACCCGCCGTGGCGGGGCTCGGCTCGCTGAGCGTCTGGGTCACCTCGCCGCCCCCGCTGCCCTGCGTCTTGCAGTCGAGCACACCGGTGAACCGCTTCTCCAGACCGCCCGGCCCGGTGATCGTGAAGTCGTACGCCTGATCCTCCTGCAGCGGGATCGTCACCGTGCGCGACTTCCCCGCGGGGATGCTGTGCTCGAGGCCCATCAGCTCGAAGGTGAACGCCTCATCGCCCTGGTTCGCGGCGGTGATGTCCACGGCTCCCTCGGCGCAGTTCCGCTCCGCCGACAGCGCCGGTATCGCACCGGTCTTCGCCCAGGTCGCGCTCGCCGTCGCCGAGACCGTCGACTCGCTGGAACCGGCCAGGATCTGCGTCTGGCTCCTGCTCTCGGACGCGAAGGCCCGTCCGACCGGCACGGTCGTCGACGCCTGCGCGGTCAGCTCGGCCGACCCGTCGGCGGCGTCCTCGGGGACGTCGAAGAAGACCTTGCCGCCATCCGCCGCGGAGGTGAGCGGCTTGCCGTCCTTGTCGACGATCCGCACACCGCTGATGGCCGCGTCCGCGGGCGGCACCAGTGTCACGGCGTCCGCGTTGGTGTGCACGGTGACCGGACCGAGCAGTCCGCCGGGGTGGCCGGAGACGGCGGGCGGGTCGAGAGTCAGCGATGCCTCGGGCTCCGCCATGTCGACCGCGCTGCGCTGGAGGTAGTCCGCGAGCTTCTCGGCCTGCGGGTCGACGGCGTCGACGTCGGCCCCGTCCGAGTAGCGCCAGATCGCCACCTGGGTGCCGGCCGCCGCGTCCTGCTCCGTCAGGCCGCCCGCGACGCCGGCCTTGGCGGCGAGCGCCGCGAGGTCGTTGACCTGCGGGTAGGAGTTCTGCAGGATCCAGCGGATCCTGCCCGCGTCCTTGTTGGAGCCCAGCGAGGTGCCGCTCCAGGGCGTCTCGTGATACTTCGCGTCCCGCTGCGTGGGGTTGTTGATGTCGACGCAGTACGTCTGCAGCGTGCCGCCGCCGTCGACCGACATCTCGAACAGGCCCGCCGACACCTGCTGGTCACCGGCGTCGCCGTGGATCAGCGCGGCGCCGTACGTCTTGAGGCCGCCTATGGTGGCGGTCGCCCCGCCCTGCCCCTGTGTCGTCTCCGCGGCCGCGGCCGTACCGGCCCCCGTCAGCACGCCGGCGGTGAGGAGCCCGGACGCCAGCGTCGCGGCGGCGACGCGGACCGCTCGACGCCCGCGCAGGGACGGCACAGAGAACGAAGCAAACACCAAATTCCCCTTCGAGCAGGACCGTTGACGTGGGGGGTGTGGTCCCAGCAGCAGAATCAGAAGCCCCGAGAGCTATGCCCGGCATCCTAAGGACGCGGCACACCACGACTCCCAGTCATATCGTCAGACAAGCGATCCGACTCGGAATCGTTATCGCCGAGAAGGCCCATGAGCAGGGCTTATCGACAAATCCACCGTGCCGCCGGGAACACATGGGCCAATATGCCGCACTCGGGTCAGTCCGGGACACGACCTGACATCACGTCACCGCGACCGCCTGCGCGCCCTGTCGGGAACCCGGGTGAGCGGAACCCGGGGCCGCGAGGGCCGAGGCCGCGGGGCCCGGATGCGGACTCTCCCAGTCGGGCTCCGGCTGGCGGTGCACGGCGGCCGCCCCCGGCTCGGGCCTGGCCGCCCGGCGGAAGGCCGAGGTGCCGCGGGCGAGATCGTGACCGACCGCCGTCGCGTCGAGGTCCGCCGACGTCCGGTTCTGCCCCTCGTGCACGTCCGTACGGACCTTCAGCCTGCCCTGCACGACGACGGGATCGCCCACGTTGAGCGACGCCGCCACGTTCGCGGCGAGCTGCCGATTGGCCCACACCGTGAAGAAGTTGGTGTGCCCGTCCGCCCACAGGTTCCTCTCGCGGTCCCAGTAGCGCGAGGTCACCGCGAGCCGGAACCGCGCGGACGCTCCCGACGCGAGCTCCCGGTACACCGGTTGCGTGGCCACGTTCCCCACAGCGCAGATGATCGTCTCGTTCATCGCCGACCCCTCCCGGATACGCCGCCGGGCCCGTCCCGTACGGCTGCGTCTGCCGCGGCGGCCGCCCTTCGCGACCGCCGCACCGCCAGACTGCCTCCATCGGGCCGAGCCCGCCGGGCCCTGTGGACCACCCTCCGCCTGTGGACAACTCCACCACCCGGACGAGTGAGCCCCACCCGGAACCCAGAACCCAGAACCCAGAACGGGGAAGCCGGAAGCCGGAAGCGGGGAGCGGCAACCGGCAACCGGCAACCACGAGCCGGTTCACAGGGACGCGGCCGTCACCCCCGTCACCCGCAGGTACTGCCCCCGCACTTCCCGGTACCGAAGCAGCTCCGCCGCCACCGGATCCAGCACCCGGGCCCGTCCGCACGCGGCAGCCGCCTCCCGCAGGCGTCTCTCCGCCTCCGTGCCGTAGCGCCGCGCCGGTCCGCGCGCGGCCATCCGGCAGCCCCACTCCACGAGCGGGCCGCCGACGATTCCGGCCACCATCAGCAGCACCGGCACCCCCAGGTTGGGCGCCATGATCCCGAGGATCTGGCCCAGCAGCCACAGCCCGCCCACCACCTGGAGGATCGTCATCGACGCCTGCGCCAGCACCGCCGCCGGCCACCAGCCGGGCCGCGGCGGCCGCCCCGGCAGCGCGGCGCGCGCGGCCAGTTTGTCGAGCGCCTCGGGCAGCCCCTGGGAGCCGCGTACGGCGGCCTCGCGCACCGCCTGCGCCCACGGTGCGGGCAGCCCGTCCGAGGCCCGGTCGGCCAGGGTCCGCACCGCCTGCTCGACGCGCTGGCGGGCCGTGGCCTCCTCGTCCGCCTGCGTCCGCGGGAGCAGCCGGCCCGTGGCGGGCTCTCGCCGGTCGTGGTACCAGTGCCACAGCCGCAGCCAGGGCGTCCCGCACGCCCGGTTGGCGTTGCGCAGCCACGCGCGTTCGGCCGCCTCGCCCGCCGCGGTGGCGCCCACCGCGTCCGCGAGCCGGGCGGAGAAGTCGTCGCGCGCCTCCTCGCTCAGCCCGGTACGTCGCCGGGTGGCGTACACGCGCCGCAGTCCCGCCGCCGCTACATCGACGTCGGCGGCGACCCGGCGCGCCGGCGCGCGGCGCTCGGCCACGAACCGGCCGACCGCGTCGCGCAGTTCACCGACGCCGTCCCCGGTGAGCGCGGACAGCCCGAGCACGGTGGCGCCCGGTTCGCCGTGCTCGCCGAGCGCGATGCCGTCCTCGTCGAGCAGCCGCCGCAGGTCGTCGAGGACCTGCTCGGCGGCCTCACCGGGCAGCCGGTCGGTCTGGTTGAGAACGACGAACATCACCTCGGCGTAGCCGGCCATGGGCCGCAGATACCGTTCGTGGAGCATGGCGTCGGCGTACTTCTCCGGGTCGACGACCCAGATGACCGCGTCAACGAGGGCGAGCACGCGGTCCACCTGCTGGCGGTGCTGGACGGCCGCTGAGTCGTGGTCGGGCAGGTCGACGAGGACGAGTCCGTCCAGCTGGGCGTCCGCCTCGCCGTTGTAGAGGGGGCGGCGGCGCAGCCGGGGCGGGATGCCGAGCCGCTCGATGAGGCCCAGGGCGCCCTCGCTCCAACTGCACACGATGGGCGCCGCCGTGGTGGGCCGGCGCACGCCCGTCTCCGAGATGACGACCCCGGCGAGCGCGTTGAACAGCTGCGACTTGCCGCTGCCCGTCGCGCCCGCGATGGCGACGACGGTGTGCTGCCCGGAGAGGCTGCCCCGTGCCGCCGACTCGTTCAGGACCCGGCCGGCCTGCGCGAGGGTCCGGCTGTCGAGCCGGGTGCGCGACACGCCCACCAGCTCGCGCAGCGCCTCGAGGCGGGCGCGCAGGGCTCCGGGGTAGACCAGTGGCCCCGACACCTGTGGACCGGATCCGCGGTACTCGACCGCGGCGGCCGCTTCCCGGGTGGTGTCGGCGGCCTCCCGGGTGGTGTCGGCGGCGGTAGCCCTCCGCGCCACCAGCCCGTCGTCCCACCCGTTCACGCCGTCCGTTCCGTTCACGCCGTCCGTTCCGTCCGCACCGTCCGCTCTCCCGGAAGATCCGGCTTCGTACGTGCCCGCCACACGCGCGTGGGACTCGCCGGCGCGCTGACCGCCTCCGGTCCTCCCGGAGCCGCCCTGGACGTCCGCCTCCTCCGCCTCCCCGCCTTCGACCTCCACGGCTCTGACCTCCCCACCTTCGGTGTCCGTGTCTTCGGTGTCCGCGTCTTCGACATCCACGCCCTCGGTGTCCACATCCGTGACGTCCCCGTCCACGTCCACGTCCTCGGCGTCCACGTCCTCGGCGTCCACGTCCTCGGCGTCCACGTCGTCGTCACGGTCGGCGTGCTCGGTGCGGTCCTGGTCGGTCATGGCGGTCACCGGTCACCTCTCCTTCAGCAGTACGGACAGCGCGGCGATGAGTTCGGCCTGGGGTTCGGCCCGGACGTCGAGGGTTTCGAGCGGGGCGAGACGGCGCTCGCGCTCGGCGTGCAGCACCCGTTCCAGGTGGCCGGTGAGCAGCCGCCCGCCCCGGTCGCGCAGCCGCAGCGCACCGTGCGGGCCGATCCGCTCGGCGAGCTTCTCGCCCGCCGGGCGCGCCCGGCGGCCGCCCAGCAGTGCGGTGGCGACCAGCGCGGTGACCGCCTCGGGGTCCGGCGCGACGGCGCGGTCGAGGTCGCGGACCTCCTCCTCGGCGTACTCCTCCAGCTCCCGCCGCCAGCGCCGTACCGCCAGCGCGATCCGGTGCTCGGCGCCACCCGGGGACGGGTCCTGGTCGGCCAGTTCCGGGGCGGCGCCCGCGGGTTCACGTCGCCAGGCGTCGTCGATGCGCTCGTCGGCGGCTGTGACGTGGCACAGCAGGAGCGCGGCCAGGCTCTCCACCAGCGCGTCGAGCAGTTCCCCGGCGGTGCAGTCGAGCGGGAAGGCGCGCCAGCGCTTCAGGGCGTCCCCGGCGAGCACGGCCCCGGCCTGCAGACGCTCCCGCACGCGCGCCTGCTCACTGTCGTACGCGAGGTCGACGGCGGTGGTGAGCCGCACCGCGGCCGCGTACTGCGCGGCCGCGGCGCAGGCCAGCTCGGGCATCCGGGCCTTGAGCGAGCCGAGCACCCCGTAGGCGGTACGGGCCATGGCGTGCTGCCGGGCGACCGGGTCCTGCGCGTGGCGGACGAGCCAGTCGCGCAGCGACGCCACGGCGCTGGCCGGCAGCAGCCCGCCGCCCCAGGCCGACTCCGGCAGCTCCGGCACGGTGAACCGCGGGACGTCGCCGAGTCCGGCCTTGGTGAGCAGCGCCGCGTACTGCCGGGACACCTCGGACACGACCTGGTGGGGCACGCGGTCGAGCACCGTCACCAGGGTGACGTCGTACTCCTTGGCGGCGCGCAGCAGATGCCAGGGGACGGCGTCGGCGTAACGGGCGGCGGTGGTCACCATGACCCAGACGTCGGCGGCGCAGATGAGTTCGGCGGCCAGAACGCGGTTGTCGGCGACCAGGGAATCGACGTCGGGCGCGTCGAGCAGGGCAAGGCCGGGGGGCAACGTGTCGACGGTCTCGATGCGCAGCACGCGCCCGGGGTTCTCGCCGGGTAGCAGCAGGTCGTCCGTCGCCTCCTGCTGCGGCACCCACACGCGCGTGAGGCCGGGCAGCACTCTCATCCCGCTGAACCAGTGATGGTCCTCCGGGTGGCACACCAGCACCGGTGTCCGCGTCGTCGGCCGCAGCACGCCCGCCTCGCTGACCCTGCGGCCCACAAGGGAGTTGACGAGGGTGGACTTTCCCGCGCCGGTGGATCCCCCCACGACGGCGAGCAACGGCGCTTCGGGGTCCCGCAATCGGGGCACCAGGTAGTCGTCGAGCTGCGCGAGCAGTTCGACGCGGTTGGCACGCGCGCGTGGGGCCCCCGCCACGGGCAGCGGGAAGCGTGCGGCGGCGACACGGTCGCGCAGGGCGGAGAGTGCGTCGAGCAGCTGAGGCCGTACGTCCAAGGTCACCACATGCGAAGAATGCCCAATTTTAGGGGATATCCAAAGCATATGGGCCGCCTGCGCGCCGACAGAGACATAAGAGGCGAAAGGGATGATTGGGACACCGGCACAGTCCAGGCATAACGAGTACACAACACCCGGCGCGCGAGACGCCAAAAGCGATGCACGATTCGTACCTGCCTGCGATTATCAGGACCGCTTCACCGAACCTCCACATTGAGCCACGGAGGCGAAGCAACAGGGACAAGGATGCGGGAGCCCTATCCTTGTCCCCGGCAACGTCACGGAACGGCCCAGACCCGGGCACCACGACAGAGGCCACCACACCCGGCCCCCGTAGCTCAGTGGATAGAGCAGGCGCCTTCTAAGCGCTTGGCCGCAGGTTCGAGTCCTGCCGGGGGCGCCAGTCTCCGCCCTCCCGTCAGGGAGGGCTTTTTGCTGGTCAGAGCGGGTTTCACTGACCACGACGAAGCCAGCTCCGGAGTCCCTCTTGATGATCAAGGGCAGACTCCGTGACTGTCCGGCTGTCACCGGGTTTTCGCGGGTGGCCGTGTCGAATACGTGTCGAAGTTCTCGACCGGTCGAAGATCAGCCGGTGTCCGGCACCTTCGCCTCCGGGAGGTCGCCCGCGGCTTCCGGGCGTCGCCTGAGATCCGGCAGCTGCCCGTCGACGCACCGTGCGTACGTGGCGAGGAGCACAACGACGCCGTTACCGGCCCACTCCGCCACCGGGGCGGGCGGTATGCCGTCGTTGAGCCACTTCGTCAGGGGGCTGTTCGTGCGGGACGCCCATCGTGGTCGCGGCAGTTGGCGGGTTATGGCTCTGCGGCGCGATCTCAGTCATCATGAGCGGCATGCAAAGTGGCCAGGTGGCGGCAGGAGTCGGCAAGACGGGAAGGTCGCTTGGTAGGAGCTCGGTGTTGTTCTTCGCGATGGGGAGCCTTGACGCAGGCATCTACCTCGCCGAGTTGATCACCGACGGCGACCGCTGGGTCCAGATGCTCGAGTCCGCTGTCGGCCTGCTCTTCCTGAGCTGGATGACTGGAGCCGTATACCTTCTTCGGAACAGGAAGGCAGAGAGGCGCAGCAAGTAGGGGCCCCGGCCCCAGCGCCGGTGCGGTGCGGTGCGGCAGCGATGTGCGGCTGGCCGTGCCGGAGGGGGCGCCCTCTCAATGGCTTCGGTGCGGGCCGAGTTCGAGGAGTACGGTGCCGAGCTCGGTGGAGGTCAGGGGCGGTTCGGGCAGGGCGGGCGCGGTGGGGTGGGCGCGGAAGCTGTCGAGGAGCAGGGTGAGCGGGCGGGTCCAGTAGTCCGCGGCGACGGCGTTCAGGGCAGGTACGACCCGGCCCAGCGCCGCGAGGGCGAGGAGGACGTCCTCGGGGGTGAGGTCCGGGCGGACGGTGCCCTGCGCCTGGCCGCGGCGGAGCAGGTCCGTGATGGTGGCGCGGTTATGGGCGTGGACGGCCTCCAGAGAGGTCACGCCTTCCAGGCCCGTGGTCATGAGGTCGTTGGTGCCACGGTCGGCGGCAAGTGCCGAGAACACGGTGTGCAGGTACTGCGTCAGACCTGTCCACGCGTCCTCGGCGGCACGTGCTCGCGCGCCGGCGGCCATGGTCTCGGTGAGACCGTCCCGAAAGACCTCGTCCACCAGCGCGGCGCGGGTCGGGAAGTGGCGGTAGAGGGTGGCGTTGCCCACGCCTGCGCGCCGCGCGATGACGTCGAGCGGAGCGTCCAGCCCCTGTTCGGCGAAGACCTCGCGGGCGGTCTGCGTCAGCAGCTTCCGGTTGCGCAACGCGTCGCGACGCCCCGTCGACGCGTGAGCGCCCATCGTGCCTTCTCCTTCTCCGCCTCACCGCCGTACCGGGGAGAACGGAGAGCGCTCCCCGGTACGGATGCTACTCCGATCGAGCGGACGGGGATCGTTCCGCCCGCCGTTTTCGAGGGAGCGGGCTCGTGTTCACCAGCGCACCGGCAGCTCTCGCAGGCTCCGCATGAGACTGGTGCGCCACTGCGGTGTGCCGTCGCCGTCGAAGGCCAGGCGGGGGAATCGGTCCAGCAGGACGCGCAGGGCCAGGGTCGCCTCCAGGCGGGCCAGCGGGGCGCCCAGACAGTGGTGCAGGCCGTGGCCGAAGGCGAGGTGGGCGCGGGTCGCGGCCGGATCGCGGCGGATGTCGAAACGTTCGGGGTCGGGGAAGCGCGCGGGGTCGCGGTTCGCGGCGGCGATGGAGAGCACGACACGCGCACCCGCCGGTATCCGGGCGCCGCCGAGGGTGACCGGTTCAGCGGTGTAACGGTAGGTGCCCGCCGGCACGGGCGACTCGAAGCGGAGCGTCTCCTCCACGGCGCCTTGCAGCAACTCGGGGTCGGCGCGCAGGGCGGCGAGCTGCGCGGGGTGGGAGAGCAGCAGGTGGACGGAGTTGGCGATGAGGTTCACGGTGGTCTCGTGCCCTGCGACGAGCAGCAGGAAGGCCATGCCGAGCAGTTCCTCCGGGGTGAGCCGGTCGGTGCCGTCGCCGTCGTGGGTGCGGACCAGGGCGTGCAGCAGATCGCTCTCCGCCGCGTCCCGCAGCCGCCGTTTCTCCTCCGCCAGCCCCGCGAGGTACACGGCCATCTCCTGCGCGGCGCGGGCGGACTGCTCCGCTTCATCGAGTGCGACGACCTTCGTGGACCACGCCCGGAAGGCAGCCCGGTCCACGTCCGGTACGCCGAGCAGCTCGCAGATGATGGTGAGCGGCAGCGGATAGGCGTACGCGGCCACGAGATCGGCACGGCCGTCGGCGGTCACGGCGTCCAGGAGCGCACCGGCCGCCTCCTGGATGCGCGGCCGCAGCGCCTGGACGCGGCGGGCGGTGAACTCACGCGCCACCAGCGTCCGCAGCCGAGTGTGATCGGGCGGATCGACCTGGAGCATGTTGCGCCCCACGGCGTACAGCCCGTCGTCCTCGAAGTCGGCGGAGTGCCGCACGTCGTTGCGCAGCCTCGGGTCGGCGAACGCGCCGCGCACTTCCTCATACCCGAGCACCAGCCACGACTCGTCCCCGGTGGGGAAACGCACGTGGTGGACAGGCCCGCGGGAGCGCAGCGCGGCGAAGGCTGAGTAGGGGTCGACGGTGAAGTCGTCGGTGAGGTCGGCGAGCCGGACGGTGGGGTGCTGTGTGTGCATCGGCGACTCCTTGGAACGAAGTGGGGACCCCTCCCCGATTGGACATGGGCACGACCGTAACATGAAACGGGGAGTGGTCCTCGTTTCGGCTGATATCCCGGTGCGGGCCGGAGCGCCGTGCCGGTTTCGGGGACGCGTGTCACCGAGCCCCGGCAGCGGGGGCGGGGGCGGGTGGTCTGCCGGGGAGGGCCTGGTGGCGGCGGAGGGGTCGGTTCGAGGTGATCGTGCGGAGTTCCGGTTCGTGGCGTGCCTCGCGCAGGAGGAGCGTCTCCAGGTGGTGCAGTCCGGCGATCAGCGGGTCGCCGGGATCGAGCACGCGGTGGGCCGACCGGTCAGGGAGTCGTTGACGGACGGCGTCGGCCAGGCGAAGAGGAGGCGGCACAGCGCCTCGCTGCTCTCCTCCGGGTCGGTGCCATGCGCAGGCCGAGCCAGTCCCGGTCCGTCCGGTGCCCCAGCAGGGCGGCGAACGTGTCGATGCCGTGCCGGGCGAAGACGGGTACCAGGTGGTCCCGTTGCGCGGGGGCGTCGAGGAACACCGGGAGCAGTGCCTCGGCGTCGGCCCTGGAGCCGTACCGCAGCACGACGTGCACGGCCATCGACTCCCAGCCCCCGTGGGTCGGGAAGCTCGGGAAGATCCTGTGCAGCCGGAAGCCCATGGCGCGGTCGGCCGGTCCCTGCCCGGCGCATTTGGCCGGGCGCCGGTCCGTGGGCGTGACGATCGCTGTGTCCGCCTCGGCCGGACGGGCCACGCCTCCGTCACCGGCTCGGTACCGTGGGCGGGTGGTCCCGGCCCGGGTGGTCCCCGCCCGGGTGGCCCCGGCCCGGGTGGTCCCGGCCCGCGTTCCCCGCGACGAAAGGCGTGCCGTATGCCCGTGAGCAGCACTCCCGCCGAGCTGGTCGTGCGTCCCGTCGGGTGGGTGATCGGGGGGCGGGAAGAGGTCCGGGACGACGAGTGGGGAGAGGTGAGGTCCGTCGTCCGGCTGGACGCCGACCGCTTCGGCCCGGACGCGGTCGCCGGTCTGGACGCGTTCTCCCACCTCGAGGTCGTCTACCACTTCGACCGCGTGGCGCCGGACCGGATCGAGACCGGCGCCCGCCATCCGCGCGGCAACGCCGACTGGCCCGCCGTCGGCATCTTCGCCCAGCGCGGCAAGAACCGCCCCAACCGCCTCGGCGTCTCCCGCTGCCGCCTGTTGCGCGTGACCGGACTCGACCTGCACGTCCAGGGATTGGACGCCGTCGACGGCTCGCCCGTGCTCGACGTCAAGCCGTACATGGCCGAGTTCGGCCCCCAGGGCCCCACCAGCCAGCCCGGCTGGGCCACCGAGCTGATGCGCGACTATTACTGACGTCCGGACGGCCGAGGTGCATCGGAGACTCGCCTTCGGCATGCGCGTCAGCGCCTGGAGCCGGCATCTCACCCACGAGCGTGCCGACCAGGTCGGAGTCGAACCGGCCGCATCCCTGGAGGAGTTGCTGGCTGCCGGTGACTTCGTCTCCGTGCACCTCGTCCTCGGCGACGGCACCCGTGGCCTGCTCGGTCCCGCCGAGCCGGCTCTCATGAAACCCACCGCTCATCCGGTCAACACCTCGCGTGCCGCGATCGTCGACCACAGCGCGCTGCCGGCCGCCCTGCACGAGGGCCGCATCGCCGGCGCCGGCGTGGACGTCTTCGACACCGAGCCCCTGCCCGCCGGCCACCCGATGCGCACCGCACCGCGCCTGCTCGCGACTCCTCACCTGGGTTGTGTCTCGCGCGCGAACTACGAGACGTACTACGGCCAGGCCGTGGAGGACACCCGGGCCTTCCTGGACGGGGCGCCGGTACGGCGGCTCGGCTGACCGCGACGGTCCCTGTCCTCCCCTCTTCCCCGTCCCCCGGCCCCGCCCCGAGGCCGAAAGGGGTGACGCGGCGTGAAAGGGCGTGACCACCCGTCAGCGGCGGCGTTGAACGGGAAGTGCGGCGGCGAGAGGTGCCGGCGCACTTACCGAGTCATAAGGAGAACGTGATGTCTCGCATCGCGAAGGCAGCCGCTGTCGCGCTCGGCACGGGCGCCGTGGTCCTCAGCGGGACCGGCCTCGCCATGGCGGACGCCGGTGCCGAAGGCGCGGCCGTCGGTTCCGGCGGCGTGCTGTCCGGGAACGTCATTCAGGCACCCGTCGACACCCAGATCAACTTCTGCGGGAACACCCTCGGCGGCGGCCTGCTCAACCCGGCCTTCGGCCAGGTCTGCGTCAACGACGGCGGCCGCCACGAGAAGCACAAGGACCACAAGGAGCGCAAGGACCACAAGGAGCACAAGGACGGCAGCAACGGCTACGGCGGCTGACGTACGCACCGCCCGCCCCCCGCGCACGGTTCCGTCCGCGCGCACCCGGAGCCCCGGCACCTCGAGCGCCGGGGCTCCGCCCGTTCCCAGGCGCGCCCCCATCCGCACGGCAGGCGCGCCGCACCACGCCTCACGCGTACCGGTAGATCCCGCTGACGTCCTCCAGTTCCTCCGGCGTGACGTCCCACGGCGGCATCCTCTGGTCGCGGGCGACGACCCGCTCGTGCTGTGCGTCGCCGGGCCCGGGCGGCGCGGCCGGCAGGTAGCGGGCGCCGGGGTGACGGCGCTGCCAGCGGGTCCACTGCAGGTCGACGAAGGCGTGGTGCAGCCAGAAGACGGGATCGTTGACGGAGGCGCCGCCCAGCATGACCCCGCCCACCCACCGGTGCACGCGGTTGTGGTTGCGCCAGGAGGCGCTGCCCCGGCCGGTCCCCCACCCCTCCAGCTTGTTGCGGAACCCACTGGTGACGGTGGAGTTCCAGGGGGCGGTGTCGTAGAGCGGGTCGTCGAGCGCCCGTGCCAGCTCACTGCTGGTCGGCAGTTCCATCGGGTCGCGGGCGCGTCCGAGGTCCCGGGTGAGGAACGCGCCGTCGGTCACGCCCTCCGTGAGGGTCCAGTTGCCCTCGGCGTAGGCGAACGGCCCGGTCGTCACCCGGCGGTCCGAACGGCGTCCGTCGCCGCCGAGGAGGTCCGCGGTCCAGGGCACCGACCGCTTCGTGCGGTCGCGGGTCCAGTCCCAGTACGGCACCGTGACCGACGGGTCCACCCGGCGCAGGGCCCGCTCCAGTTCGAGCAGGAACATGCGGTGCCAGGGCAGGAAGGAGGGGGCCATGTGGGCGGTGCGCAGGCCGTCCTCGCCGTCGGCGGTGTAGTACTCGAGGTGCGTCCGCACGAACTCGTCGTACTCTCCCCGTCGTTTGATCTCCAGCAGGGCCCGCACGAACCGTCGGCGCTCGTCGGGCGTGAGCGTGCTGACGTCCTTACGCACGTACGCCATGACCGTCCCCCGGGTGCGGGTGACCCTCGCTGATCGGCCCCGGCGCCAGGTCGCGCAGCCGCTCCCCGGGGCCTAGTTCGTCGACGGCCCCGCGGGCCGCGTCGAGGGGGGTGGGGTATGAGCGGTAGTGGTCGACCATGCTCAGCCAGGTCCCGTCGGCGCGGCGCATCAGGTGCAGCGGGCGGCCGTCCACGGTCACCTGCCACTCGGCGGTGTCGCCGCGGCCACCGCCGGCGGCCGCGGCGAGCGGGGTTCTGACGCCGCGGATACGGCGACCCCGGTACGTCTCGTCGAACAGGGTCGCGTCGGGCTCTTCGGGGCCCGGTCGTGTGTGCGGGGGCCGGGAGGCGGCGACGGCGGGGGCCAGCGTGAGGACCGCGGCCGGGGCGAGGAGGCCGCGCAGCACCTCCCGCCGGGTGCCGCCGTCGGGCCCGCCTCTCGCCCGCTCCTCCGCTGCGGGGCGGTTCCCCGCCGGTACTTCGCCGACGCCGACGACCATGGCTCGCTCCTCGTCCGTTTCACGTGTCCACAGCGGTAACCGTCGATGGCCCCGCGCGGTCACCGTCGAACGGCCGCGGGAGTGACCCGGTGCGGCTACCGGCCCCGGCGCAGGCCCGGTTCGGCGGCCGGCGTCGGCTGCAGGGCGGGGGGACGAAGTCCGTCCGGGGGACCTTCACATCCGGCAGGCCGACGCTGCCGGTGTCGCCGGGAGGTCGCCGCCGGTCACCCGCCGTCGGCCGCCCTCAGTCATGCGGGTCGCGGGCGGGCAGGACGACGTGGGCCGCCGCGTTCAGGGTTTCCTCGGCGCCGGCGAACGCGGCCAGCGCCTCGGGTGCGACGGCCTTGCCGGGCTGGGCCCGGGGCCAGGGGCGCGTGGTGAACAGGAAGTAGGCGTAGCCGCGTTCGGCGACCGCGGCGAGCCACTCCGGCGGCGGCAGGCACCGGGCGCTGAAGCCGACCATGGTGACGACGGCCTGGTCGCCGTCGACGAACAGGCCGACCGGCAGGTCCGGTCGGGCGGCGCCGTCGACGACGTCACCGTCGGCGGGCAGGCCGTTGTCCTCCAGCAGTCGCTCGACGGCGGCCGTCGCGGCCTCGGGGCCGTCCGGGACGTCTCCGAGGGAGTAGGCGAGCAGGTAGGGCATGTCGCCGTCCGGAGCCTCGGCGCTCCAGGCCATCACCACGAGCGTGCCCGGATCGGCCGCACCGGAGGCGCGGTTCTCGCGGGGGGCCGGGGTCACCGCGCTCCCCTGCCGCCCGGTCCGGCCCCGGCCCCGGAGCGGGGCCCGGACCCGGAGCGCGCCCCGGAGCCAGAGCCGGCGGGGCACGTCGCGAACGGCCCGGCGACGGCGCGCTCCGCGTCCCCGCGGACGAGGGGCCGGCGGGGCGGCGCGTCAGCGCCCCAGGGGGAGACCACCGAGGAGTCCCTTGTCGTTCAGCGTGTTCGTGGTGGACCGTACGGTGTGGAGCACGGAGTCCTTGTTCTCGGTGTTCAGGGCGTTCGACCGGTGGTGCAGCGGCGTCGCGTCGACGGGGTCGATGCGGCCCTTGGTGAGCGTGTTCACCGCACCGTTGAGGCTGGTGGGCGTCATGTCGGCGGCGTCCTGGGCGTACGCGGGCGCGGTGGCGCCGGCGAGGGCGAGGGTACCGGCGACGACGGCGGCGGCTTTCAGGGACTTCATCGGGATCCTCTCTTCGGCGACACACGGCGCCGGCGGGAACGGTGGCGCCATGCCTAACGACTCCCGGCCACGTCGGAAACCCCGTACAGGGAGACTTCCCGCGGTCCACTCGAACGAGCGGCCCACGTCAAAGGCGTGACGCCCGTCCGGTAACGGCGTCGCGCCCCGTCCGGTAACGGCCTGACGCCCCGTCCGGTGACGGCCTGAGCCCCGCTCGATGACGGCCTGACGCCCCGTCCGGTAGTGGCCTGACGGCCCGTCCGGTATCGGCGCGTCGGCATCCGCCCGTGCACGACGCACACCGGCCGCCCTCCCGATGCTGATCGGGCGGGCGGCCGGCCAGGCGTGGCGCGCCGTGCGGCGCGCGCGACAGCAGGCGTCGGCGTCAGCCGTTGAAGCACTTGTTGCCGAACGCGGGGTTCAGCACACCGGTGAAGTGACCGGTGTTGCCACAGAAGTTGAGCTGCGTGTGGTGCGGGTGCTGCACCAGGTTGCCCGACAGGAAGCCCGGGGAGTGCAGCGCGGCGCCCTGCGCCTCGGAGTCGGCGGAGGCGATACCGGCGGTGCCGGCGACGGCCGCGACGGCGGCGGAGGTGAGGACCAGGCCCTTCGCGATACGGGACATGGAGAGGTGCTCCTTGGGATTGACGCAGACATCCGGGCGGACGTGCCCGACACGATGTCAACGCCCGGCCCGCCGGGCGGGTTGTGCCGCCGAACGAGTGATCTGACCGAAGGCCGGACTCAACCCCTACGACATAATTGTCGGGTTTGAACGGGTTTATACGCATAATGACTGGGGTCGCTGGCCTCGTCCACGAGTCGCCGGCCTCCCCACGCATCCCTGTAGCCCGCACTTCGCACTCGACTTTCCCGAGTTCCACGAATCCCGAAAGGGCCATGCCGGTCATGCGCAATTCCCCGGGTCCGCTGCTGCGCCGTGCGACGGTGGGCGTTCTCGCCCTCGGAGCGCTGTGCGCTCCCGTCTGCGCCGCCGCGCCGACCGCACCCCCCGCCCCCGAGGCCGAACGGCTGGCGTTCACCGAGCGGTACCGCGCGGTGCAGCACGGCGGCATCGTCCGCGCGGCCAACGCGACCATCAGCTGCCGCGCCGTGACTCCCCCGGCCGCCGAGCCCGACTGTCCGGCGGTCCGCGAGGGCGCCACCGCGGTCAACGGCGACTTCGACATGTTCTACGTCGACATCGACAGCGACCCGAACACCTACAACTCCTCCAGCGCCGAGGTCCGCCTGCCGCAGGGCGCCCGGGTGTCGTACGCGCGCCTGTACTGGGGCGGCAACCTCCGGGTGGGCGAGCAGAAGCCGCCCGAGGACAACGGACGGGTGCTGATCGCCGAGCCCGGCGGCGAGTACAAGGAGGTGCTCGCCGACTCGGTCGTCGGCCACCGGGTGGCCCGGGGCGCGGACGCCTTCCAGGCCTCGGCGGACGTCACCCGGCTGGTCCGGGACAGCGGCTCGGGCCTGTGGACCGTGGCCCAGGTCAACACGGCCATGGGGAAGTCGTCGGCCGGGGCGTGGGGCGGCTGGACGCTGGTGGTGGCGTACGAGAACCCGGCGGAGCCGCTGCGCCGGCTCGCCCTGTGGGACGGCTTCGAGCCGCTGGACCCGAAGGCCGGCCGGGAGATCCGGCTGCGCGACATGAAGTTCGCGAAGAACGCCTCCGGCCGGGCCGGACTCGTCGCCTACGACGGCGACCGCGGCATCACCGGCGACACCCTGACCGTGACGGCCGGCCGCTCGCCGGCCACGCCGCTGACGGACGCCGCCAACCCGCGCGAGGACGTGCTGAACTCGACGATCTCCGAGCCGGCCGCGGTCCGGTCGACGCGCGTGCCGTCGTACGCCAACACCCTCGGCTACGACTCCGACGTGTTCGATCTCGGGAAGGCTCTGCGGCCCGGCGGTGACGGGCTCGCCTTCCGGCTTCGCTCCCCGCGGGACGTGGTGTGGGCGGGCGTGCTCTTCGCCGCCGTCGACGCACCGCGGTGAGGCGCGTTCCCGCCCGCAGCCCCCGGCGCCACCCGTGAGCGAGGTATTCGCGCAATGCACCTGTCAGCAACCGCCCCGCGGACCCGGGTCCTGCACGTCACCCAGCCGGTGGACGGCGGGGTCGCCCGGGTAGTGACGGACCTGGCGCGGGCCCAGCTCGCGGCCGGCCTGCACGTCACCGTCGCCTGTCCCGACAGTCCGCTCGCCGCCGGGCTGGCCTCGCTGGGCGCCGACGTACGGCGCTGGCAGGCGACCCGCTCGCCGGGGCCGTCCCTCGGCCGCGAGGTACGGCGGCTGTCCCGCCTGATCGAGGACGTGCGGCCGCATCTGCTGCACGCGCACAGCGCGAAGGCGGGACTGGCCGGACGGCTCGCGGTGCGCGGGCGGATCCCGACGGTGTTCCAGCCGCACGCCTGGTCGTTCGAGGCGGTCGGCGGGATCACCGCGGCGCTCGCGCTGAAGTGGGAGCGCTGGGGGGCGCGTTGGGCCTCCCGGGTGGTGTGCGTGAGCGACGCGGAGCGTGCGACCGGGGTACGCGCCGGGGTCGCCGCCCGGTGGAGCGTGGTGCCGAACGGGATCGACCCGCGGCGGTGGCGTCCGGCCGCCGTGGGCACCGTGCGCGCCGGGCTCCTGCCGGGCGTCGATCCGGCGGCCCCGCTCGTCGTGTGTGTCGGGCGGCTGTGCCGGCAGAAGGGCCAGGACGTCCTGCTCGACGCGTGGCACGCCGTGCGGAAGCGGGTGCCGGACGCCCGTCTGGCGCTCGTCGGGGACGGTCCCGACCGGGCGTCGCTCGCCTCCCGCGCCCCCGCCTGCGTGCTGTTCGCCGGGGCCGTCGCCGACACCGTCCCCTGGTACCAGGCCGCCGACCTGGTCGTGCTGCCCTCACGTTGGGAGGGCATGGCGCTCGCCCCGCTGGAGGCGATGGCGTGCGGGCGGCCGGTGGTCATGACGGACGTGGACGGCGCCCGGGAGAGCCTGCCGCCGGAACTCGTGTCCGGCTGCCTGGTGCCCCCCGAGGACCCGGCGGCGCTCGCCGGGGCGGTCGCCGGGCTGCTGCTCGACCCGCCGCTGCGCGAGTCGCTCGGGGAGCGGGGGCGCCGGCACGTCCTGTCCACGCACGACGTGCGGCACGCGGCCGAAGCGGTGACGGACGTGTACCGCGACCTCCTCGGAGTCGCGCCCGCCGCCGTACGGACTCAGCCCGCCGCCGAACGGACGAAGCCGGCCGCCGAGCTGATGAAGCCCGCCGCCGAGCGGGCCAGGTCCAGCGCCGAACGGACCGGGTCCAGCGCCGAGCGGGCCGGGTCCGGCGCCGGGGCGGCGAGGCCCAGCCCCCGACAGGCAGGGCCCACCGCCGCGACGACAGGGCCCGGGCCCGACAGGGCCACGTCCCGCGCCCAGCAGGCAGAGCCCACCGCCGAAAGAGCAGGGCATCGGGCCGAGACCGCCGGGCCCAGCACACGGCAGGCAACACCGGGCACCCGACAGGCGACGCCCACCGCCGAAAGAGCAGGGCACCGGGCCGAGACCGCCGGGCCCAGCACACGGCAGGCAACACCGGGCACCCGACAGGCGACGCCCACCGCCGAAGGAGCAGGGCACCGGGCGCAGTCGGTGGAGCCCGGCGACAAGGCGGCGCGGCCAGGAAGCGAGCAGGCAGCGCCCACCCCCGTGCAGGCGGGGGCCGCCGCCGGCCAAGTGGGCGCCGGCGCCATGCAGGCGGGCGCCGCCGCCGACCAAATGGGCGCCGCCGCCGAGCAGGCGGGAGCCGCCGCCGAAGGGGTGGGGCCCGGTGCGGGCCGGGACGGCCCGCACGCGAACCGAACGACCCACAGCGTCGAGCCCACCGAGTGCAGGGAGTCCATTCACTCGTGACCGCGGAAAGCACCGTCCCCTCCCCCGGTGGCCAGCCACGGGACCCGGGATCCTCCCCGCTCTCGCTGCTGCCGCCGCCCGGCGCCGCCGGCCCCCGTCTTCCCGCCCGCCGTGCGTCGGAGCGGCCCGCCTCGCCCGTGCCGTTGCTCGCCGTGGACCTCGCGGCGGCGGGGCTCGGCGCGGCCGTGCTCGCCGACACCCGGCACCGTCTGCTGCTCGCCGCCCTGCTGCTGGCCGGGACGCTGCTGCTGCGCCCGCGCCCGCCGCGGCCGGTGACCGGCGTCCTGGACGAACTGCCCGCCGTCTGCGGCCGGATCGCGGTGGCCTGGACGACGCCGGCGGCGCTCGTGGCGGCGTACGCCCCGTGGCACGCGCTGTCCGCGCGCACCCTGCTGCTGGGCTTCCTGCTCCAGTCGGCGGTGGCCTGCGCGGGCCGCGGTCTGGTGCACTGGCGGCGGCGCGTCACGCTGCTGCGCCGGCCGCACGCCGCCCTGGTGGTCGGCCCGGCGCCGACCGCGCGGCGGGTGGCGACCGCCGTCCTGCGCAACCCCGGCTGCGGGGTGCGGCCGGTGGGCATCGTGGCCGAGGAGTCCGACGGCGCCGACGGGCTGCCGGTGCTCACGACGGGCGAGGAGGTGCAGCGGGCCCTCATCCAGAACGGCGTGCGGGACGTCCTGACCGTGCACCCGTCGGTGCGGTCCCAGCACGGGCCGCTGCTGGTGGCGCTCGCCGCATCGGGATGCGCCGTGTGGGAGGTCGACGCGGAGTCCCCGGCGTACCCGAGCCGGGAGCAGCTCGCCGGGTTCGCCTGCCGACGGCTCGACCTCGGCTCGCGGCGGCGCGGCGACGTGGGCAAGCGGATGCTGGACGTGGCGGTGTCGGGGACCCTGCTGCTGCTGGTCAGCCCGCTGCTGCTGGTGTGCGCGGTGGCGCTGCGGATCGGCGAGGGACCCGGCGTGGTCTTCCGGCAGGAACGCATCGGCAAGGACGGCCGCCCCTTCACGCTGCTGAAGTTCCGCACCCACCGCCCGGCCGACGAGCACGAGTCCGCGACCCGGTGGAGCGTGGCGGGCGAGGAACGCATGTCGTGGTTCTGCCGGTTCCTGCGGCGCACCTCGCTGGACGAACTGCTCCAGCTGTGGAACGTCTTCCTCGGCGACATGAGCCTGGTCGGCCCGCGCCCCGAACGTCCCTATTTCGTCGCGCAGTTCACCGAGACCTACCCCGGCTACGCGGCCCGCCACCGCATGCGGGCCGGCATCACCGGGCTCGCCCAGATCCACGGTCTGCGCGGTGACACCTCGATCGAGGACCGGGCCCGCTTCGACAACGCCTACATCGACAACTGGTCGCTGTGGCAGGACGTCTGCATCCTGCTGCGCACGGCTGTCGCCATCGTGCGTCCCACCGGGAGCTGAGCCGATGAGCCTGGTCCTGCCCCTCTCCCTGCCCCGGGTGCGCTCGCTGGCCCCCCTGCTGCCGGTGCCGGCGGTGATCGCCGTGCTCGCGCTGCCGTCCGGGCCGGGCGGCGAGGGCGGGGCCCGTCCCGCCGACGCGCTCTCCGGGCTGATGGTCGCCCTCTGCGCGATCGGTCTGGTACGGCAGCGCCGACGTCCCCTGACGCGTACCGCCGGAGTCGTGCTGGGCCTGCCCGTGCTCGGCCTCGCGGTCGCCGCGGCGGGGGCCGCGTCGGCCGACGCCGGGATCACCGGCCTCGGCCGCTACCTCCAGGTCTTCGTGCTGGTCCCGGCGGCCGTCCTGCTGCTGATCCGCGGCCGGCGCGACTTCCGGCTGCTGGCCTGGACGCTGGTGGGGTTCGCCGGGTGGCAGGGGGCGATCGGCGTGCACCAGTACGTCACCGGGACCGGCGCCTCCTACCAGGGCGAGGACATCCGGGCCGTGGGCACCTTCGGGGCGACGGACGTGATGGGCATGGCGACGGTCGTCTCCTTCGGGCTGGTGGCCGCGCTGGGTCTGGCGCTGGGCCGGGGCCCGGTGCGGCAGCGGGCGGCGGCGGCCGGGTGCGCGGCGGCGCTGGTCCTGCCGCTCGCGCTGTCCTTCAGCCGGGGGGCGTGGATCGCGACGGCGGTCACCTGTTGTGTGCTGCTCGTGCTGTCCGGGCTGCGCCGTGCGCTGCGGGTGGGTGCGGCCCTGGTCGCCGCGGGCGTGGTCCTGGTGGGCGGGTTCGGGGCCGGTACGACGCCGCTGCAGGCGCGCATCGGCAGCATCGCGCAGGTCACCGACGCGCCCGACCAGTCGGTCGTCGACCGGTACACCATGTGGGCGGCGGCCGTGGACATGTGGCGCGAGCACCCGCTGACCGGCGTGGGGCTGAAGGGCTTCCCCGACCACCGGGACGCGCACGCCTCGCTGGCGCTGTCGTCGGCCAGCGACACGGAGGGCGCGGGGGCCGCGTTCCGCAGGCAGCCGCTGCTGTCCCCGCACAACATGTACCTGCTGGTGCTGGCCGAACAGGGCCTGCTCGGGGTCCTCGCCCTGGTCGGCAGCTGGCTGGCGTTGCTGGTGTGCGGGCTGCGGGGACTGCGGCGGGCGCGCGGACACGGCGGCGGGCTGGACTGCGCCCTCGTCGCGTGCGGGCTGCTGGTCTGGCAGTTGGTCGACTTCGCGTACGCCGACATCGGCGGGCCGTCGACGGTGCTGACGGCGGTGTGCTTCGGGCTGGTGGCGTGGTGGGCGCTGGCCGACGGTGGCGCGGCCGGCACCGCGCCGGAATCGCCGGACGCGCCGGTGCCGGCCCCGGCACCGGCGCCGGCACCGGCACCGGCACCGGCCGAGGAGGCGGCCGCCCGATGACGCCGACACCGCCCCCCGCACCGCGCACCCCCACCGCCCTGCACGACCCCGACCCGGCCACCGCCACCGCCACCACCCCCGCCCCCGCCGGCCACCACGCCCCCGGCCGGGCGGGGCCGGAGGCCGCCCCGGCCCCGCTGACCTCCCCCGACTCTCCGGACGCCGGCTCTCCAGACTCTCCGGACGCCGGTTACGCGGACCCTCCGGGCGCCGGCTCTCCGGACTCTCCGACGCGTCCGGATCCACCCGCCTCCGAGGTCTCCCCCGCTTCCCCGGCCGTCTCCGGCTCCCACGTCTCCCGCCGTTTCCTCGCCAAGGCCGCGCTGGTCACCGCCGCGCTGTCGGTCGCCGGGGCGCTGCTCGGGCTGGTGCGGGACCAGGCGCTGGCGCGGCTGTTCGGGGCCGGCAGTGAGACGGACGCGTTCCTGGTGGCCTGGACGGTGCCGGAGTTCGCCTCCACGCTGCTCATCGAGGACGGGCTGGCCTTCGCGCTGATCCCGGCGTTCAGCCTGGCCCTGGCCCGCCGCGCGCAGGGCGCTCCCGGTGACCCGGTGCGCGCCCTGGTCGCCGCCACGCTGCCCCGCCTGTCGCTGGCCCTGGTCGCGGTGTCCGCGCTGCTCGTCGGCACCGCTCCCTACCTGGTCGGGGCCCTCGCCCCGGGCCTGCCCGACCCCGCCCTCGCCGTGGACTGCACCCGGCTGACGGCGACCTGCGTGCTGAGCTTCGGCCTGGCCGGGTACTGCAGCGCGGCCCTGCGGGCGCACCGCCGTTTCCTGGCCCCGGCGACGATCTACGTGGCCTACAACACCGGCATCATCGCCGGGATGCTCGTCCTCGGCGGGCGCTGGGGCGTGCGTTCGGCGGCGGCCGGGGTCGCGGCGGGCGGCTGTCTCATGGTGGCCGCGCAACTCCCGGCACTGTGGCGGCAGTTGCGCGGGCAGGCGTCGGACGGGGGTGCCGGGGCGGACGAACCGCGTCCGATGGACCTCGCCCTGGTCGGCTCCGTCCTGCTCTTCGCGCTGTGCCGCCAGTCCCAGACGCTCGTGGAACGCTTCTTCGCCTCCCACCTCCCGGCCGGGGCCATCTCGCACCTGAACTACGCCCAGAAGGTCGCCCAGATGCCCATGGTGCTGTCGCTGATGCTGTGCACGGTGACCTTCCCGGTGGTCGCCCGCGCCCTGGCCGAGGGCGACACCGGGCGGGCCCGCGACCGGGTGGAGCGGGACGTCGCGCTGGCCGCCTGCCTGGTGCTGCTCGGTACCGCCACGGTGCTCGCCTGCGCCCCTCAGATCGTCGAACTCCTCTTTCAGCGCGGCGCGTTCACGGCGCGGGACACGGCGGCCACGGCCGGCGTGATGCGCGTGTACGCGCTCGGCCTGCTCGGCCAGACCCTGGTCGGCGTGCTGGTCCGCTCGTACTTCTCGGCGGGCCGTCCCACCTGGTACCCGGCCGGCGCCATGGGCGCGGGGATCCTGCTGACCTCGGGTCTCGGCGCCGCGACCGTGGAGTTCTGGGGCGTGTGCGGCATCGCCGCCGCCAACGCGGCCGGCATCACCCTCACCGCCTCCCTGCTGCTGGCCGGCCCGGCCGGCGGCCCCCGGGGCGTACCGATCCGCGGCCGGCGGGTGCTGGCCGGGCTCGGCAGGCCGGTGTGCGCCGCGCTGGCCGCCGCGGCGGCCGGCGCCCTCACCGCGCACGGCATCGACTCGCCCCTGCCCGCACTCGTCACCGGCGCGGCCGTCGTGGCCTGCGTCTTCGTCCTGCTCGGCCGGGCCCTGGACGTCCAGGGCATCGAACCCGCGCTCCGTCTCGTCCGTTCCGCCACCCGGAGGCTCACCGATGGCCGTACCCGTTGACTCCCCCGACACCGGCAGACGCCTCGCCGCGGGACCCGTCCCGTGGGTGGCGATGTACCACTCCGTGGGCGACTGCTCGGACGACCCGTACCGCATCACGGTGACGCCCGAGCGGCTCCGGGCGCAGCTGCGCTGGCTGCGCCGGCGGGGACTGCGCGGCGTCGGCATGACCGACCTGCTGGCCGCCCGCGCCCGCGGTCAGGGCCGCGGCCTGGTCGGGCTGACCTTCGACGACGGGTACGCCGACTTCGTCGACGCGGCGCTGCCGCTGCTCAGGCGCTTCGACTGCGGCGCCACCCTGTTCGTCCTGCCCGGCCGGCTCGGCGGGGACAACGCCTGGGACCCGCTGGGCCCGCGCAAGCCCCTGCTGACCGCCGACGGCATCCGGCAGGCGGCCGCCGCGGGCGTGGAGATCGGCTCGCACGGCCTCACCCATGTCGACCTCACCCGGGCGGACGACGCCACCCTCACCGCCGAGGTCCGCGACAGCCGCGCGCTGCTGGCGGAGCTGACCGGCACTCCGGTCGCCGGTTTCTGCTATCCGTACGGCACCGTCGACCGGCGCGCGGTGGCCGCCGTGCGGGACGCCGGATACGCGTACGCCTGCGCCATCGACCCCGGCCCGCTCACCGGCCCGCACGCCCTGCCCCGCGTGCACGTCGGCCAGAACGACACCGCCGTGCGCCTCTTCCTCAAGCACCGGCTGCACCGTCTGCGCCGCCGCCCCGTCGGGGGGCTGTGAGATGCGGGCCCTCCACGTCATCACCGGGCTCGGCGTCGGCGGCGCCGAACAGCAGCTGCGGCTGCTGCTGCGGCACCTGCCCGTGGACTGCGACGTCGTGACGCTGACCAACCCGGGCGCGGTCGCCGACGGGCTGTCCGCCGACGGGGTGCGGGTGGTGCACCTCGGCATGGCCGGCAACCGCGACCTGGCCGCGCTGCCGCGCCTGGTGCGGTTCATCCGCCAGGGCGGTTACGACCTCGTGCACACCCACCTCTACCGCGCCTGCGTCTACGGCCGGCTCGCGGCGCGGCTCGCGGGCGTCCGCGCGATCGTCGCCACCGAGCACTCGCTGGGCGACTCGCAGATGGAGGGGCGCCGGCTCAGTGCCGGGGTGCGCGGGCTGTACCTGGCCAGTGAGCGCCTCGGCCGCCGGACCGTCGCCGTCTCCCCCACGGTCGCCGAGCGGCTCAGGCGCTGGGGCGTGCCCGGCCCGCGCATCGAGGTCGTCCCCAACGGCGTCGACCTGGCCCGCTTCCGTTTCGACCCGGCCCGGCGCCACCGCACCCGCCGGCGTCTCGGGCTGCCGGAGGACGCCCATGTCGTCGGCGGCATCGGCCGGCTCACCGCGGGCAAGCGCTTCGGCGTGCTGGTCCGCGCGCTGGCGCAGCTGCCGCCCGACCACTGGCTGATGCTGGTCGGCGGCGGGCCGGAGGAGAACGTCCTGCGGCGCACCGCCCACGAGGCGGGGGTCGCCGACCGGGTGCTGTTCACCGGCGAGCGTCCCTGCCTGCCCGACGGCAGCCCCGGCCCGGACCTGCCCTCGCTGCTGTCCGCCATGGACGTGCTCGCCTCGCCGTCCCCCGAGGAGGCCTTCGGCCTGGCGATCGTCGAGGCGCTGGCGGCCGGGCTGCCGGTGCTGTACGCCTCCTGCCCGGCGCTGGAGGACCTGCCGCCGCACGCGGCGTCCGGCGCGCGCCGGGTGCGGGGCGGCGCCGCGGAGTTCGCCGCCGCCGTGGCCGCGGCCCGCGCGCGGGACCCGGGGCCGCGCGCCGCCCCCGACGCGGCCCGCCACTACTGCATCACCCGGAGCGCCGCACGGCTGATGGACGTGTACACGGCCACGGTGTCCCCGTCGTTGTCCCCCTCACTCCTGGGAGCGAGTTCCTGATGACCGACCATCCCGCCGGAACGCGCCGCGCGGTCGCGTTCCTCCGCGGCCTGACGCCGCCGCCCTGGTCCGTACTCGCGGCCGGCGTCCTCGCCGGCGGCCTGATCGGCGGCGCCTACGGCCTCGCCGAGCCGCCCGCCTACACGGCCACCAGTTATGTCGTCGCCGTGCCGACGAAGACCTCCGACCCGGCCTCCGCGCTCGGTTTCGCCCAGGCCTACGGCCGGGTCGCCACCCAGCTGGCGGTGCTCGGGGACGCGCAGGTGTGGGCGGGGGTGCCGGTGCGGACGCTGAAGGAGAGCGTGCGGACGGCGACCTCGCCGGACGCCCCGATGGTCGCGATCACGGCCACCTCCACCCGCCCCGACCTGGCCGCCGACATGGCCAACGCCGTCTCCCGGGCGGTGACCCGGCAGGCGCAGAACACCAAGGCCGACACCAACGTCACGCTGGAGTCGTTCGCCCGCGCCACCGAACCGGCCGAGCCCTCCTCGCCCTCGGCGACGGTGACGGCTCTGGTGGGCGCGAGCGCGGGCGGACTGCTGGGCGGGCTGGTGCTGCTGGTACGGCCGCGGCAGGGGTGGAGGCAGCGGGAAGGGTCCGCCGCGGTGCCCGGTCCGGCCGTCGCCGTCGCCGCCCACGGGCAGCTGTGACGTACACGACGCGGCTCGTCACCGACGAGGCCGCCTTCGCGCGGCTCGCCCCGGAATGGGACCGGCTGTACCGGCGGTGTGCGTCGGCGACCCCGTTCCAGAGCCACGCCTGGCTGCACTCCTGGTGGCGCTGCTACGGCAGCCCCGGCCGGCTGCGGCTGCTCGTGGTGCGGGACGGCGGGGACCTGGTGGCGGCCGCGCCGCTGATGCGCGTCCGGCGCCCGGTGCCCGCGCTGGTGCCGCTCGGCGGGGCGATCTCCGACTACGGCGACGTGCTGCTCGACGACGAGCGCGGCGAGGCGGCCGTCGCCGCGCTGGGCGACGCCCTGGCGGTCTGCGCCGGCACGGCGCTGATCGACCTGCGCGAGGTGCGGCCCGGCGGCGCGGCCGAGCGGGTCTACGAGCGCTGGCGCGGGCCCCGGCACCGGATGAGCGACTCGCTGTGCCTGGAGCTGCCCGGCGTGCCGATGGACGAGCTGGTCGCCCGGCTGCCGTCGGCGAAGGCCCAGCGGGTGCGCGCCAAGCTGCGCAAGCTGTCCGCGCTCGGCGTCGAGCGTCATGCCGTCGGCCCGGAGGAGGTGGACAAGGCGCTGCGGCGGCTGCTGGAGCTGCACCGGCTGCAGTGGGAGGGCCGGAAGGTGACCGCCGAGCACCTGCGGCCGCGGTTCGCCCGGCACCTCGTGCGGGCGGTCGAGCCGATGGTGCGCGCCGGGGACGCGGTCGTCACCGAGTTCCGGCTCGACGACGACGTGGTGGCCGTCGACCTGACGCTGCTGTCGCGGCGGCTGACCGGCGGCTACCTGTACGGCGCCCATCCGTGCCTGCGGCAGCGCAAGGCCGACGTGGCGGTGATGCTGCTCGACGCGTGCACCGAGCACGTCCGTTCCGGCACGCTGAGCCTGCTGCGCGGCGACGAGCCCTACAAGCACCACTGGCGCCCGGTACCGGTCGTCAACCGGCGGCTGCTGCTGGCCCGCCCGCACACCGCCCCGCTGCTCGCGGCGGCCGTCGGCGCGGTCGCCGCCCGGCACCGCGGCGGGCAGCTGCTGCGGAAGTGGAGGGAACGCGGTGGCGGCGGGGCGTGACCGTCCCGCCGCCACGGGGTCACCAGTCACGCGACCACCGGTCGAGGAGCAGGCACACCTTCCCGCCGATCCAGTACTCGACCCACTCGCCGAGGTTCAGCGGCGAGCAGTCGGACAGGGGCGGCGGAGCGGCGGGCGGCGGTGTGTCGGCCGGGCGGGTGGGCAGGCCGGGTACCGGGACCGCAGGGGGCGCCGGGTCCGGGTCGCCGGTGCGGCCGGAGAGCACGGAGCGGTAGACCGCGGACGCCCTCGGGTTGGCCGGGCACTGCCACACGCCGTGCGGGCAGTAGTCGCTCAGCGTGTTGTAGAGCGGTTTGTGCTCGCCCATCCAGGCGAGCATCCGTTTCATGTACTCGGCGTTGTCGCCGTTGCGGAAGAGTCCCCATTCGGGATAGGAAATGGGCTTGCCGTGGGCTTTGGCGAAATCCACGTGCTGCTGAAGCCCGTAGGGCTCTTTCACCTGCTGATCGAACGACAGTCCGGACGGCTGGTCGTACGCGTCCATGCCGATGATGTCGACCGTGTCGTCTCCCGGATAGCACTCCGTCCAGGGAACGGCGTCCCGGCCGCGGGTCGGCGCGAAATCGAACCGGAATTTCTGTCCCGGCACCGAACGCATGGTGGTGACGATCCTGTTCCAGTACTTCTTCCAGGCCTCCGGGTCCGGCCCGCAGCGATGGGTGTACGTGATGCCGTTCATCTCCCAGCCGAGCACGATCACCGTGTCCGGCACCCGCAGCCGCACCAGCCGCTCGGCGAGGGCCCTGAAGTGGTGATCGAACGCGCCGGCGGCGCCCTCGCGCAGCAGCGTGCGCACCTCGTCGTCGGGGACGCCGCCCTCGCTGCGCTCCAGCATGGGGACGTTCAGGACGAGCATCCGGTCGGCCTTCTCGGTGCGCCAGTCCGCCCACATGTCGAGGAAGCCGGGGGCTCCCTCGATGTTGCTCCAGCGGTCGCCGGGCAGGTAGGTGTGGCCGACGCGCAGTTCGGCGCCGCCCAGCCAGTGGCTGAGCGCGGCCATGCGCGCCACGCCGGAGGCTCCGTAGTCGAGGTACGCGCCGAAGGCGGGGACGTCCGCGCCGGGCGGGGTCCCGACGGGCGACGGAGTGGCGGGGAGCGGCGTGCCGGGCGGCGGCGCGATGGGCGGTGGGGTGGTGGGCGGCGGCGCGGTGGGCGGCGGGGCCTGGGACGTCGGCGCGGGTGCGGGGGGATCGGCGGCCCGATCCGTTCCCACGCCCGCGGCGAAACCGGGACCCGACGCCAGGACGGCCGTCGCGGCGACCGCCGCCACGACGACGGCCGGCCGCCCGAACCGGGGGCGCCGCTGCTGTGTGGCCATTCCTGCTCCTTTCTCCGTCCTCGTGCTGTGGATTTCCGTCACTGAATCTCCGCCACTGGATCTCCGTCGCTGAAATTTCCGGCGCCGACCGTCCATCACTGGACTTCTGTCACTGACACTCAGTCATACGAACCGCAAGTACGCCACCGCCGCTACGGCTATCGAGTGAGAAGACACCATGTCCGCGTCGCTTTTCGACACCCGCGTGCCGGCCGTTCTGCTGCGCATCGACCGGAATCCCTTTCACCACGGCACGCTCGGCGCCGTGCGTTCGCTCGGCAGAGCGGGGATCGATGTGCACGTGGTCGCCGACACCACGGAAAGTCCCGTGTCCCGATCGCGCTTCGTGCGCCAGATCCATCCCCCGCCCCCGCCCGGCGCGTCCGCCCACGACATCTCCGTCGCGCTGCACCGGGTGGCCGCCCGCATCCCGCGCCCGGCCGTCCTGATCCCGATGGACGACGCGAGCGCCCTCGCCGTGGGCCGGCTGCGCGAGGAACTCGCCCCCTCCTACCTGCTGCCCGCGCTGCCCGCCTCGCTGTCCGAGCGCGTCGCAGACAAGGCCGCACTGGCCGGTGTGTGCGCCGAGCTGGACGTCCCCCACCCCGAGACACACGTCCCCGACAGCCCGCGGCAGGCGGCCACCGACGCCGGGCGGCTCGGCCTGCCGGTGGTGGCCAAGTGGAGCCGCCCCTGGCTGCTGCCCCCGGGGAGCGGTCTGCGCAGCACGGTGGTGGTCCGCTCGGCGCGGGAGGCGCGGGAGCTGTTCCTGCGCTCGGCGGAGGCGGGCAGCCGGCTTCTGCTGCAGGCCTTCCTGCCGCCCGGGCCGCACCGCGACTGGTTCTTCCACGGGTACGCCGACCGGGCGGGCGGGATGCGCGGGGGCGGGCCCGGCGTCAAGCTGCGGTCCTGGCCGCGCGGCGCGGGCCTGACGGCGGTGGGCCGCTGGACGCCCAACCCGCAGGTGCAGGCGCTCTGCGAACGCCTCACCGCCGCACTCGGCTACCGGGGCATCCTCGACCTCGACTTCCGCCGCTGCGGCACCACCGGCCGCTACCACCTGCTCGACTTCAACCCCCGCCCCGGCGCCCAGTTCCGCCTTTTCGCCGACGCGGCCGGTCTGGACGTGGTCCGCGCCCTGCACCTGGACCTGACACACCGTCCGTTGCCTCCCGGGGTGCCCCTGCCCGGGCGGGAGTTCGTGGTGGAGAACTACGCGCCGCTGACCACGCTGCGGCCCTCCCCGGCCGGGCGCGAACTGGCCTGGCACGCCGCCGACGACCCCTCCCCCGGCCGCGCGCTGTGGCCGCTGTGGGGCCGCCACGTCTCCCGGCGCCTGCGGGACCGCCTGGGCGGCCCGGCCGGCCGGGCCACCGCTACCCGACCGCCCCAATCGTCCCAGCCGCCCCAGCCGCCCCAGCCGCCCCGAAGCCCATCCGCCCTCTCGACCCACTCCTGCAACGAACAGGCCCACCCGACCCACCAGACCCACCAGACCCACCAGACCGAACCGACCGAACCGACCGAACCGACCGATGTCGCCGGCCTGACCGACGACGAGAAAGCGAGCAGTTGCTGATGTACGACCTTCTGGTGGTGGGTGCGGGCCCCTACGGCCTGTCCATCGCGTCCCACGCCGCGGCCGCCGGGCTGAACCTGCGCGTCTTCGGCCGGCCCATGGCGTCCTGGCGCGACCACATGCCGCGCGGCATGTTCCTCAAGTCGGAGCCGTGGGCCTCGAATCTCTCGGACCCGGAAGGGCGGTGGCGGCTGGACGTGTACTGCGCGGGCCGGGGCGTGGCCGCCCGGCACGGGCACCCGATCCCGCTGGACATGTTCGCCGAATACGGCCTGTGGTTCGCCCGTCATGCCGTACCGGAGGTGGACGAGCGCATGGTGACCCGGGTGTCGCCCTGCCCGGGCGGGTTCGAGGCGGTCACGGACGACGGGCAGGTGCTCCACGCCCGTACCGTGGCCCTGGCGGTGGGCGTCATGCCCTTCGTCGAGATTCCGGGCGCCCTGCGCGGACTGGACGCCTCGCTCGTCTCGCACAGCAGCCACCACAGCGACCTGGCCCGGTTCCGGGGCCGGGACGTCACGGTGATCGGCGGCGGCCAGGCGGCCCTGGAGACGGCGGCCATCCTCGCCGAGGAGGGCTCGCGGGTACGGGTGCTGGCCCGCGCCGACCGGCTGTGCTGGAACGACGTGCCGCCGCCGTGGGAACGCCCCTGGTGGCAGACGGTCCGTTCACCGCAGAGCGGCCTGGGCTGCGGCTGGCGGAACTGGTTCTACTCCGAGCGGCCCGGCCTCTTCCGGCGCCTGCCGGAGTCGACGCGCGCCCGGATCGCGGCGACGGCGCTCGGTCCGGCCGGCGCGTGGTGGGTACGGGACCGGGTGGAGCCGGCCGTGCAGGTGCTGCTCGGCCACGAGGTCGCGGCGGCCCGGCCGGTGTCCGACGGGGTCCGGCTGGACCTGGTGGGCCGGGGAGGCGCGGCGGGGTCGCAGCGGTCCCTGGAGACGGAGCACGTCATCGCGGCCACGGGCTTCACGGCGACGTGCGACCGGCTGGGCCTGCTCTCGGACGACCTGCGCGGGGCGCTGGCCACGGTGGCCGACGGATCGCCGGAGGTCGGGCGGGACTTCGAGTCGTCGTACGCCGGCCTGTTCATGGCGGGGCTGGTCACGGCCTCGGGCTTCGGCCCGGCGATGCGGTTCGTGCACGGGGCGACCTACACGGCGGGCGCGCTGGTCCGAGGGGTACGGCGACGGCTGCGCGCGGGGGGCGGCCCGAGCACGATCGTCCGGCAGCCCACGGGCAGCGGCGCCGCCGGTTCGCCGTCCGTCCCGCTGCCGGGCGGCACCGCGTAGCGGTGCGGGCGTCGGGTGCCGGACGCGGAACCGTCCGGCACCCGGTGCGTCACCGGCGGGACGCGGTGCGGCCTCGCCGGTACAGAACGATGCCGCCCACGATCAGCGCGGCGGCACCGGCACCGGAGGCGGCCAGCGCCGCGCCGTTACCGGTGTGGGCCAGCTGAGGTGGCTGCGTGGAGGGCGCCGTGGTGTCCTCGCCGCCGGGCGGGATGTGGTGCTCGCCGTAGGGCGGGGCCGGGGTGGGGTGACCGCCGGGAGGCGCCGTGGGCCCGGTGGGACCCGGCGTGGGCCCGGTGGGACCCGGCGTGGGCTGGCCGGGGGGTGCCGGCGTGGGCCCGCCGGGGGGTGCCGGCGTGGGCTGGCCTTCGGGGGGCGTTTCGTGGCCGTAGCCGGAGTCGTCGCTGGGACCGGCCTCGTCGCCGTAACCAGCCTCGTCGCCGGGACCGGCCTCGTCGCCGTAACCCGATTCGTCGCCATGGCCCGAGTCGTCCCCATGGCCAGAGTCGTCCACGGGACCGGCGTCGTCTCCGTAACCGGACTCGTCCACGGGACCGGCGTCATCGCTCGGACCGGCGTCATCGCCGTAACCGGCGTCATCGCTCGGACCGGCCTCGTCGCTGGGGCCGGCCTCGTCGCCGTAACCAGCCTCGTCGTTGGGACCGGCGTCATCGCTGGGACCGGCCTCGTCGCTCGGACCGGCGTCGTCGCCGTAACCGGCGTCATCGCTGGGACCGGCCTCGTCGCCGTAACCAGCCTCGTCGCTGGGACCGGCGTCATCGCTGGGACCGGCCTGGTCGCTGGGGCCGGCCTGGTCGCTGGGGCCGGCGTCGTCGCCGTATCCGGTGTCGTCGCTGGGCAGTGTGTCGTGCGGGCGTTGGTCGTCCGGGCCCGACGTGTTCGCGCAGGCGTTGCCGGAGGCCGGATCGCTCGCGGCGGATCCGTCGACGGTGTTGCCGCAGACGTCGGCCTGCGTGTCGACCGGGTGCTGGACATTGCTGCCGGCCAGAACGCCCGGCGAACCCGCGGCCACTCCGTCGCTGTGCGCGTCGGCGAGGGCGTGTCCGCCGCACAGGGACAGAATGCCCGTCGCAGCGGCGGCCGCCACCATTCCCTTGTTCAGGGTCAGTCGCATTGTCGTGGTGGTCTTCCTCGAGAGATGGGAAAGGCCGGCCCCGGGCGCACAGCAAGGTGCCCGAGACCGGCCTCACCCGGCCGGATGGCCGGGATGACGCGTCGTCAGCGGTTGACACAGACGCCCGTGGGCGCGTTGAACAGGCTGATGAGGCCGAAAGAGTTCCCGCACACGTTCAGGTCGTTGTGAACCTGATGCTGGATCACGTTGCCGGAGAGGAAACCGGGTGAGCCGGCGGCCACACCGGTCGTGTCCTCGTCGGCGAAGGCGGGGGCGGCCATGCCGAGGGCCAGAACCACACCAGCGACGACAGCGGCGGTCTTCTTCATCTCTATCCCTTCTCTGCGGTCATGCCTCGATGACGGCCGAAGCCGAGCGAGCACAACAGGAACGGCTCGCATCATGACCCGCAGGCTGCACACCAGGAATTGACGGCAGAGGCGGAAGGGAACCGTGGAGCACGACCGGTTCATCCGGATGCATCACACCGTGAGACGTCGCTCATCCGAGAGGAGCAACGGACGACGGAGAGCGGCCCGCGCGGGGAAGTCCGCGGGCCGCCGCGCCGCTCGCGGGACCGCGTGCCTCAGCCGCGGACCGCCGACAGGACCGCCATGTCCTCCAGGACGTGCGACAGCGCGCCGTCGCGCTTGGCCTGCGTGGAGTTGTCGGCGCACTGCTGGTTCAGGTCGTCCGAGAGGAGCGACACGTCCTGCAGGACCGTGGCCGGGCCCGGACCGGCGGTCGCGACGTCGATGTCGTTCAGCGCCGCGCACGGCTTGTTGAACGAGCCCCCGATGAACGACAGTTGCGGACTCCTGTCCCCCTTGGTCACCGAGTTGCCGAACGACGACGACGCGCCGTTGCCGTTGGCCACGGTCGGGCCCGAGTCGTCACCCGCGGCAAGAGCCGTGGGAGCGGCCGCGACCGACATTCCGATGACAGAAGCGGCGGCCGCTGCGGCGACCATTGCCTTCTTGAGCACTTCGCGTTCCTTTCCTCGTAGCGACGCACTGTCCTACGGCCACAACAACCGGGCCCGGCGGTATTGGTTGCGGACGTTCACCCGGTTGGCCGCACCGCCCCGGGCTTCCCGGCCCCGGCCGCGGCAGGGTGGTCCCGCCGGGCCTCGCCGTGTCCGCCGACCGGGTGAACGGGAGAAACCGCACCGTCCGCATGGAGTTGTCCAGAGAGCTCCGGTGAACGGGGTTTCTTCGGAAAGGACTGAGCAATGATCAAGAAGGTCTTCGCCTCGGCGGCTGTCGCCGCTTCCGTCATGGGAGCCTGTGCCGCGACCGCCCCCCAGGCCATGGCCCTGGGCGACGACAGCGGCCCGACCGTGGCCAACGGCAACGGCGCGATCCAGAGCTACGGCAACTCCGCCACGTACGGCAACATGAGCCCCCAGATGGCCCTCATCCAGGGCTCCTTCAACAAGCCCTGCATCGCTGTGAACGACATTCCGGTGGCGGCCGCCGGCCCGGGTCCTGCCTCGGTCATCCAGGACGTGCCGCTCCTGTCGGACGACCTGAACCAGCAGTGCACGGAGAACTCCACGCAGGCCAAGCGCGACGGGGCGCTGTCGCACCTGCTGGAGGACGTGTCGCTGCTGTCCGCCAACAGCGAGCGCTGACACGGTCCGCGAAGGGCGGGGTCGCCGGCCGGCGGCTCCGCCCTTCGGCGTGTCCCGGCGGGTGTCAGCGGCCGCCGCCCCCGTACAGCGCCTCGATGTCGTCGGCGTAGGCGTCGAGCACCGCGTGCCGCTTGACCTTCAGAGACGGCGTCAGCATTCCGTTCTCCTCGCTGAACTCGCCCTCGACGAGGGCGAAGGCGCGGATGGACTCCGCGCGGGAGACCGCCTGGTTGGCGAAGTCCACGGCCCGCTGCACGTCGGCGCGCATCCGCGGGTCGCGCACCAGCTCGGACGCCGGGGTGTCCGCGGGCAGCCTGCGGACCGACAGCCAGTGCGCGACGGCCTCCGGGTCGAGGGTGATCAGGGCGGCGACGAAGGGGCGGTTGTCGCCGACGACGATGCACTGGCCGACGGGCGGGCGGCTGCGCAGCCGGTCCTCCAGGACGGCCGGGGAGACGTTCTTGCCGCCGGAGGTGACGAGGATGTCCTTCTTGCGGCCGGTGATGGTGAGGTAGCCGGCCTCGTCGAGGGAACCGAGGTCGCCGGTGGCGAACCAGCCGTCGTCCAGGACGGCGTCGGTGGCGGCGGGGTTGTTCCAGTACGCGCCGAAGACCACCCCGCCCTTGATGAGCACCTCTCCGTCGTCGGCGATGCGTACGGCCGTGCCGGGGACGGGCAGGCCGACGGTGCCCGGGCGGGGCCCGAGGGGCGGGACGACGGTGGCGGCGGCGCTGGTCTCGGTCAGGCCGTAGCCCTCGTAGACGATGATCCCGGCCGCGTAGAAGAACAGGTTGAGGTCGCGGTCGAGGGGGGAGCCGCCGCTGATGGCGTAGCGCGTGCGGCCGCCGAGTTCCTTGCGGATGCGGCGGTAGACCAGCAGGTCGTACAGGGCCCAGGCGGCGTACAGGCCGGGGCCGGGCCCCTTGCCCCGGCCGAGGAACCTGTTCATGTGCGCCTCGCCGAAGCGGACGCCGATGCGGTGCGCGCGGTCGAAGGAGGCGCCGCGGCCGAGCTTCTCGGCGGTCGCGCGGCCGGTGTCGTGGATCTTCTCGAAGAGGTAGGGGACGCCGACGAGGAAGGTCGGGCGGAACTCCTTGAGCGCGGGGCGCAGTTCGTCGGGCTTGAGGCTCGGGCAGTGGCCGACCTCGATGCGGGCCATCAGGCAGGCGATCTGCAGGGTGCGGCCGAGGATGTGGGCGAGCGGGAGGAAGAGCAGGGTGGAGGCGACCTGGTGGGTGACCTCCTTGAAGATGGGGTGCAGCAGTTCGACGGTGTTGGCCGCCTCGGCGTGCAGGTTGGCGTGGGTGAGCACGCAGCCCTTCGGCCGTCCGGTGGTGCCGGAGGTGTAGCAGACGGTGGCGATGGTGCCGGGGGTGAGGGACGTACGGCGCTTGGTGACCTCGTCGTCCGGCACGTCGCGGCCGAGGGCGGTGAGGTCGGCGAGCGCGTCCGTGTCCAGCTGCCATACGCGGGGCTGGTGCGGGTGGCCGGCCGTGGCGGTGGTGACCGTCGCGGCGTTGTCCGCGGTCTCGGTGACGACGAGGCGGGCGCCCGAATCGCGGACGATCCACTCCACCTGCTCGGCGGAGGAGGTGGCGTACACCGGCACGGTCTGGCCGCCCGCCGCCCAGATCGCGAAGTCCAGGACGGTCCACTCGTATCGGGTGCGGGACATCACGGCGACCCGGCCGCCGGGTTCGAGGCCGGCGGCGATCAGTCCCTTGGCCACGGCGGTGACCTCGCGGGCGAACGCGGCGGCGGTCACCGGCTGCCAGCCGCCGTCGCGCCGGCGGCGCAGGACCACCGCGTCGGGGGCCTCGGCGGCGTTGGTGAAGGGCAGGTCGGCGGTGCTGCCGGCGGTGAGCGGCGCGGCCATGGGGGCGGTGCGGACCTCGCGCACCGTGCCGGTGTCGTCCCGCACGAGCTCGACCTCGGCGCGCGCGGCCAGGTCCGTGCGCCGTTTCGCCCGTTTCAGATCCTTGCGTACACCCATCACGGCTCCAGATCGCGACTCGGACGGACAGCTCGAACTTACTCCGGAGTCAACTTACCCGCGCGTAAACAAAGGTCAATGGGTCCGACCGCATCCGCGGGGGCGCGCTGGTGGGGGCGGGGCGGGGCCGGGGGGCTTGCGCCCGCGACCGGGCCCAAGCCCGAGACCGCGGGCCGGGGCCCGGGACCGGCCCGAGGCCCGGCCCGAGGCCCGGGGGCGAGACCCGCAGCCCAGCCGGAGGCCAGGGGCCGGGCGCCGAGACCCGAAGCCTGAGACCGGAGTCGGGGTCGGAGCCCGAGCCGGAGGCCGAGGCCTGAGCCCGAAGCCCAGCCGGAGGTCGAGGCCTGAGCCCAGGGGCCGGGAGCCGGGAGCCCGAGACCCGAAACCCTAGGTCGGGGCCGGGGCCCGAGGCCGGGGCCCGAAGCCGGGGGGCGGGGGCCCGCGACCGAGCCCAAGCCCGAGACCGCGGGCCGGGGCCCGAGGCCGGGGGCGAGACCCGCAGCCACAGCCGGAGGTCGAGGCCAGGGGCCAGGCGCCAGGAGCCCGAAACCCTAGGCCGGGGCCGGGGCCGGGGCCCGAGGCCGGGGGGCGGGGGCCCGCGACCGAGCCCAAGCCCGAGACCGCGGGCCGGGGCCCGAGGCCCAGCCGGAGGTCGAGGCCGGGGGCTAGGTGCCGGGCGCCAGGAGCCCGAAACCCTGGGCCGGGGCCGGGGCCGGGGCCTGAAGCCGGGGCCCGAAGCCGGGGGGCGGGGGCCCGCGACCGAGCCCAAGCCCGAGACCGCGGGCCGGGGCCCGAGGCCGGGGGCGAGACCCGCAGCCACAGCCGGAGGTCGAGGCCTGAGGCCTGAGGCCAGGGGCCGGGAGCCGGGAGCCCGAGACCCTAGGTCGGGGTCGGGGCCCGAGCCGGAGGCCGGGGCCCGAGGGCGGGGGCCGGAGCCCGCGGTCCGAGACCGGGGCTGGAGGCTGGGGACCGTATCGAGACCCGAAGCCCGGCCCGAGGCCCGGTCCTACGGCCCTAGAACCGAGAGCCGAAGCCCGAGGCCGGGGCCCGAGGTGGGAGGCCGAGGTGGGAGGCCGAGGTGGGAGGCCGAGGTGGGAGGCCGAGGTGGAGGTCGGGGTCGGGGTCGGGGGTCGGGGTCGGGGGTTGCTGGGTGGGGGTCAGTTTTCGGTTCGGTGGGCCTGGGCGATTGCTGTGGCCAGGTGGCGTACCTGCTCGTCCTCCGTCTGCCGGGCCAGCTTCGAGGCGGTCTCATGGAGTGCGGCGAGGCCGGGGGCGCCGGGCATGTCGCGGCCGCGGTCCGCTCCGGCGCGCAGGGCGTCGGCGAAGTAGGCGGCGACGGCCGTCACCTGGAAGCGGGGGCTCGCCGCGCCCACCGTGTCGTGGAGCGCGCCGGTCTCCAGGTCGCCGGAGCGCTCGTGCGGGGCCCGGGTGGCGGGGTCGAGCCAGCGGACGGTCGCGGTGGCGAGGTGGCCGTCGGCGCCGGGCCGGGTGCGCACGGCGTAGAGGGCGGTGACCGTGTGGCCGGGGCCGACCTCGCCGCCGTCGACGCGGTCGTCGCGGAAGTCGTCGTCGGCGACGCGGCGGTCGTCGTAGCCGACGAGGCGGACGTCGGCGACCGTGGCGGGGTCGAAGGAGACCTGGGCCTTGGCGTCCCGGGCGGTCAGGTCGATGTTGCGCGGAAGCTGCTCGCTGAAGACCGTGCGGGCCTCGTCCTCGCCGGACACGTACACCGTGTGGCCGTCGCCCTTGTCGGCGAGGCGCTCCATCAGGGCGTCGCCGTAGTCGCTGCCGACGCCGACGCCGAAGAGGGTGATGCCGTACTCGCGGCGGGCGGCGGCGATGCGGTCGAGGATCGAGTCGGGGTCGGTGTCGCCGTCGTTGGCGAGGGCGTCCGAGACGAGGACCACCCGGTTGACGGCGCCCTCCCGGCGGCCCTCGACCGCGGTGGCGTATCCGGTCTCGACGCCGGCGCCCAGGTTGGTGGAGTAGGCCGGCTCCAAGCCGTCGACGGCGTCGTGGACCCGGCCGCGGTGGCCGCCGAGGCGGGTCATCGGCAGGACCGTCTCCGCCTTGTCGCTGAAGGTGACGATCGCGACCGAGTCGTCGTCGCGCAGCCGGTCCGTCATGGTGCCGAGGGACTTCCGCGCGAGGTCGAGACGGCCCGGCTCGCTCATGGACCCGGAGACGTCGATGACGAAGGTGAGGGCGGCCGGCGGGCGTTCGCGGCCCGTCCCGGCGGGGCGGGTGGCGAGGCCGACGCGGACGAGCGACCAGTCGCGCCGGTCGGTGCGGGCGCCGTCGACGGTGACCGTGAAGCCGTTGCCGTCGGGCCGCCGGTAGTCCTGGCGGAAGCTGTTGACGAACTCCTCGGGGCGGACGGTCGACGGGTCGGGCCGGCGGCCCTCGGCGAGGGTGCGGCGCGCGTAGCCGTAGGAGGCGGTGTCGACGTCGAGGGCGAAGGTGGAGACGAGGTCCGGGGACGGGTCGGCGTCGCGGGCCGTGCCGTCCTGCCGCCGCTCGCCGCCGCTCTGGCCGGGTGCGGGCACGGGGGCCGGGAGGGCGCCGTGCTCCGGGCCGTCCGTGCCGCTGCCACCGGAGTCGCTCGCGCTGCAGGCCGCCGCCGTCAGCAGCAGGCCGCCCGCGGCCGTGAGCGCGAGCAGGGTGCGGCGCAGCTGTCGGGCGCGCGGCCGGGAGACGCCCGGCGGTGCTGTGCGGTACTGCTCCATCTTCCCTGCCCCCAAGGTGCGTCGACGTCCGAGTCCCTTGCTTTCGACTGTGACGTCGCAGGGGGCGGAAGCGTGCGGGACGGGGCGTTGCGGAAGGGTCTCGACACGGCCACGATCATGGCCCGCCGAGACCGGTGGGTGACCTTCCGGTGACCTGGGGCCGGCCCGCGACCGGCTTAGGAGACCACGTCCTTGCGGGCGAAACCGCGGAAGGCGAGGGCGAACAGCACGAGCGCGTACGTCACGGAGACCGCCGTGCCCTGGATCATGCCGGACCACTCGGGGTGCGGCTGGACGGCGTCCGCCCAGGCGAACTGCCAGTGCGCGGGCAGGAAGTCGCGCCAGTCGCCGAGGGCCGTCACGGCGTCCAGGACGTTGCCGACGATGGTCAGGCCGACCGCGCCGCCGACCGCGCCGAGAGGGGCGTCGGTCTTCGTGGACAGCCAGAACGCCAGCCCCGCGGTGACCAGTTGGGACACGAAGAGGTACGCCACGACCACCGCCAGCCGCTGGGCGGCGGTCCCCGGCTCCAGCGCGCCGCCGGTCGGGATCTCCAGCGGGCCCCAGCCGTAGGCGGCCGTGCCGACGGCGAGAGCCACCACGGGCAGCAGCACCATGGCCGCCAGGCTGAGTCCGAGCCCGACGGCCAGCTTGGACCACAGCAGGCGGGCCCTGGGCACGGGCGCGGCCAGCAGATAGCGCAGCGAGGACCAGCTCGCCTCGGAGGCGACCGTGTCCCCGCAGAACAGGGCCACCGGGATCACCAGCAGGAAGCCCGCCGACACGAACAGGTTGACGGCGGCGAAGTTGGCGCCGGACGCGGTGGCCGTGTCCATCAGCGTCACCCGGGCGTTGCGGCCGCCCGGGTCGCCGCCGATCGCGAAGGCGACCAGCAGTACGAACGGCAGCGCGGCGAGGATGCCGCCCATGATCAGGGTGCGGCGCCGCTTGAACTGCCGGACCAGCTCGACGCGAAGGGGCAGGGTGCGGCCGGCCCGGTAGCCGGAGGCGGACTGCGCGGACGGGCCGTGCCCGGCGAGCGTGCTCATGCGGAGCCTCCGATCAGGGTGAGGAAGGCGTCTTCCAGACGGCGGTGGGGGCCGAAGGAGGCGACCGGAACGTCGAGCCGCACCAACTCGGCCAACAGCAGCGCGGCGGCCGCGGCACGGGGCGCCTCCGGCGTGCCGACGGTTGCGGGCGCGTCCGGCGTCCCGACGGTGGCAGCCGCCGCGGCCGGCGCCGTCGCGACCGGGGCGTCCGCCGTCCCCGCGGCCGACGCGGGCGCGGGCGGGGCGGGCACGGGCGGGGCGGGCGGGGGCGCCCCGGGCATGTCCGGCGTGCCGACCCGCGCGTCCGGCGCCCTGGCAGGGGCGGGCGCGGCGTCCGGCGTGTCGACAGGCGCTGCCGACGCCCCGGCGTGGGCGGATGCGGACGACGCGTCCGGCGCCCCGTCGGGCGCGGGCTCGTCACGCGTTTCCGGCCTCCCGGCTCGCACCTGCGGCGCTCCGGCAGGGGCGCCCGGCGCTCCGGCAGGACCAGGCGCGATCCGCGCGGCCGGCGTCCCGACGGGCGTGTCCGGCGCCCCGGGCGTCCCGACGGGCCCGGACACGGGCGCGACGGGCGTCTCCCCTGTCCCGGCGGGGCCGGACGCCGCGGCCGGCGTCCCGGCGGAGGCCGGCGCGGCCGACGCACCGGCGGAGGCGGGCTCGACCCGCGCGGCCGACGCACCGACCGGGGTCGGCCCGACCGGCGCGACCGAGGTCCCGGCAGAGGCGACCGGCGTCCCGGCAGAGGCTGGTGCCGCCGGCGTCGGCGTCGGCGTCGGCGTCGGCGTCGGCGTCGGCGTCGGGGAGAGGTGGATCAGGAGGCCCTCGGGGGTGCGGGTCGCCGCGTTCACGCCCGGGAGGGCCGCCACCTTCTCGATCAGCGGGTCGGGGACGGGGGCCGCGAGGCCGACGAGCAGGGTGTCTCCGGAGCCGACGATCTCGTGCACCGGGCCGGCCTGGACGAGCCTGCCGCGGTCCATGACGACCAGGTGGGTGCAGGACTGCTCGACCTCGGCCAGCAGGTGGCTGGAGACGATCACCGTGCGGCCTGCGGCGGCGTACCGGATCATCACCTCGCGCATCTCGCGGATCTGCGGCGGGTCGAGGCCGTTGGTCGGTTCGTCGAGGATCAGCAGGTCGGGCAGGCCCAGCATGGCCTGGGCGATGGCGAGGCGCTGGCGCATGCCCTGCGAGTACGTGCGCACCGCGCGGGCCAGCGCGTCGCCGAGGCCGGCGATCTCCAGCGCCTCGTCCAGGTGCGCGTCCTCGGGCGGGCGGCCCGTCGCCCGCCAGTACAGCTCCAGGTTCTCCCGGCCGGACAGGTGCGGCAGGAAGCCCGCGCCCTCGACGAACGCGCCGACCCGGGAGAGCACCGGGGAGCCGGGGCGGACGGCGTGGCCGAAGACGCGGATCTCGCCGGCGTCGGGCCTGATCAGGCCCATCAGCATGCGCAGCGTGGTGGTCTTGCCCGCGCCGTTCGGGCCCAGCAGGCCGAGCACCTGGCCCTTCTCGACGCGGAAGGACAGGTCGCGGACCGCGTACCGGTCCGCCGCGCCGGCGTACCGCTTGCTCAGCGCGGTGATCTGCAGCGGGACGCCGTCGAGCGCCGGGTCGGGGGACGCGGCGGCGGTGCGGCGGCGGCCGGTCAGCAGCAGGGCCAGGGCGACCGCCGCGCCGGCGAGCGGCAGCCACCACACCCACCCGGGCAGCGGCGCGGCGGCCGTCCGCACGCCGGGCGCCGTCGGGACCAGCAGTCCGCCCCGCACGGAGACGGTGTACGTCGCCGGGGCCGCCGGGGAGGCGTAGCCGAGGTCGGTGGAGGCCAGGACCAGGCGCAGCCGGTGCCCGCGCTGGACCTCGTGGTCGATCGCCGGGAGGGTGACCGTGACGTCCTTGCCCGCCTCGGCGCCCTCGACGCGGACGGGCGTGACCAGCTGGGCGGGCAGCACGGGCTGCCCGCCGCCGGGGCCGACGTCGTACACCTTGGCGAACAGGACGGCGGTGTCGCTCGTGGAGCGCACGTGGACGGTGACCGTGGGCGAGCCGGTGATCCTGAGGTCGGTGCGGACCGGCGCCGACTCGAAGCCCGCGTACTGGCCGGGGAAGTCGGCCGACACGCCGACGCCGAGCGACGACAGCCGGGCCAGGCCGCCCAGGCCGCCGAGGCCGGGCAGGGCGGAGACGGCGGGCGGGCCGGCGCCGGCCGGGTTGGCGAAGCTCTGCTCGGGTCCGGTCAGGGCGACCGTCCTGCGCCCGCTCGCCAGCCCGGGGTACGTGTCGCCGCCGGCGCCGCGCAGCCGGGCCGCGCCGTCGGTGGAGTCGACGCCTCCGGTGCGGGTGACGCGGAAGGCCGGGCCGGTGTCGGCGTGCCGGTCGTCCTTGAGGTAGCGGTCGAACCAGGCGCGCACGCGGGCCTGCACGCGGCCGGCCTCCAGGTCGCCGCCGTCGTGCCCGCCCGCGATCCAGTCGACGTCGACGGGGGCGCCGTTCGCCCGGATCGCCCGGGCCGCCGCGTCGGCCTGGCCGAGCGGGAAGAGGGAGTCGGTCTGGCCCTGCACCAGCAGCGTGGGCACCTTGATGCGGTCGGCGACGGCGGACGGCGAGCGGGCCTGGAGCAGGGAGCGCGCGGCGGCGTCCGGCGTGCCGGACTCCGCGACCCGCTCGTACATCCGGCACAGCCGGGTCTCGAACCTGGCGCAGCCGCCGCCGGTGTTGACGAAGACGCCCGCCCACAGCTTTTTGAAGACGCCGTTCGGGAACAGCGCGTCCGCCAGGTTCCAGTAGGTGATCGCGGGGGCGATGGCGTCCACCCGGTCGTCGTACCCCGCGGCCAGCAGGGAGACCGCGCCGCCGTAGGAGGCGCCGGCGACGCCGACGCGCGGGTCGCCCGGCTTGTCGAGCCGCACCTCGGGCCGGGCCGCCAGCCAGTCGACGAGCCGGGAGACGTCGGCGACCTCGCCGTCGGGGGCGTTCAGCCCGATCTTCCCGGTGGACCTGCCGAAACCGCGCGCCGACCAGGTCAGCACCGCGTAGCCGTCCCTGGCCAGGTCCTCCGCCTGCTGCCGGACGTCGGCCTTGCTGCCGCCGAAGCCGTGCGCCAGCAGGACGGCCGGGCGGCGGCCTGCCGGGCCCGCGGTGAAGTACGAGGTGTCCAGGCGCACCCCGTCCACGGCCAGCACCCGGTCGCTGCGGCGCACCCGGGGGGCGTCGTCGGAGGCGACGGCCGTCCACGTGCCGGCACCGGCGAGCACGACGACGGCGGCCCCGGCGGCCAGCAGCCTCCGGGGCCTCCGCAGCAGCCCTCGCACGCGGGGCAGTCGAAGATCCATGCGTCAACGGTACGGTCCGCGGCCGGCGACCGGGGCAGACCCGGGGGTGAGCCTCCGGCCCTCCCCCGGGAGTACGCGCCCGGGCCGGCGTACCGCGGTCGCGGTAGGCCGGGCCGGCCGGCCCCAACGGGCTCGCCGGGCCCCCGGGCTCAGGCCTGCGCGTCCTCCGGGAGGGACACCAGCCAGCGCGTGTCCTTGCGCGGACGCAGGTACAGGACCCAGTACAGGGTGGCGACGGCGGTGATGCCGCCGGTCCACAGCAGGTAGCCGGTCTCCTGCTGGCTGAGGACGTAGGCCAGGACCACGATCAGCAGCACCGGCACCGCGGGCCACAGCGGCATGCGCCAGGCGGGCGTGTGCTTGTGGTGGCCGCGGCGGGACAGCAGCGCGGCGACCGCGACGAGCAGGTACATGCCGGTGACGGAGACGCCCGTCACGCCGTACAGGGTGTCGAGGTTCACGAAGCAGAGCAGCGCGCCGGGGACGCCGACCGCGAGGGTGGCGACCCAGGGGGAGCCGAAGCGGCCGAGGCGGGAGAAGACGTTGTTGACCGGCTCGGGCCAGGCCTTGTCGCGGGCGGAGGCGAACAGGACGCGGGAGTTCTGGATGACCATGACGATGCCGGCGTTGATGATCGCGAGGGCCACGCAGAGGCTGACGAAGGTGCCGACGGCCGAGTTGGACCAGTCGGTGACCATGGTGCTGATGTCGCCGCCGGTGAGCGCGGCGATGTCGGGGGCGCCCATGGTGATCGCGGCGACCGGGACCAGGATGATCACGGTGGAGATGGCGAGGGTGGCCAGCACCGTGCGGGCGACGTTGCGGCGCGGGTGCTCCAGTTCCTCGGACAGGTAGACGGCGGTCGAGAAGCCCTGGGTGATGAAGAGGGCGATGGCGAGGCCGGAGACCACCATCATGGCCGTCACGGTGTCCGCGTGGCCGTCGGCGCCGGCCACCTGCATCGACACCAGGCTGTCGGCGCCCCGCTCGCCGTGGGCGAAGCCGAGGAAGGCCACCACGGCCGCCGCGATGACCTCGAGGACCAGGAAGATGCCGGTGATCCAGGCGTTGGCGCGCAGGTCGAGCAGACCGGCGAGGGTGGCCAGCAGCATCACGCCGGCGCCGGTCATCGCCGGGTCGAGGTGCACGATCGGGGCGAGGTAGTCGGCCGTGCCCATCGCGATCACCGGCGGGACGATCATGACCACCAGCAGGGACAGCACGAAGACCAGCCAGCCCGCGAGGCGCCCGGCCATCGTCGACACCATGGCGTACTCGCCGCCCGCGCTGGGGATGAGGGTGCCCAGCTCGGAGTAGCAGAACGCCACGGCGATACACAACAGGGAGCCGATGGCGATCGTCAGGGCGGTGGCGGTGCCGAGCGAGCCGAACAGGTCGGGGACGACCACGAACAGCGTGGAGGCCGGTGTCACGCACGAGAGCGTCAGCAGGGTCCCGCCGACCACGCCGATGGAGCGCTTGAGCTTCTGGGGGCTGTCCACCGCCGCCGCGGCGGCGGTCTCGGCGGGGCGGAGCGTGTCGGTCATGCAACAGGTCCGATCGACTCGTACGACTGAGGGTGTGGGTCGGGAGCGCGCTATCGCCTCCGGCGGATCGCGTCCTGGGTCTCTACGTCCGCTCCCGGCGCCAGCATGGAACCCCGACGAAAACCATCACGTCAATGGCTGTTTACCTACGGATTCCGTCGCCAGCGTGCGATTCGCCGAGCGTTAACGTTGCGTCAAGACCGCAAAACGGGCCACTTTCAGCCGTACGGTAACCGTAGCGCGGCCGGAAAAAAAGGTGGGGCCGTCCGTATATCGGACGGCCCCACCAGGGGTTCGGGTGACGCTCAGTGGTTGCGCGGGAAGCCCAGGTCGACGCCCGCCGGGGCGTCCGCCGGGTCGGGCCAGCGGGTGGTGACGACCTTGCCGCGGGTGTAGAAGTGCGTGCCGTCGTTGCCGTAGATGTGGTGGTCGCCGAAGAGGGAGTCCTTCCAGCCGCCGAAGCTGTGGTAGCCGACGGGGACCGGGATCGGGACGTTCACGCCGACCATGCCGGCCTCGACCTCCAGCTGGAAGCGGCGGGCCGCGCCGCCGTCCCGGGTGAAGATCGCGGTGCCGTTGCCGAAGGGCGAGTTGTTGATGAGGGCCAGGCCCTCCTCGTAGGTGTCGACGCGCAGCACGCACAGCACCGGGCCGAAGATCTCGTCCTGGTAGGCCTTCGCCGTGGTCGGCACCTTGTCGAGCAGCGAGATGCCGATCCAGTGGCCGTCCTCGTGGCCCTCGACGGTGTAGCCGGTGCCGTCGAGCACCACCTCGGCGCCCTCGGCGGCCGCGTTCGTGACGTAGGACGCCACCTTGTCGCGGTGGACGGCGGTGATCAGCGGGCCCATCTCGGAGGCGGGGTCGTTGCCGGGGCCGATCTTGATCTTCTCGGCGCGCTCGCGGATCTTCTCCACCAGCTCGTCGCCGACCGCGCCGACCGCGACGACCGCGGAGATGGCCATGCAGCGCTCGCCGGCGGAGCCGTAGGCGGCCGAGACGGCGGCGTCCGCGGCCGCGTCCAGGTCGGCGTCCGGCAGCACCAGCATGTGGTTCTTCGCGCCGCCCAGGGCCTGCACGCGCTTGCCGTTGGCGGAGGCGGTGGTGTGGATGTAGCGGGCGATCGGGGTGGAGCCGACGAAGGAGACGGCCTTGACGTCCGGGTGCTCCAGCAGGCGGTCGACGGCCACCTTGTCGCCGTGCACGACGTTGAAGACGCCGTCGGGCAGGCCCGCCTCGGCGAGCAGCTCGGCGAGCTTCAGCGAGGCCGACGGGTCCTTCTCGCTCGGCTTCAGCACGAAGGTGTTGCCGCAGGCGATGGCGATCGGGAACATCCACATCGGGACCATCGCCGGGAAGTTGAACGGCGTGATGCCCGCGACGACGCCGAGCGGCTGCCGGATCGCGGCCACGTCGACGCGGCTGGCGACCTGCGTGGACAGCTCGCCCTTGAGCTGCACGGTGATCCCGCACGCCAGGTCGACGATCTCCAGGCCGCGCGCCACCTCGCCGAGGGCGTCGGAGTGCACCTTGCCGTGCTCGGCGGTGATCAGCTCCGCGATCGCGTCCCGGTTGGCGTCCAGCAGGGCGCGGAAGCGGAAGAGGATCTCCGTGCGCTTGGCCAGCGAGGACTGGCCCCAGGTCGCGTAGGCCTCCTTGGCGGCGGCGACCGCCGCGTCCACCTCGTCGACCGTCGCGAAGGCGACCTTCGTGGTGACGGCGCCGGTCGCCGGGTCGGTGACCGGCCCGAACGTACCCGAGGCGCCTTCGACGGTCTTGCCGCCGATCCAGTGGTTGACGATCTTCGTCATGCCCGGTTTCTCCTTCACAGATGGCGGCGTCGGGTGGAGACGTGCCGTTCGTACAGCTCTCGTGCCTCGACCGCCGACGCTCGGGTCGCGGTCTCGGCCACGGGTACATCCCACCAGGCCTGCGCGGGAGGCGCGCCCGACACTGTGTCTGACGTTTCGGTCTCGACGTAGACACATGTGGGTGTGTCGGCGGCCCGCGCCTCGGCGAGCGCCGCGCGCAGTTCCCCGACGGTCCTCGCGCGCAGCACGCGCATGCCCAGGCTGGCCGCGTTGGCGGCGAGGTCCACCGGCAGCGGGGCGCCGGTGTACGTGCCGTCGCCGGCCGGGAAGCGGTAGGCGGTGCCGAACCGTTCGCCGCCCACCGACTCCGACAGGCCGCCGATGGAGGCGTACCCGTGGTTCTGCACGATGACGACCTTGATCGCGACGCCCTCCTGCACGGCCGTCACGATCTCCGTCGGCATCATCAGGTACGTGCCGTCGCCGACCAGCGCCCACACGGGCCGGTCGGGGGCGGCCAGTTTCACGCCGATCGCGGCCGGGATCTCGTAGCCCATGCACGAGTAGCCGTACTCGACGTGGTACTGGTCGCGCGAGCGGGTCCGCCACAGCTTGTGCAGGTCGCCCGGCAGCGAACCGGCCGCGTTGACGATCACGTCCGTGTCGTCCACCACGGCGTCCAGGGCGCCGAGGACCTGCGGCTGGGTCGGCCGGACGTCGGGGTCGCCGGCCTCGAAGCAGGCGTCGACGCGCTGCTCCCAGCGCTCCTTGTCCTCGGTGTACCGCGCGGCGTAGGAGTCGGCGACCCGGTGGTCGTGCATCTCGAGCGCCTCGGTCAGCTCCTGCAGGCCGCTGCGGGCGTCCGCGACCAGCGGCAGGCCGGCGAGCTTGTGGCCGTCGAAGGGCGCGATATTGAGGTTGAGGAAGCGGACGCCGTCGCCGGTGAACAGGGTGCCGGAGGCGGTGGTGAAGTCGGTGTAGCGGGTGCCGACGCCGATCACCAGGTCGGCGGTGCGGGCGAGCTCGTCCGCGGTCGCGGTGCCGGTGTGACCGATGCCGCCGACGTCCTGCGGGTGGTCGTGGCGCAGCGAACCCTTGCCGGCCTGGGTGGAGGCGACCGGGATGCGGGTGGCCTCCGCGAACTCCGCGAGGGCCGCCTCGGCGCGGCTGTGGTGCACCCCGCCGCCCGCGACGACCAGGGGCCTGCGGGCCGAGCGGATCGCGTGGACCGCGTCGGCGAGTTCGGCCGGGTCGGGGCCCGGCCGGCGGACGGCCCAGGTGCGCTCCGCGAAGAACTCCTCCGGCCAGTCGTACGCCTCGGCCTGGACGTCCTGCGGCAGGGCGAGCGTGACCGCGCCGGTGTCCACCGGGTCGGTGAGCACGCGCATCGCGTTCAGCGCCGCGGGGATCAGGGCCGGCGGGCGGGTGATCCGGTCGAAGTACCTCGACACCGGGCGCAGGCAGTCGTTGACCGACACGTCGCCGGCGTGGGGTACCTCGAGCTGCTGCAGCACCGGGTCGGCGGGGCGGCCGGCGAAGACGTCGCCGGGCAGCAGCAGGACCGGGAGGTGGTTGATCGTGGCGAGCGCGGCGCCGGTGACGAGGTTGGTCGCGCCCGGACCGATGGAGGTCGTCACCGCGTGTGTGGACAGCCGGTCGGACTGGCGGGCGTAGCCGACCGCCGCGTGCACCATGGCCTGCTCGTTGCGGCCCTGGTGGTACGGCATGTCAGCGGCGTACTCCACCAGGGCCTGGCCGATCCCCGCCACGTTGCCGTGGCCGAAGATGCCCCAGGTCGCGCCGACGAGCCGGCGCCGTACGCCGTCCCGCTCGGTGTACTGGGCGGACAGGAAGCGCACGAGCGCCTGCGCGACCGTGAGCCTCGTCGTCGAGGTCCGCACCGTCATCGGTATCCCTCCGTGCGGTCCGCGTGAGAGCCCTCGGGTGCGCTTCCACGCCGGGGAGACACGCGTGTGCGGCCGAAGCCGTTCGGGACCTCCGGCGCGGGGCCGTAGCGGGCGGGGAGTCGTCGCTCGCACTTCGCTCCTGCCAGGGCGAAGCGGTCTCCCGCGCCGGAGGCGATCTGGACCCGGGGGTCTCGGGGGGCGTGCGCCGCGCCGCTGTCCGACGCGAACACGCTTGCCCTGTCCGGGAGTTGTGGTTCCTCAGAACCTGTTTGCACGGTACATCCGACGTGTCGCGCGAGCACCCGCGGCTCGTCGCTCGTGTGGCTCATGTCGCGCACGTCGCTCATACGGCGGCCTCACAGCAGTCCCACGGCGGCGTCCACGGCCGCGGCCACGTCGCCGTCCGCCGGATACAGCAGCGAGCGGCCGGCCACCATGCCCCGCACGGTCGGCAGCCGCAGGGCCCGGCGCCACTTCTCGTACGCCGCCGCCCGGTCCTCGGCTCCGTCGCCGATGTCGCCGCCGAGCAGGACCGCGGGCAGCGTGGAGGTCGCCATGACCTCCGCCATGGCGTCGGGGTCGTCGGTGACCGGCACCTTCAGCCAGGTGTAGGCCGAGGTGCCGCCCAGGCCCGAGGCGATGGCGATGGACCTGGTCACCGCCTCGGCGGACAGGTCGTTGCGCAGTCCGCCGCCGCCGGTGCGGCGGCTGATGAACGGTTCGACGAAGACGGGGAGCCGGCGTGCGGCCATGGCGTCGACGACGCGGGCGGCGGACTCCAGGGTGGTGAGGGAGCCCGGGTCGTCGTAGTCGATGCGCAGCAGCAGCTTGCCGGCGTCGAATCCGAGGCGGTCGATGTCCTCGGGGCGGTGGCCGGTGAAGCGGTCGTCGAGTTCGAAGCGGGCGCCCTGCAGGCCGCCGCGGTTCATGGAGCCCATGACGACCTTGCCGTCGAGGGCGCCGAGCAGCAGCAGGTCGTCCAGGACGTCGGCGGTGGCGAGGACGCCGTCCACACCGGGGCGGGACAGGGCCAGGCACAGGCGCCGGAGCAGGTCGGCGCGGTCGGCCATGGCGAACCCGCGGCCGCCGACGCCGAGGGCGCCGCGGGCCGGGTGGTCCGCGGCGACGATCATCAGCCGGCCGGTGTCGCCGAGCAGCGGACGGCGGACACGGCGGGCGGCGGCCTCCGCGACCGCCTCGGGGTGGTGGGCGCGGAGGCGCACGAGTTCGGCCACGTCCACGCGGGCGGGGGTGGGGTGGGCGGTGTGCGTGTCCCGGAGGTGGGCGCCCGTGACGCGGCCGGCCCTCACCGGACCGCTCCGGCCTTCAGGGCGGCCTCGATCTCGTCCGTGGTCGGCATGGCGGAGGAGCACTCCAGGCGGGAGGCGACGATCGCGCCGGCCGCGTTGGCGTGCCGCATGACCGTCTCCAGGTCCCAGCCCTCCAGCAGGCCGTGGCACAGGGAGCCGCCGAACGCGTCGCCGGCGCCGAGGCCGTTGAGGACGTCGACCGGCAGCGGGGGCACCTCGGCGGTGCCGCCCCCGCTGTCGACGGCGAGGACGCCCTTGGGCCCCTGCTTGACGACCGCGAGTTCGACCCCGGCGTCGAGCAGGGCGCGGGCGGCGGCGTGCGGCTCGCGCACCCCGGTGGCGACCTCCACCTCGTCCAGGTTGCCGACGGCGACGGTGGTGTGGCGCAGGGCCTCCCGGTAGAAGGGGCGGGCCGCGTCCGGGTCGCGCCAGAACATGGGGCGCCAGTCGAGGTCGAAGACGGTGGTGCCGGCCTTGGCCCGGTGGGCGAGGGCGGCCAGCGTCGCGGTGCGGCTCGGCTCCTCGCTCAGGCCGGTGCCGGTGACCCAGAAGACGCGGGCCTCGCGGACGGCGTCGAGGTCGAGGTCGTGGGCGTCGATCTCCAGGTCGGGGGCCTTGGGCTGCCGGTAGAAGTAGAGCGGGAAGTCGTCCGGCGGGAAGACCTCGCAGAACGTGACGGGCGTGGGCAGGCCGGGGACCGGGGTGACCCAGCGGTCGTCCACGCCGAAGCCCTTCAGCGCCTCGTGGAGGTAGACGCCGAAGGGGTCGTCGCCGGTCCGGGTGATCACCGCGGAGCGGCGGCCCAGGCGGGCCGCGGCGACCGCGACGTTGGCCGCCGAGCCGCCGAGGAACTTGCCGAAGGTCGTCACCTGCGGCAGCGGGACACCGGTCTGCAGGGGATACAGATCCACCCCGATCCGCCCCATGGTGATCAGGTCGTACGCCATCGGCTTCCCTTCACATCGGCTCTCCGGCGTTTCTAGCTCCGCACGGCGAGCCGTGTCAATGGTTTGTCCGGACATTCGGACGAGTCCTTTTGCGGCGCTCGCCGCGGGGCCGCGTCGCCGACGTCAACGCGCCGCGCCGGTGAGCCCGCGTACGCCTTTGCTGCACTCCTGTCACAAAAGCCACCCCCGTGTCACACATGTCGCGTCTTCGCGGGCGTGCCGTCACACCCGGCGCACAGCCGCTGTCCGCCATCGGGGTGGCTCGTTGGACACAGGGTTCCTGATCGCCAGCGCAGCGCCCGGTCCCCCCGACGGCCGCCCCCGGCCGCCACCGCGGTGCGCGCGGGGAGGTGCAGTCGATGACCGACCGAAGGCTCTGGTCGTACAAGGAGATCGCGGCGCACATCCGGGTACAGCCGGACACCGTGCGGTCCTACCGCAAGCACGGGCTGCTCCCACCGCCCGACCACGTCGAGGGCGGCAAGCCCTACTGGTACGCCGACACCGTCCGCGCCTGGGTCGCCGCCCGGCCCCGCAACCGCGGGCGCCGGGAGGACTGACCCACCCGGCACGGCCCCCCGGTCGCCGTCAGTCCCACGGCGCGACGACCGTCACCCCCGCTCCGGGCGCCGTGCCGAGCGCCGCCAGCGCCTCCGGCACCGCGTCCAGCGGGATCGTCGACGTCACCAGCAGATCGGGGCGCAGCACGCCCGCCCGCACCAGCTCCAGCATCGGGGCGTAGGTGTGGGCGGCCATGCCGTGGCTGCCCATGACGTCGAGTTCCAGGGCGATCGCGCGGGCCATCGGGACGGCGGTCGTGCCGTCCGGCGAGGGCAGCAGGCCCACCTGCACGTGCCGGCCGCGACGGCGCAGGCCGTTCACGGACGCGGCGCAGGTGGCGGGCGAGCCGAGGGCGTCGAGGGAGAGGTGGGCGCCGCCGCCGGTCAGCTCACGCACGGCCTGCGCGGTGTCCGGCGTGCGCGAGGCGTCCACGCAGTGCGCCGCGCCGAACCGCCGCGCCAGCTCCAGCGCCCCGGGCGACACGTCGACGGCGACGACCCGCGCGCCCGACGCGGCCGCGATCATCACCGCGGACAGGCCCACTCCCCCGCAGCCGTGCACCGCGACCCACTCCCCCGCGGCCACCCGGCCCCGCTGCACCACGGCGCGGAACGCCGTCGCGAACCGGCAGCCGAGCGAGGCCGCCGTCGCGGACGACAGTTCCGGCGGTACGGCGACCAGGTTCACGTCGGCGTGGTCCAGCGCCACGTACTGGGCGAAGGAGCCCCAGTGGGTGAAGCCGGGCTGGGTCTGCCGCTCGCACACCTGCTGCTCGCCCGCCGCACACGCGCCGCAGGTGCCGCACGCGCACACGAACGGCACGGTGACCCGGTCGCCGGGACGCCAGCCGGTGACCCGGTCGCCCACCGCCTCGACCACGCCGGCGAGTTCGTGGCCGGGCACGTGCGGCAGCGTGATGTCCGGGTCGTGGCCCTGCCAGCCGTGCCAGTCGCTGCGGCACAGGCCGGTGGCCTCGACCCGCACGACCACGCCGTGCTCGGCGGGCCGCGGATCCGGCACGTCCCGCACCTCGGCCGGCTCGCCGTACCGTTCGAACACCACTGCGCGCATCCGCCGCCTCACCTTCGTCCGCCCCAGGGGCCCGTCCGGATACGCCCTGGCCTCGGCTCCTGGAGATCACCGCGTTCTCGCGGAACTCTAGGGGAGGGGCCAGGGAGGAGCCGGGGAGGACCGGGGGAGCCCGCCGCGGCGGGCGATCCTTGGATAAATACCCCCTAGGGGTACAGTGGAGTCGGTGGAGGTCCCCGTGGGCCCCACCGTCCCACCCGCCTCGACGAGGAGAGAGACATGACCGCCCAGTCCGACACCCCGGGTTCCGTCACCACCGTCTACAAGGTGAGCGGCATGAGCTGCGGGCACTGCGAGGGCTCCGTCTCCGGTGAGATCTCCGAGATCCCCGGCGTCAGCTCGGTGAAGGCCGTCGCCTCGACCGGCGAGGTCACCGTGGTCTCCGCGGCCCCCCTCGACGAGGCCGCGGTGCGCGCCGCGGTGGACGAGGCCGGCTACGAGCTCGTCGGTACCGTCTGACCGACAGCACCTGTTCTCCGACCGGCTGTGCCGACCAGCTGATACTGCGTCCGCACGGCCCGGTCCGATGTCTGGAGTCCGGACATGACCAGCACCACCGCCCACACACCGGCGGACCAGGACGGCCACTCCGAGGTCGAGCTGCTCATCGGCGGGATGACCTGCGCCTCCTGCGCGGCCCGCGTCGAGAAGAAGCTCAACCGCATGGACGGCGTCACCGCCACGGTGAACTTCGCGACGGAGAAGGCCAAGGTCAGCTACCCCGCCGGGGTGCGGATCGCCGACCTGATCGCCACCGTGGTGAAGACCGGCTACACCGCCGAGGAGCCCGCGCCGCCGCGGCCGGAGCCGGAGTCCGCCGGGGAGACGACGCCGGAGGACCCCGAACTCGCCGCCTACCGGCAGCGCTTCACCGTCTCCGCCCTGCTGGCCGCACCGGTCGTCCTGATGTCCATGATCCCGGCCCTCCAGTTCGACGACTGGCAGTGGCTGGCGCTCACCCTCGCCTCCCCCGTGGTCGTCTGGGGCGCCCTGCCCTTCCACCGGGCCGCCTGGACGAACGCCCGGCACGGCGCCGCCACCATGGACACCCTCGTCTCGGTCGGCACGCTGGCCGCGTTCACCTGGTCGCTGTGGGCGCTGTTCTTCGGCGACGCGGGCATGACCGGCATGCACGACGAGTTCGGCTTCACCGTCTCCCGCGCCCAGGGCACGTCCACGATCTACCTGGAGGTCGCCTCCGGCGTCGTCGCCTTCATCCTGCTCGGCCGGTTCCTGGAGGCCCGCTCCAAGCGCCGCGCGGGAGCGGCCCTGCGGGCGCTGATGGAACTCGGCGCCAAGGACGTGGCCGTGCTGCGCGGCGGCCGCGAGGTCCGGGTGCCGGTGTCCCGGCTGGCCGTCGGCGACCGGTTCGTCGTACGGCCCGGGGAGAAGATCGCCACCGACGGCACCGTGGTCGAGGGCACCTCCGCGGTGGACGCGTCCATGCTGACCGGCGAGTCGGTGCCGGTCGACGTGACCGTCGGCGACGCCGTCACCGGCGCGACGGTGAACGCCGGGGGCCGGCTGGTCGTCGAGGCCACCCGGGTCGGCGCCGACACGCAGCTGGCCCGGATGGCGCGGCTGGTGGAGGACGCGCAGAACGGCAAGGCCGAGGTGCAGCGGCTCGCCGACCGCATCTCCGCGGTGTTCGTGCCCGTCGTGATCGGGATCGCGGTCGCCACGTTCGGGGGGTGGCTCGGCGCCACCGGCGACACCGTCGCCGCGTTCACCGCGGCCGTCGCGGTGCTGATCATCGCCTGCCCGTGCGCGCTGGGCCTGGCCACGCCGACCGCGCTGATGGTCGGCACCGGGCGCGGAGCCCAGCTCGGCATCCTCATCAAGGGCCCCGAGGTGCTGGAGTCCACCCGGCGCGTCGACACGGTCGTCCTCGACAAGACCGGCACCGTCACCACCGGCCGGATGACCCTCCAGGAGGTGTACGCCGCCGACGGCGCGGACGAGAAGCAGGTGCTGCGGCTCGCGGGCGCCGTGGAGCACGCCTCCGAGCACCCGGTCGCCCGGGCGGTGGCCGCGGGCGCCGAGGAGCGCGTCGGACGGCTCCCGGAGGTCGAGGCGTTCGAGAACGTGCCCGGACGGGGCGTACGCGGGCGCGTGGAGGGCCTGGAGGTGGCCGTGGGGCGGCTCTTCGAGGAACTGCCCGCGGAGCTGGCCCGCGCCAAGGACGAGGCCGAGCGGGACGGCCGTACGGCCGTCGTGGTCGGCTGGGACGGAGTGGCACGCGGTGTCGTGGCCGTCGCGGACGCGGTCAAGGAGACCAGCGCCGAGGCCGTGCGCGAGCTGCGGGCACTGGGCCTCACGCCGATGCTGCTGACCGGGGACAACCGGGCGGTGGCGCAGGCGGTGGCGCGGGCGGTCGGGATCGACCCCGGCGACGTGATCGCCGAGGTGCTTCCGGAGGACAAGGTCGACGCCGTCAGGCGCCTGCAGGCCGAGGGGCGCAGCGTGGCCATGGTGGGCGACGGGGTCAACGACGCGGCCGCGCTGGCCACCGCCGACCTGGGCCTGGCGATGGGGACCGGGACGGACGCGGCGATCGAGGCGGGCGACCTGACGCTGGTGCGCGGGGACCTGCGGGTGGCCGCGGACGCGATCCGGCTCTCGCGCCGCACGCTGTCGACCATCAAGGGCAACCTGGTGTGGGCCTTCGGATACAACGTGGCCGCGCTGCCGCTGGCCGCCGCGGGCCTGCTCAACCCGATGATCGCGGGGGCCGCGATGGCCTTCTCGTCGGTGTTCGTCGTGACGAACAGCCTGCGGCTGCGGACGTTCCGCTGACATTGCGCCGACGTTCCGCCGACCTTCTGCCGGGGGAACGGTCCGCCGACGGCCGGCGATTTTATTACCGGCGGGTTGGTGCGGTCGGAAGTAAAAGTCCCTCTAGAGTCATGCTCTGGGCTCACATAAGCTCTTCACAAGGCTCGCGCATCATCCTTACGCTTGACTCCCGGTCGCCGGATCGGGGCTCTTGCGCATCTAACGGACATATGCAAGAGACGCAGATCACAGTGATGTGAACGTAACCATCGAGGGGGCTCGAAGGTCTAAGTTGACGATGTCAGAAGGCGTCTTGGGGGGCGCCGACTGGCGTCTGGAGAATGTCTTGGGGGACTTTCTCCGGAGATGCGTTGCCGGGGCACGTACAGCGGGAAGCTTTGAGCGGCCCTCCCGTGCGTGCGCTGTCCCGGCAGATCGCACACCCGAGCGGTACGGCGACTTCTGCTCGTTCTGCTCAACGCTCAACGCTCGACCGCTCGATCTGCACAACAGCGATTCAGGCGCTGTCCTCACAGACGCCCGGCCGGATCCCGTGGGGGGAATCCGCACCGGGACATGGGAAGGCGCCCTGGTCGTCGGCCCGTGGGGGGACCGGCGCCAGGGCGCCTTCTGCCTTTGTCCTGTCCGGCTCGCCCGCGGGCGAGCTCAGCCGGTGTCGGGAGCCCGACCGCGCTCAGCGCTTCGCGCCCCCGAGCCCTCGACCCGTGGGTCAGCGCTCCTCGACCGGCACGAAGTCGCGCTCGACGATGCCCGTGTAGATCTGGCGCGGGCGGCCGATGCGGGAGCCCGGCTCCTTGATCATCTCGTGCCACTGGGCGATCCAGCCCGGCAGCCGGCCCAGCGCGAACAGGACCGTGAACATCTCGGTCGGGAAGCCCATCGCGCGGTAGATCAGGCCGGTGTAGAAGTCCACGTTGGGGTAGAGGCTGCGCGAGACGAAGTAGTCGTCGGAGAGCGCGTGCTCCTCCAGCTTCAGCGCGATGTCCAGCAGCTCGTCGGACTTGCCGAGGGCGGACAGCACGTCGTGCGCGGCGGCCTTGATGATCTTGGCGCGCGGGTCGAAGTTCTTGTAGACCCGGTGGCCGAAGCCCATCAGCCGGACGCCGTCCTCCTTGTTCTTCACCTTGCGGATGAAGGAGTCGACATCGCCGCCGGCGTCCCGGATGCCTTCCAGCATCTCCAGGACGGACTGGTTGGCGCCGCCGTGCAGCGGGCCCCACAGCGCGTTGATGCCGGCCGAGATCGACGCGAACATGTTGGCCTGCGACGAGCCGACCAGGCGGACCGTGGAGGTCGAACAGTTCTGCTCGTGGTCCGCGTGCAGGATCAGCAGCTTGTCGAGCGCGGAGACCACGGTCGGGTCGAGGTCGTACTCCTGCGCGGGCACGGAGAAGGTCATGCGCAGGAAGTTCTCGACGTAGCCGAGGTCGTTGCGCGGGTAGACGAACGGGTGGCCGATCGACTTCTTGTACGCGTACGCCGCGATCGTCGGAAGCTTGGCGAGCAGGCGGATCGTCGAGAGGTTGCGCTGCTTCTCGTCGAACGGGTTGTGGCTGTCCTGGTAGAACGTGGACAGCGCGGAGACCACCGACGACAGCATGGCCATCGGGTGGGCGTCGCGCGGGAAACCCCGGTAGAAGTTCTTGACGTCCTCGTGCAGCAGGGTGTGCTGCGTGATCTCGTTCTTGAAGGTCGACAGCTCGTCGACGGTCGGGAGCTCGCCGTTGATCAGCAGGTAGGCGACCTCCAGGAAGGTGGAGCGCTCGGCCAGCTGCTCGATCGGGTAGCCGCGGTACCGGAGTATGCCCGCCTCGCCGTCGAGGTAGGTGATCGCGGATTTATAGGCGGCCGTGTTGCCGTAGCCGCTGTCCAGGGTCACCAGACCGGTCTGGGCGCGGAGCTTCCCGATGTCGAAGCCCTTGTCGCCGACGGTGCTGTCGATCACCGGGTAGGTGTACTCGCCGTCGCCGTACCGCAGTACTACAGAGTTGTCGCTCACGTCTTCCCTCACCGACGTAGTGCCTCATCTTCGAGGTTGCCCTGACTGTCTCTACCATCCCCCAATTGGCTCAGGAGAGTGCACTCGGGGTCGACCATCGGGCCTATTGGCGGCACTCAGTGCCGCCAACTTGCTCATCCTGCCCCCTCTGTTGCTCATCCGGAAGTGCTGTGTGACCTAGGCGACTCATTTGATCGATCATTTTTTACGATGTCTCCCCCGGGAGCCCCCTGCGGGGGCCTACAGGGGCCGGGGGGCGAGCCGGAAGTCGAGCGCCGTACAGCGGCGTCCCGCGGACACCGTGCGCACCGCCTGACCGATCGCCTTGCGTGAACCGACGAGGACCACCAGCTTCTTGGCCCGGGTGACCGCCGTATACAAAAGGTTCCGCTGGAGCATCATCCAGGCGCCGGTGGTCACCGGGATCACCACGGCCGGATACTCGCTGCCCTGGGAGCGGTGGATGGTCACCGCGTACGCGTGCGCCAGTTCGTCCAGCTCGTCGAATTCGTACGGAACCTCCTCGTCCTCGTCCGTCAGCACCGTCAGGCGCTGGTCGACCGGGTCCAGCGAGGTGACCACGCCCACGGTGCCGTTGAAGACACCGTTGCTGCCCTTCTCGTAATTGTTGCGAATCTGGGTGACCTTGTCGCCGACACGGAAGACCCGGCCGCCGAAACGCTTCTCGGGCAGATCGGGACGGCCCGGGGTGATGGCCTGCTGGAGCAGCCCGTTGAGCGTGCCGGCGCCGGCCGGCCCGCGGTGCATCGGCGCGAGCACCTGGATGTCCCGGCGCGGGTCGAGGCCGAACCTGGCCGGGATCCGCCGGGCCGCCACGTCCACCGTGAGCCGTCCGGCCTCCTCGGTGTCGTCCTCGACGAAGAGGAAGAAGTCCTTCATGCCGTCGGTCACCGGGTGCTGCCCGGCGTTGATCCGGTGCGCGTTGGTGACCACGCCGGACTGCTGGGCCTGCCGGAACACGCGCGTGAGCCGGACGGCGGGGACGGGACCGCCCTCGGCGAGCAGATCGCGCAGCACCTCGCCGGCGCCCACGCTGGGCAGCTGGTCGACGTCCCCGACGAACAGCAGGTGGGCACCCGGCGGCACCGCCTTGACCAGCTTGTTCGCCAGCAGCAGATCCAGCATGGAGGCCTCGTCGACCACGACCAGGTCGGCCTGCAGGGGACGGTCCCGGTCGTAGGCCGCGTCGCCGCCGGGCTTCAGCTCCAGCAGGCGGTGGACGGTGGAGGCCTCGGCGCCGGTGAGTTCGGCCAGCCGCTTGGCGGCCCGGCCGGTGGGAGCGGCCAGCACCACCCGGGCCTTCTTGGCGCGGGCCAGCTCCACGATCGAGCGGACCGTGAAGGACTTGCCGCAGCCGGGACCGCCGGTGAGCACGGCGACCTTCTCGGTCAGCGCCAGCTTGACGGCGGCCTCCTGCTCGGGGGCGAGGTCCGCGCCGGTGCGGCCCCGCAGCCAGCCCAGCGCCTTGTCCCAGGCCACCTCGCGGAAGCCCGGCATCCGGTCCTCGTCGGTGCGCAGCAGGCGCAACAGCTGTGCGGAGAGGGAGAGTTCGGCGCGGTGGAAGGGGACGAGATAAATCGCGGTGACGGGCTCCCCGCCGTCCGGTCCGGGCACCTTCTCCCGTACGACGCCGGGGTCCTCCCCCTCCTCCGGGGGCGCCGCCAGCTCGGCGAGGCACTCGATGACCAGGCCCGTGTCGACCTGCAGCAGCTTCACCGCGTCCGCGATCAGCCGCTCCTCGGGCAGGTAGCAGTTGCCCTGGTCGGTGGCCTGCGACAGCGCGTACTGCAGGCCGGCCTTGACGCGCTCCGGACTGTCGTGCGGGATGCCGACGGACTGGGCGATCTTGTCGGCGGTCAGGAAGCCGATGCCCCAGACGTCGGCCGCGAGCCGGTAGGGCTGGTTCTTCACGACGGAGATGGAGGCGTCGCCGTACTTCTTGTAGATGCGCACCGCGATGGACGTCGAGACCTCGACCGTCTGGAGGAAGAGCATGACCTCCTTGATGGCCTTCTGTTCCTCCCAGGCCTCGGCGATCTTCCTGGTGCGCTTGGGGCCGAGCCCGGGCACCTCGATCAGGCGCTTCGGCTCCTCTTCGATGATCTTCAGGGTGTCGGTGCCGAAGTGCTGGGTGATGCGGTCGGCGAAGACCGGTCCGATGCCCTTGACCAGGCCGGAGCCCAGGTAGCGGCGGATGCCCTGGACGGTGGCCGGCAGCACCGTCGTGTAGTTCTCGACCGTGAACTGCTTGCCGTACTGGGGGTGGGAGCCCCAGCGGCCCTCCATCCGCAACGACTCGCCGACCTGGGCGCCCAGCAGCGCGCCGACGACCGTGAGCAGGTCGCCCGCGCCGCGGCCGGTGTCGACCCGGGCCACCGTGTAGCCGTTCTCCTCGTTGGCGTACGTGATGCGCTCGAGGACACCCTCGAGCACGGCCGTGCGCCGCTCCCCCGGTCCGGAGGCACTCCCCGCCTGATTGGACATGATCCGACGCTACCGCCGCGCTCTGACATCACGATCCGGTCTCGGGCCCCTGCGTCCCGCGGTGCGGCCCGTGGCTCCCGGTGAAGGTGGTCCCGAAGGACTCCGGAGGACGCCGAAGGACCCCGAAGAACGAGGATCACGGGACGAGGACGGCGGGACGGAACCCTCATGTACGACTACGACCTGCTGGTCGTGGGGTCGGCCAACGCCGACCTGGTGATCGAAGTCGAGCGCCGGCCGGGCGCCGGGGAGACCGTGCTCGGCTCCGACCTGGCCGTGCACCCGGGCGGCAAGGACGCGAACCAGGCGGTCGCGGCGGCCCGCCTCGGAGCCCGTACGGTCCTGCTGGCCCGGGTCGGCGACGACGCCCACGGCCGGCTGCTGCTGGACTCGCAGCGGGCGGCCGGGGTCGACACGGTGGGCGTGCTGGTGGGCGGGCACCGACCGGGGTCGCGCTGATCACGGTGGACCCGTCGGGGGACAACAGCATCGTGGTCTCGCCGGGCGCGAACGGCCGGCTGACCCCGAGGACGTCCGGACGGCCGCGAGCCTCTTCCAGGCCGCGCGGGTGGTCTCCACCCAGTTGGAGATCCCGCTGGAGACGGTCGTGGCGGTGGTCCGCAACCTGGCGCCGGGCAGCCGTTTCGCGCTGAACCCGTCCCCGCCGCGGCCGCTGCCGGGCGAGGTGCTGGCGGCCTGCGACCCGCTCATCGTCGACGAGCACGAGGCCAGGGTGATCCTGGGCGACGCGTGCGTGAGCGACCGGCCGGAGGACCGGGCGCGGTTGCTGCTCGCGAAGGGCCCGCGATCGGTGGTGGTGACGCTGGGCGCGCGGGGCGCCCTGGTGGCGTCCCCGGCGGGCGTCGGCCGCGTCCCGCCGGTGCGGGTCGACGCGGTGGACACCACGGGCGCGGGCGACGCGTTCACGGCGGCGCCGGCCTACCGGCTGGGAACCGGCGCGCCCCTGCCGGAGGCGGCGGAGTACGCGGCCCGGGTGGGCGCGGTGGCGGTCACCCGGCGGGGAGCCCAGGAGTCGTTCCCGACGGCTACGGAGGTCGAGGAGCTGTGAGACGCGCCCGCTGACCCGCGATGCCATGGCGCTGCGCTGCGCTGCCCGGACATGCTTCGAGGGGGCCCGGCCCGTCGGCCGGGCCCCCTCGTCTTCCCCTCCCGTCAGAACCCCCGCGATCCCCCCGGATCCCCGCCCGGAAGCCCTGATGCCACGTACGACCCGCGAGGCGGGGGGAGGGTTGCACGGATGCGCGGAATTCCTTCCCGGCCCGGCGGACGCCCGCCCCCTGTCGGCGGAACGGTGCGGTGATCACGTCGCGGAGATGTCCGGATCCTGCCACACCACGATCAACCGCGTTGCGTGTGCAACCTGTTGTGATGCAACATGCGCGAACGCGCTGTGATTGTCTGGTTGTTACGTGATGCACGGGGGTGGGCACGTGAAGTTCGACATGGGGTCGACGACCCTGTCGGAGCTCGGCAGGAGCACGGTCGGTTCCAGTGACGACCTGGGCACGTTGATCCGGTGGCTGATCCAGGCGGCGGAGCCGCTGGAGGGCAAGTTCAACGGGTCCGGCAAGGTCGCCTTCGACTCGTTCAAGGCCAGGGCGGACGAGATCACCAACGCGCTGAACAGCTCGCTCGGCGCGATCCTCGGCGGTCAGAGCGGTATGGACACCGCCTTCGGCACCGGTGACGTCGAGACCCGGGACAACGCCACCAAGAACATGGGCGCGGCCAACTTCGACGCCGCCCGCTTCGGCGGCCGGTAGACGCGGCCGACAGGAAACAGGGGGATTGTGACGATGGGTCAGAGTCAGGACCGCCGCTCGTACGACACCGGCGCCTCCAGCGAGGTGCAGGGCAGCCTGCAGGGCATCATCGGCCAGCTGGAGCGGGTGCTGTCCGACCGTGACCGTGCGGTGAAGGCCGCGATGGCCGACTTCCAGGCCGACGGCGTCTCGGACGAGTACCACGGCAAGGAGGTCCGCTGGAACCACGCCGCGACCGAGGTGCGCAACATCATCCACCTCGTCCGCACCACGCTCGAGGAGAACGACGGGACCGCGCAGTCGACGATGGCCAAGGCGCGGGCGGCGGTCGACAACATCGGTTGACCCGGATGCGTCATGGCGACGATGTGCCAGGGCGACGGTAACGGCGACGGCGACGGCGACGGCAAGTGCCTGAACTTCACGGGGGATCCACATGACGGGGTGGGACATCTCGCCCTCGGGCGTGCAGCACGTCCTGAACGAGACGGGGAAGGCCGCCGAGGGGCTCTCGAACACCGGCAAGGCGCTCGGTGAGACGCTGCCGAGCGCGGCGAAGTCCGCCGGCACGATCCAGCAGGGCGGTGTCGAGAAGAGCGGGGTGCAGGGGCCGGTCGCGGCGGCGCTGGGTGAGTTCTTCGAGGCGTACCAGAAGGACCTGACGTACGTGGCGGTGCGCACGTCGAACTCCCTGAGCGGTGCGGCCACCGCCACCAGCGAATACATCAAGGGCGATCTGGAGATGGCCGCGAAGGCGCAGGCGAACGCGCTGAAGGAGCCCAAGATCGACCTGCCCGGAGCCGAGGGACCGCAGGGGGGTCAGTGAGCGCCGACCTCATCGATCCGCAGAACATCCCGCAGTTCACCGGCGACCTGGAGCAGCTGAGCACCGACGCCCTGCTGCTGACCGCGGAGGCGTCCGCCTTCCGGTTCGCCGGGGCGGACGTGCACGCCAAGTTCCAGGGCCTGTCAGCGTGTTATTCGGCCCCGGAGGCGGAGCAGCTCTTCGCGACGACCGCTCCCGTCGCGGCCAAGGCCGACCGGTTCGCCGACGACCTGGAGAAGGTGGGCGCGGCGCTGAGCGCCTACGAGGCGGAGATCCAGCCGCTGGTGGCCAAGCTCAGGAGTCTCAAGGCACGGGCGGAGACCTTCCGGGCGGACATCGCGGGCGACGACCACTGGCGTGAGGACGACGACAACGTCCAGCTCAACAACGACCTGGTGCACGACGTCAACGCCGCGACCGCGGCCTTCTGGCAGGCCGAGATCACCTGCCACAACAAGATCACGGCGCTGGTGCACGGCTCGACGCTGATCGTGGAGGACGGCGCGCAGAAGCGTCTCCTCGAGCGGGGCACGTCCACCTACGGCTTCACCGAGGATCTCCTCGACTCCTCCGACGAACTGCCCTGGGGCAGGACGGTCGAGAAGGAGCGGCACGGCCTGGACTGGCTGGGCCACCAGGTCGTGGAGTTCGGCAAGGGCTTCTTCGTCGACGGCGTGTGGGGCACGATCCGCGGGCTCGGCACGCTGGTCGGCTTCGACGGCCTGGACGCGATGGGCGAGGCCTGGAAGGGGCTCGGCAAGCTCGTGACCGGCCTCGGGATCACGCTCTCGCCGCTCGGGGCGGCGTACTGGCTGCTGCCCGACGACAAACTGCCCGCCTACCTGCGCGACTCCCGGCGGACGGTGACCGAGGCCGGCAAGGCGCTGATCGCCTACGACGAGTGGGGCGGGAACCCGGCGCGGGCCGGCGGCGCGGTCACCTTCAACGTGCTGACGACCGTCTTCACCGGCGGCGCGGGCACCGCGGCCAAGGGCGGCGCCGTCGCGCGGACGATCGGCGCGCTCGGCAGAGCGAGCCGGCTGGTCGACCCGATGACGTACATCGGCAAGGCGGCGAAGTTCGGCACGGTCAAGGTGGCCGACCTGTTCGGCAGCCTGAAGAACCTGCGGACCGGCGCGTACACCGACGTCCTCTCGGGCGCGGGGAGGCTCCAGCCGGACGGCAGCGTGCTGAGGATCGCCGACGACGTGCCGGTCGTGGTCGGCAGCCACATCGAGTGGCCGGACGGAACACGCCTGAACCTGGACGACGGCTCGGTCATCAGACCGGACGGCACCCGGGCGACGGCCACGGTGGAACTCTCGGCGGCGGACCGGGCGATGCTGGAACACACCCTGCCGCACGGGGAGGCGGTGCCGGTGGGGGCCGGGGGCAGCGCCGCGGTCCATGCCGGGGGCGAGGCGGCAGCACGCCCGCTCGGCGACGGCACCTCAGGGCACGGCGGCGGACGCTCCGCCCCGCATGCCGGCGAGCAGGCAGGCCGACACGACGCCGACGCGTTGCCGGCGCGCGGCTCCGAAGGCCACAGCTCCGACACCGGCGCCGGGCGCCAGGGCGATCACGGCGGTGCGCAGCACGGCAGAGCAGAAGGCGGTCACGGGGGCGGCAGTACGGACGACTCCGGCCATACAGGGGACGACGCAACAGGCGCCATACGCCATCCCGGCCAGGATGCTGCGGGCCGGCAGACGAGCCCGGAGCGGCCAGCCTTCATGCAGGAAGGCCCGAACCCCTACGGACCTCGGGGAAGGCTCACTCCCGCGCAGATCAAGGAGATACAGGTCTACCGCGCCAATAATGAGCCCGGATACTTCGCAAAGTACTACATGACCGACGGCCGGCGGCTGAACACAAAGATCACGGATGAGAGCGGCTTCGCGCCTGTTCAGCTGGATGTAGACCCAGTGACGCGCGTGAAGACAGCAGCCTCGGACGCCCCACCGCCCATTCCGGAGAAGTACGTCCATGGCGCCGAAATAAATCGGGCGCGGAATCAGGTACTGAGTGACGACACACTCCGCACGTTGGATGATGCGGCAGGCCGCCGACGGAGTTCCATCGACTATTCAATGAGTGCCGACCGTCACAGAGGGCTGCTCGCGGGAACGGCGGACGACCTGGCTCTGCGAGAGGTCGGAAATGAATACAAAGCCGCAATGACTGAACGCACCAGAGCCGCTGAATCCTTTGGCGAGGCGGTAGCGGAGCATCAGGCGATCCCTGAGTTGTACCCAAACTCCACCAGAGAGACACTGTACGGACCGGCCAACGGCAACGATCAGTTCGACCAGGTTTGGCGCCGCACCGACGGCGGGTTTGCCGTCGTAGAAGCAAAGTCCAACGTCACCACGGACCTCGGCTCCCGCCGAATACCTCCGGAGGATGGCGGCGGGAGAGCCATGCAAGGGACCCGTGAATACTTTCTGGACATCCTCCGGGAAATGCGACTTCGGGGCCGCGAGCACCCCAGCGAGGATATTCTGGCGGATGAACTCGAACAGGCCCTTGCTGAAGGCAAGGTCGACTACATACTCGTCAAGGGCAAGGTCGACGGCGCCAAGTACGCTGGCTACGAAATGTACAAGTTCGACATCGGGTAACGGGAGCATTCAGTGACGGTGAGGGTGGCTCGGCATGGCAGCCCGGGACCTGACGACCAGGCGTACGCGCAGAGGCTGGGCGAGAGCCTTGCCCGGTCCGTCGCGTCCCTCGAGCAGTCGCCGCGCATGTTCGACCTCGCGTTGAGCAAGGCGATGACCCATGTGCAGGCCCGCCTGGCGGTCAATCCCGACGCGTCGGAATTGGCCACCTGGGAGGCCGTTGTCACAGCCATGCAGGTGAGTACCGCGATGTTCGCAGCCGCCGGCCGGACCGATGGGGTCGTGGAGTGCCGGATCAGTGACCGCATGCGAGCGATTCCGGCGACCGGTCCACAGCCTTACGTCAAGGCGGGCAACTGGCTCACGGCCTTCTGGCTTTCCGTCGTATGCCGTGAGCAGAACCGGATGACCCAGTTGTGCAACGTCCCGATCGATACGCTGCGCGCATCGGGAACCGAATACGACGAGTACGTCTACCACTGGATCGACGCGCTCCAGTCCTACTGGCTGGAGCGCCCGGGGTTGGGTGAGAAGTTGGTCGCCGCCATTCAGGCGTCCGCCCCGGAGATCGCTCGAATCGCCGACCGGGACCTCCTGGACAAGATCCTTTACCAGCCGATCAGTCTCTTCCACCAGTTCCTGCGGAAAGACCGCGCCGGGTTCAATCAGGCTCTGGTCGAAGCGCTGCAACTCCACAAGGCGTTCTGGACTGCGACGCAGGACCGGGAGCGAACCGTAGAAGGCTACCTCGCACTGGGGCCGCTCGCCATTGCCTGCCTCGCCTACGACGCCGGCCTCCCGATCGAGGTGGAGTCCGACTACCTCCCCAGTGAGTTGCTGAATCGGGCCTGGCTCGGGGAGTTCCCCACGTGACAGCCCAGGACTACGACAGTCAGTTGCTGGAGTCGGTGTCGGTGAGGCGCCGGCGGTTGCGGGACGCTCTGCTCTTCGGTGCCCAGCGGCAACGGCGTTCCGTCGACGAGCGGGTGGGGAAGGTGTTCGCCGGAGTGGTGATCGCGGCCGTGTTGTGCGCCGGGTGTGTGGGGTGGTCGTTCGTGTCGCACCGGGTGGTCGGGAAGAGCCCGTACGGCGGGTCCGTGCAGTCGTCCGTGCCCTCGGGCAGCCCTTCCGCCCGGTGATAGGTTCGAACACGTGATGTCTGCGGGGGCGTTGAGTCATACGGCGGCCGGTGGGACCGCGGTCGTCCTCAGCCGCGTCACCCTGGTCGGTGAGCGGCGTCGTATCGATCTGGTGTTGCCGGCGCGGGAGCCGGTCGGGCTGCTGCTGCCGGAGATTCTGCGGCTGCTGGACGACCGGGTGGGTGAGCGTCCCGAGCCCCGGCATCTCGTGACCCCGGACGGGTCCGCGCTCGACCACGACAGCACCCTGGAGTCCGCGGGCGTCCGCGACGGCGCCGTGCTGCGGCTGGTGCGGGCCGAGGACGCGCCCTCGGCGCCCGTCGTGCACGACGTGAGCGACGAGGTCGCCGAGGACCTGGGCGGCCGGGCGTGGCGGTGGGGACCGCGGGCGCGGCGGGTCACCGCGGGGCTCGCCACCGTGGGGTGGGTGGGCGCCGCCGGCCTGTTCGCGCGGAACGCCTACCCGCCGGACACCGTCGCCGGTGCGCTGCTCGTCCCGGCCGCGGTCGCCGCGCTCGCCGGGGGCCTGCTCGGGCGGGCCGGGCGGCGCGGGATCGCCGCCACCCTCGTCTGCGCCGCCGGAGTGCTGGGCGTTCTCGGTGCGTTCGCTCTCGCCGACGCTCAGGGCTGGCCGGGCGCGCTGCGGGTCGCGGGCGTGTCCGCGGTGGCGGCGGCGACCCTGGTGCTGCTCGGTCTGTGCACGCCGTTGGGGCGCGGCGCGGTGGTCGGGGCCGGTGCGGTGGCCGTCACCGTGCTCGGCTGGGAGGCCGTCGCCGCCGTGCAGAGCGGCGCGGAGACGGCCGGACAGCAGGCCAGGACGGGGGCCGTGCTCGCCGTCGCCTCCGTGGTGGTGCTGGGGCTGTTGCCGCGGCTCGCCCTCATGGCGTCCGGGCTGTCGGGGCTCGACGACCGGCGGTCGGGCGGGGTGTCGGTGAGCCGGCACCAGGTCTCCGCGGCCCTGGCGGCAGCGCATCGCGGGCTGGTGCTCGCCACGGTGGTCCTGACCGGGTCGGCGACGGTCGCGGGCGTGTGGGCGTTGCGCGAGCCCTCGGTGTGGACGGTGCTGCTCGCCGTCGTCACGGCCGTGGTGCTGGCTCTCCGGGCCCGGGCGTTTCCCCTGGTCGGCGAGGTGGTGGTGCTGCTCGCGGGCGGCGCGGTGGTGGCCGTACGGCTGGTGTCGGTGTGGTCGGAGCGGTCCGGCACGGCGGGGACGCCGCTGATCGTGCTCGCGGCGCTGGCCGTGCTGCCGTTGGCCGTCCTCGTCGTCCAGCCGTCCGAACACGTGCGGGTGCGGCTGCGGCGGGCGGGCGACCTGCTCGAGTCCGTCGGCGTCATCGCGCTGCTCCCGCTGCTCATCGGGGTCTTCGGCGTGTACGGGCGTCTGCTCGGCACCTTCGCTTGAGGGAGCGGGACGGCATGGCGCAGGGGGAGCAGAGGTCGGGGCACGAGGGCGGAGGCGCAGGGGACTGGCAGCAGGATGTGCTGCGGGAGTTGGGGCAGGGGGCGGCTCCGGCCCGCGGCGCCGGCGAGCCGGCCCTGCGCCTCGTCCACTCGGCCCGGCCCGAACCCCGGCAGCCGGAACCCGAGCCCACCCCGCCCACCGGGCATCGCCGGCCGGAACCGCACCCCGCCCCGCCCGTCGAGCGCCGGCAACCGGATCCCGGGGCCGCTCCGCCCGCCGATCCCCGCACGCCCGCGCCCGTCCCCGCGCCCGGCCCCCCGGCCGGCCCCCGGCAGCCCTCCCCCGCGCCGGAGTCGGCTCCCGCCGTCCCCGCGCCGGAGTCCGTGCCCACGGTCGACCCCCGCCTCGCCATAGCCCTCGGCCGCCCCCGGCACGGCGACTCGCTCGGCCGCCGCACCGGCCGCTCGCTGCGCGGGCTGGCCTCCTCCGTCTCCCAGGACGTGGCCGAACAGACCCGTCTCGCCGAGGAGTTGCAGCAGCCGGTCACCACCGGGCGGATCATCGCTGTCACCTCCATCCGCGGAGGTGTCGGAAAGTCCACGGTCGCCGCGCTGCTCGGCCGGGCTTTCAACCACTACCGTCACGATCCGGTCCTCACCCTGGAGGCCGACGCCGCGCTCGGCACGCTGGCGGTGCGGATGGGCGCGGAGTCGGTGCGGTGGTCGTGCGTCGACCTGGCGCGGATCCTGACCCCCGCCATGCGGTTGACCGACGTCACCGGCTACCTGGTGCCCGTGTCCGACGGCGGCTGGCTGCTGCCCGCGAGCCAGGGCCGGGTGGGCGCCCCCTTGGACGTACCGACGTACCGCAGGGTGACGCTCGCGCTGCGGCGGTACTTCGCGGTGACGGTGGTCGACTGCGAGACGCTGCCCGGCGAGGTGGCCCGCACCGCGATGGACACCGCCCACGCCAGGGTGATCGTCGCGCCCACGACCGCGGAGGGCGTCGGCGGCACCCGTCAGGTGCTGGACTGGCTGGCCGGGCTGCCGCACTCGGCCCTGGCGACCACGGTGGTCGCCCTCACCGCGAACACGCCCGACACGCGGCTGGACGTGAAGACGGCCACCGCGCACCTGAAGGAGACCGGCGCCACCGTCGTCGTCCTGCCGTACGACCGCCACCTCGCCGGCGGCGGACCCATCCGTACGGATCTGCTCGGCCGTACCACCCGGGACGCGGCGCTCGGGCTGGCGGCCGAGGCGATGCGCCGGGCGGTGCGGGTCCGGTGACACCGCGCCCGCCCGCCCCTCCTGCCCTCCGACGTCGAAAGCCCGGCCCGTGACCCTGCGCCTCGTCCACCGCCCCGCCCGCAGCACCCGCCCGCTGCCGCCCGCACCGCGGCGCACCGTGGAACCTCCGCCCAACCTGCCCGAGGGCAAGCTCGGCAACGCGGCGACGGCGCTGCTCCCGATGGCCGGGGTCATGGGGTCGGTGATCATGATGACGGTCGTCCGCAACAGCCAGTTCGCGGTGCTCGGCGCGGTCGTCCTGGTCTTCGCGCTGCTCGGTGCGGTGGCGCTGTTCCTGTCGCAGCGCGGCAAGGCGCAGCGCACCCGGCGGGTGCAGCGGGAGCGGTACCTGGAGTACCTGGAGGAGCTGCGGGAGGAGCTGGGCGCGGCCGAACGGGAGCGACGGCGCGCGGCACGCGAGGTGAACCCCCCGCCCGAGGCGTTGTACGACGTGGTGCGGGACCCGGCCCGGCTGTGGGAGCGCCGCCGCCAGGACGCCGACTTCCTGCACCCGCGGCTGGGCACCGGCGAGGTGCCCGCCCAGGAGGTGACGATCGGCCAGAGCGGAGCGGGCGGGGTGCTGACGCCTCCGGATCCGTTCATGCTCAACGAGGCCCGCGCGCTGCAGAGCCGCTTCGCCGCCGCCCCCGACTTCCCGCTCACCGTTCCGCTGGACCGGGCCGGGAACGTGAGTGTCGTCGGCGACCGGGAAGGCGTCCTGCGGGTGGCGCGCGCCCTGCTCGTGCAGACAGCGGTGGCGCACGCGCCCGACGACCTGGCCGTCGGTCTCGCGGTGCCCGGCGACCGGCTCGCGGAGTGGGAATGGGCCAAGTGGCTGCCCCACGTCCTCGACTCCCAGGAGTACGACGGTCCCGTCGCCGCCCGGCGGATCGCGCCGAGCCTGCCGCAGCTCGGCCACCGGTTCCGGCACGAGCTGGGGCGGCGGGCGGGCTACGCGGCCGAGGTGCGGCGCGGCCTCGCCGACCGGGACGCGCTGCGGGCGACGTCCCGGCTGCTCGTCGTCCACGACTCCTACGGTGAGCCGGCCGCCGAGCTGCCCGGCCCGGACTCGGCGGTCGGCCTGCCGGACCTGGGCGTCACGGTGCTGCACCTGCTGGAGCGGCAGGTGCACGAACCCGATCAGGTGAGCGTGCGCATCAGCGTCGACGGCGACCAGGTGGTCGTGGACGACCTGGGCGGAAGCAGTGCGCGGGGCACCGCCGACGCCGTGACCGCGGCCGGGGCGGAGGGGATCGCCCGCATGCTGGCCCCGCTGCGGCTGTCCGCGGAGTCGGCCGCCGAGGGCACGCCGGTCACCGGAACGGTCGGCTTCCCGGCCCTGCTCGGCGTCGACGACCCGGCCGCCCTCGACCTGGAGCGGCTGTGGGCGCCGCGCGGCGAACGGGACTTCCTGCGCGTGCCGATCGGCGTGACGGACCGTCACGAGCCGGTACTGCTGGACCTGAAGGAGTCCTCACAGCTCGGCATGGGACCGCACGGGCTGTGCGTCGGCGCCACCGGCTCCGGCAAGAGCGAACTGCTGCGCACGCTGGTGCTCGCGCTGACGGCCACCCACTCCCCCGAGGACCTCGCCCTGGTCCTCGTCGACTACAAGGGCGGCGCGACCTTCGCCCCCTTCACCGGACTTCCGCACGTGGCCGGCGTGATCACCAACCTGGAGAACCAGGCCGGCCTCGTCGAACGCGTCCACACCAGCCTGGCCGGCGAGGTCAAGCGCCGCCAGCAGGTGCTCAAGGACGCGGGCAGCGTCGCCGACATCGGCCACTACGCCGCCCTGCGTGCCGCCGGGCGCCCCGAACTGGAGCCCCTCCCCCACCTCTTCGTGGTCATCGACGAGTTCGGCGAACTGATCACCGCGAAACCGGACTTCATCGACCTGTTCCTGTCCATCGGCCGCATCGGACGCTCCATCGGCGTGCATCTGCTGCTGTCCAGCCAGCGCATCGAGGGCGGCAGGCTCAAGGGCCTCGACACCTATCTGTCGTACCGGCTGGGTCTGCGCACCTTCTCCGCCGACGAGTCCCGCACGGTCCTCGACACCACCGACGCCTTCCACCTGCCGCCGCTGCCCGGGTTCGGCTACCTGAAGGTGGACACCTCCACCTACCAGCGGTTCAAGGCAGGTTACGTCTCCGGCGCCCATCACGGCCCCGAGCGGCACCCGGAGGACGGCGACCAGCCGCTCGCCCTGCCCTACCCGGCCTACAGCCCGGAGCGGACGTCCGACGCCGTGGCCGACGAGCCGGTCGCCACCAAGCGCGAGACCGGACCCACCGTCCTGTCCGTGGTGGTCGGTCAACTCGCCACGGCGGCACCCCCGGTCCGCCGGATCTGGCTGCCGCCGCTGCCGGACGCCGTCACCCTCGACGCGGCCGCCGGCCCGGTGCGGGTCTCCGAGCGCGGACTGCACCTGGCGGGCGCCGCGGGCGGGATGCGCCCGCCGCTCGGGGTGCTGGACGATCCCGCCCGGCAGTGGCAGGGCGGGTGGCTGCTGGACCTGACGGTGGCGGGCGGGCACGCGGCGGTGATCGGCGGCCCGCAGTCCGGCAAGACGACACTGCTGCGCACGCTCGTCCTCTCGCTCGCCCTCACCCACACCCCGGACGACGTCGCCGTCTACGGACTCGACCTGGCCGGCGGCGGCCTGTCCGTGCTGACCGGGCTGCCGCACGTCGGCGGGGTCGCCGGACGGGCCGACCACGAGCGGGCCGCCCGCACCGTCGCCGAGGTGCGCGCCATGCTGACGCACCGCGAGGCGGTGTTCCGCGAGCACGGGATCGACTCGGTCGACGAACTGCGCCGGCTGCGCGGCCTGGGCCGGCTGCCCGAGCTGGGCGCCACCGACGTCGTCCTGGTGATCGACGGCTTCGGCGCGCTGCGGGACGAGTTCGCCGACCTCGACGACGCGGTGGCCGACCTGCTCAAACGGGGCGGCGGCTACGGCATCCACGTCGTGGCCGGCATGCTGCGCTGGAACGACGTCCGCATCGCCACCCAGTCGATGTTCGGCACCCGCCTCGAACTGCGGCTGAACGACCCCGCGGACTCCTCCGTCGACCGGAAGCTGTCCGAGACCCTGTCCCCGGACACCCCCGGCCGGGTGCTGACCGACGGCAGGCTCTTCGCCCAGGTGGCGCTGCCCCGCGTCGACGGCCGTGCCACCACGGGCGACATGGCGGCCGCGCTGGAGGACGCCGCGCGTACCGTCCGGGCCACCTGGCACGGCGACGTCGCGCGGCCCGTGCGGGTGCTGCCGACCCGTCTGCCCGCGGACCGGCTGCCCTCGCCGGCCGCCGAACCGGCGCGGATCCCCCTCGGTGTCGATCAGGAGACCCTCTCGCCCGTCCCGCTCGACCTGTTCGGTGCCGACCAGCACCTGCTGATCCTCGGCGACAACGAGTGCGGCAAGACGAACCTGCTGAAGCTCGTCGCCACCCAGCTCGTCGAGCGGTACTCCGACCAGGAACTCGTCTTCGGCGTCTTCGACCCGCGCCGCGGCCTGCGCGGCGTGGTTCCCGAGCCGTACCGGGGCGGCTACGCGCACAACGCCAGACTGGCGAACGCCCTGGCCACGGGCATCGCCACCGAGCTGGAGAAGCGCCTGCCGGAGACGGCCGACCCGGACGCACCCGACACCGGCCCCGCCTTCAGCGGACCGCGCATCGTCATCCTGGCCGACGACTACGACATCCTCACCACCGCGGGACAGCAGCCGCTGGCGCCGTTCCTGCCCTACGTCTCCTCGGCCCAGGACATCGGCCTGCACTTCGTCCTCGCCCGGCGCGCGGCCGGCGCCTCCCGCGCGCTGTACGAACCGCTGCTGACCACCCTGCGCGAGACCGGCACGGCGGCTCTGGTCATGACCGGCGACCGTACCGAGGGACAGCTCTTTCCCGGCCTGTACGCCTCCCAGCAGCCGCCGGGGCGCGGCACCCTGGTCCGCCGCGGCCGCTCCCACCTGCTGGTCCAGACCGCCCTCGCCGCGGAGGGGACCAGGTGACCAAGGACGTCATCGCGCTCACCCGGAAGATGCCCGACACCTGGGCCCTGCTGGCCGGGCTCTACGCGGGCGGCCCCGGCGCGGAGGTGAGCGCCGGAGCCGACGGCGCGGTCCTGCACCTGCGCGGGCCGGACGGCCGGCCGCTGGTGTCCGTGGAGGCGCCGGTCCTGGTCCAGGTACCGGGCGAGGCCGAACGCCTGCTCGGGCGGACGGCTCCGGTGCCGTTCTGGTGGACCGAGGCCCGGGCCTCGACCGCGGCGCCCGAGGCCGAGCGGCTGGCGGGCTCCGTCTGCGGGCGGCTCGCCCTGCTGCTGGACGGCGGCGTGTGGCCCGCGGGAGCGGCGGACACCCGGGTCGTCGACGTCACGGCCGTCGCCGCGCCGGACGACGGTCAGCCCGTCGTGGACGTGCTGACGGACAGCACGGCGGTCGTGCTGGCCGACCGGCCCGTGCTCGCCCTGACACCGTGGCTGTCGGAGGTCTTCCGGACGGCGGCGGCCTCGGGACGGGCCCTGCAGATCGTCACCCCGCCGCAGGTCCGCCTCACCCCCGCCGCCCGTGCGACGCTGCCGCAGGCGCCCAACCGCTGGGTCGTCCAGGATCCGGCGCAGGGCTACTACGACGGCCTGTCCGGGGCGGTACTGCGCTGGCGGGACGGCACGTTCGCACCCGTGGTCACCGCCGACGGCGCGGCCGTGGTCGCGGAGGCGTTCACCAGGACGGAACCGACCGCGGAACGGCAGCTCGTGGTGGCGTTCCGCACCCTGCGGCCGGCCGCCGCCGACCTGGTCCTGGGCCGGGCCCTGGAGACCGCCTGGCGCACGCTGACCGGGGCCGCACCGGCCGGCTGGGGCACCGCCGAACCCGTCAACCTGCCCTGGTCACCACGTCAGTTGACCGATCTGGCGCGCGACCGGGCGCCCGCGCCGACCCATCTGCTCGCCGTCGGACACCCCGGCCGCCCGGCGACGGCCTCGCTGCGGATCTCGCGCACTGAGGGCGGGGTCGAGGAGGACGTCACCCTGACCGTCGGCTACGCAGCGGACGAGGCCCCGCCCACGGACCGGATCGAGTCGCTGGCCGGAGCCCTGGCCGCGGACCACGGACTGGCGACGATGCTCACGTCGCTGCGCCGCGCCCCCCGCGACCTGACCACGCCCCCTCGGTTCCAGGCGCCGCCCACCCCGGTGGCCTTCACCCTCGGGGCGCGTGACGTGCGCGGCATCGGTCTCACCCACGCCCGCCGCCCGCCGGTCGCCGGGCGGCCGGTGCAGCTCGGCCCCGCCTCCGCCCCGGCCCTGCACTACCCGCTCGGGGACGGCACGGACCACGGGGCCTGGACGGAGCTGCGGCTGCTGGACCGGCATCTGCGGGGCGGCGTTCCGGGCGCCTCGTAGGACGCGCCCGGAAGGCCACGCCGACCCGGGACCGCCACGGCATTCCCCGAGCCGCCACGGCGGTCCGGGGCCGCCCGGCACCTCCTCGCCGTCCGGCGCCCCGTCGGCGCCCGGCGCCCCCTCGGCGCCCGGCACCCCTCGGCGCCCCGGCACCCCTCGGCGCCCCGGCACCCCCTCGGCGCCCGGCACCCCTCGGCGCCCCGGCACCCCCTCGGCGCCCGGCTCCCCCTCGGCGCCCCGGCACCCCCTCGGCGCCCGGACCGCGTGCCCCGGCGGAGGGTCAGTTCGGCGGTGCCGGCCGGATCGCGTGCTGTACGAAGCGGGTCGCCGTCTCCGCCAGTACCTCCCGGCCGTCCCGGGACCACAGGGCCTCGTTGAAGAGTTCGACCTCGATGGGGCCGGTGTAGCCGGCCGCCTCCACGTGGCCCTTCCACTCGCGCATGTCGATCGCGCCGTCGCCGATCTGGCCGCGGCCGTTGAGGACGCCCTCCGGCAGCGGGGTGGTCCAGTCGGCGAGCTGGAAGGTGTGGATGCGGCCGCCGGCGCCCGCGCGGGCGATCTGCTCGGGGGCCCGGTCGTCCCACCAGATGTGGTACGTGTCGACCGTGACGCCGACCTGGTGGGCCGGGAAGCGTTCCGCGAGGTCGAGCGCCTGGGCGAGCGTGGAGACCACGCAGCGGTCCGAGGCGAACATCGGGTGGAGCGGTTCGATGGCCAGCCGTACGCCGTGCGACTCGGCGTACGGGCCCAGCTCCGCCAGCGCATCCGCGATCCGCTCCCGCGCGCCGTGCAGGTCCTTCGAGCCGGCCGGGAGGCCGCCCGGGACCAGGACCAGGGTGTCCGTGCCGAGGGTGGCCGCCTCGTCGATGGCGCGGCGGTTGTCGGCCAGGGCGGCGGCGCGTTCGTCGGGGTCGGCGGCCGTGAAGAAGCCTCCGCGGCACAGCGTGGTGACCGTCAGGCCCGCGTCGCGGACCAGTTTCGCGGTCGCCTCGACGCCGTAGGACCGCACCGGCTCGCGCCACAGGCCGACGCCCGGGACGCCCAGTTCGCGGCAGGCGCCGACGAGTTCGGGCAGCGAGAGCTGCCTGACGGTCATCTGGTTGACGGAGAAGCGTTCGAGGCCGGTGCTCACTGGTCCACCCCGTACAGCGACAGCAGGTTCCTCACCCGTTCCTCGGCCAGCTTCGGGTCGGGGAACAGGCCCAGTCCGTCGGCGAGTTCGTAGGCACGGGCGAGGTGCGGCAGGGAGCGGGCCGACTGCAGGCCGCCGACCATGGTGAAGTGGGACTGGTGGCCGGCCAGCCAGGCGAGGAGGACCACGCCCGTCTTGTAGAAGCGGGTCGGCGCCCGGAAGAGGTGGCGGGAGAGCTCGACGGTCGGGTCGAGCAGTCCGCGGAAGCCGGCGGTGTCCCCGGTGTCGAGCACCCGTACCGCCTGCGCCGCCAGCGGGCCCAGCGGGTCGAAGATGCCGAGCAGGGCGTGGCTGAAGCCCTGCTCGTCGCCCGCGATCAGCTCCGGGTAGTCGAAGTCGTCGCCGGTGTAGCAGCGCACGCCCTGCGGCAGGCGGCGGCGCAGGCCGATCTCGCGCCGCGCGTCCAGCAGGGAGACCTTGATGCCGTCGACCTTGTCCGGGTGGGCGGCGATGACCTCCAGGAAGGTGGCGGTGGCCGCGTCGAGGTCGGACGAGCCCCAGTAGCCCTCCAGCGCCGGGTCGAACACCGGGCCCAGCCAGTGCAGGATCACCGGTTCGGCGGACTGGCGCAGCAGGTGGCCGTAGACCTCCAGGTAGTCCTCGGGGCCGGAGGCGGCCGCCGCGAGGGCGCGGGAGGCCATCAGGACGGCCTGCGCGCCGGACTCCTCCACGACGGCGAGCTGCTCCTCGTAGGCCGCCCGGACCTCGGCGAGGGAGCCGGCGGTGAGCTGGTCGGTGCCGACGCCGCAGGCGATGCGGCCGCCGACGGCCTTCGCCTCGGCCGCCGAGCGGCGGACCAGTTCGGCCGCGCCCGCCCAGTCCAGGCCCATGCCGCGCTGGGCGGTGTCCATGGCCTCGGCGACGCCCAGCCCGTGCGACCACAGGTGGCGGCGGAAGGCGAGGGTGGCGTCCCAGTCCACGGCGGCGGGCGAGTCGGGGGACACGTCGGCGTACGGGTCGGCGACGACGTGCGCGGCGGAGAAGACCGTACGGGAGGCGAAGGGCGCGCCGGGGGTGACGGCGACGGGTTCGGGGCGGGGTTCGTAGGCGCGCAGGGCGCCCGTGGCGTCGGGGAGCCGGACGGTCACAGGGAGACCTCCGGTACCTCGATGCGGCGGCCCTCGGCCGACGACTTCAGGCCCAGCTCGGCGAGCTGGACGCCGCGGGCGCCGGCGAGCAGGTCCCAGCGGTAGGGGGCGCCGGTGTGGACGTGCCGGAGGAACAGCTCCCACTGGGCCTTGAAGCCGTTGTCGAACTCGTCGTTGTCGGGGATCTCCTGCCACTGGTCGCGGAAGGAGCAGGTGGCGGGGATGTCCGGGTTCCACACCGGCTTCGGGGTCAGACTCCGGTGCTGGACACGGCAGTTGCGCAGGCCGGCGACGGCCGAGCCCTCGGTGCCGTCGACCTGGAACTCGACGAGTTCGTCGCGGTCGACGCGGACCGCCCAGGAGGAGTTGATCTGCGCGATAGCGCCGCCGTCGAGTTCGAAGACGCCGTAGGCGGCGTCGTCGGCGGTGGCGTCGTAGGGCTTGCCGTTCTCGTCCCAGCGCTGCGGGATGTGGGTGGTGGCCACGGCCTGCACGGACCTCACGCGGCCGAACAGCTCGTGCAGCACGTACTCCCAGTGCGGGAACATGTCGACGACGATGCCGCCGCCGTCCTCGGCGCGGTAGTTCCACGAGGGGCGCTGGGCGGCCTGCCAGTCGCCCTCGAACACCCAGTAGCCGAACTCGCCGCGCACCGACAGGACGCGGCCGAAGAAGCCGCCGTCGACGAGGCGCTTGAGCTTGAGCAGGCCCGGCAGGAACAGCTTGTCCTGTACGACGCCGTGCTTGATGCCCTTGGCGTGCGCGAGGCGGGCGAGTTCCAGGGCGCCGTCGAGGCCGGTCGCGGTCGGCTTCTCGGTGTAGACGTGCTTGCCGGCCGCGATCGCCTTCCTGATCGCCTCCTCGCGGGCGGAGGTGATCTGGGCGTCGAAGTAGATGTCCACGGACGGGTCGGCGAGGACCTCGTCGACGTCCGTGGAGAAGTGCGCCAGGCCGTGCCGTTCGGCGAGCGCGCGCAGCGCGTGCTCGCGGCGGCCGAGCAGCACCGGTTCCGGCCACAGCACGGTGCCGTCGCCGAGGTCGAGGCCGCCCTGGTCGCGGATGGCCAGGATGGAGCGGACCAGGTGCTGGCGGTGGCCCATGCGCCCGGTCACGCCGTTCATGGCGATACGCACCGTCTTGCGTGTCACGTTCGTTCCCTTCACAGCGTCGTACGCAGCTCGTACGTGGGTGTGCGCGCCGTGTGACGCCCCGATGGCGAGCGCAGCAGCAAGCGCTTTCTATCCGATGAGAAGCTAGCCTCTGACCAGTGGTCCGGACAAGACCGTGACCGCTGCTTCGAGTGTTCGGGCGAACGGACGAGCGGGGCTGCGGCTCCGGAGTCCGCTCGGACATGCCGTCACCTGCTCGGAACCGTGGCCGCCGGGCGGCCTGTCCACGAGGGCGCACGGCGAAGTACGGCGACGTGCTGCGAAGTACGGCGACGCCGCGAAGTACGGTGACGTGCTGCGAAGTACGGCGAGATGCGACGAGGTACGACGAGATGCGCGACCGGAGGACGACGAGATGACGGTGACCCTGGCGGACGTGGCGGCTCGCGCGCAGGTCTCCCCCGCGACGGTGTCGCGTGTGCTGAACGGCAACTACCCCGTCGCCGCCTCCACCCGCGAGCGGGTCCTGAAGGCGGTCGACGAGCTGGACTACGTGCTGAACGGTCCGGCGAGCGCGCTGGCCGCCGCCACGTCCGACCTGGTCGGCATCCTGGTCAACGACATCGCCGACCCGTTCTTCGGGATCATGGCGAGCGCCATCCAGTCGGAGATCGGCGGACCGGGCGGCCGGGCGGGCGGGGAGCGCCTCGCCGTGGTCTGCAACACCGGCGGGTCCCCGGAGCGCGAGCTGACGTACCTGACGCTGCTGCAGCGGCAGCGCGCGGCGGCGGTGGTGCTGACCGGCGGGGCGATGGAGAGCGAGCCGCACGCCGCGGCGGTGGCGGCCAAGCTGCGCAAGCTGACGGACGCGGGGACGCGGGTGGTGCTGTGCGGGCGGCCGCCGGCACCGGACACCGGCGCCATCGCGCTGACCTTCGACAACCGCGGCGGCTCGCAGGAACTGACCGAGCACCTGATCGGGCTCGGGCACCGGCGGCTCGGCTACATCGCCGGCCCGGAGGAGCGGACGACGACCCGGCACCGGCTGGAGGGCCACCGGGCCGCGCTGGCGGCCGCCGGGATCGAGGAGGACCCCGGCTGGACCGTGTACGGCCACTACGACCGGCGCTCCGGCTACGAGGCCACCCTCGAACTGCTGCGCCGGGACCCGTCCCTGACGGCGGTGGTGGCGGCGAACGACTCCGTCGCGCTGGGGGCGTGCGCGGCGCTGCGCGAGTCGGGACTGCGGATCCCGGCGGACGTGTCGGTCGCCGGATTCGACGATCTGCCGTTCAGCATCGACGCGGTGCCGGCCCTGACGACGGTGCGGCTGCCGCTCGCGGAGGCGGGGGCACGGGCCGGCCGCATCGCGATGGGCCGCGAGGAGCCCCCGCCCGGGGACATCGCGGCGATCCGGGGGGAGCTGATGGTGCGGGGGTCCTCCGGGGTGCCGCGGGCCTGACGGCGCCGGGGTCGTCGAGTGCACCGGCGCTCCTCGCGGCCGGGGCTGCCGCCCCCGGCCCCCGCGCCGGCCCTGAACGGGCCTTGTCCTCGAACGGGGCTTGTCCTTGAACGGGCGTGGTCCTTGAACGGCCTTGTCCTCGAACGCTGAACGGGCTGGTTCGACGCACCCGGCGTCGTCGCGACGGCGGGTCCGTTCCCGTCACCGATGGCTTTCCGGGCGCGGCGCGGTCTCTTCTGCTGTCATCGACCGGACGAGCCCCCGCTCGAGAACCCGAGGATCCAGGAGTGATTTCCCATGCGTGTCGTGGTCAGTGAGTTCATCAGTCTCGACGGTGTCGTGCAGGCGCCCGGCGGCCCGCAGGAGGACACCGACGGCGGGTTCGCGCACGGTGGCTGGTCGCACCCGTACTTCGATCCGGAGGTGATCGGCGGGGCGTTCACCAAGGGGCTGGAGAACGCGGAGGCGCTGCTGTACGGGCGGCGGACGTACCTGACGATGGCCGCGGCCTGGCCCGAGCGGGCGGGCGATCCCTTCGCCGACCGGCTCAACGCCCTGAAGAAGTACGTCGTCTCCGACACCCTCGGCGACGACGACCTGACCTGGAACAACACCGAGCGCATCCCCGGATCGCAGGCCGTCGCGCGGATCCGTGGGCTACGCGGGGCTCCCGGCGGGGACCTGGCGATGATGGGCAGCCCCACCCTGGTGCGCACGCTGATCGCCGAGGGCCTGGTCGACGAGCTCCAGCTGATCGTGATGCCGGTGCTGCTGGGCGGCGGCAAGTCCGTCTTCCCCACCGACGGCGCCAAACGGCCGTTCGAGCTGGTGTCGTCGGTCACCGGCGCCACCGGTGTGCAGGTGTGCGTCTTCCGGCCCGCCGCGGAGAGCTCGGAGGGCTAGGCCCTGTCGTTCGGATCAGGTCGGCTGTGAGGTGCGGTGCCTTGCGGCCGACCCGAGCGGGGTCTGGTGCGTGCAGCTGCAAGGCGGAGGAGGGAGCCGACGCGATGGGGGTCCCCCCGCGCGAGCGCGGCCGAGCGTGGGGGAGTCGGGGACCGACGACAACGCGGCAGACGCGCGGGCCAGGGCCCGCGACGCCGGGATGATCCGAACGACAGGGCCCAGGCGCGCCGAGTGCCGGGCGCAGCGGGCCGGCCCCCAGGGCCGGGCGCGAAGGCTTGAACGCGGCGGACCGGCCCGAGGGCTGGCAGCCCGGGTGCGGGTGTCCTACGCTCGAATCGACGGCATCTCTGACGGAGTCAACGATCCGGGGGCCGACGATCATGACCGTCCAGGACATCCGCGCCTTCAACCGCTTCTACACCAACGTCATCGGCGCCCTCGACTACAGCCGCCGGCTGTACGCGCCGTACACCCTCACCGAGTCCCGCGTGCTGTACGAGCTCGCCCACTCCCCGCGCACCGACGCGGCCGACCTGCGGGCCGAGCTGTCGCTGGACGCCGGGTACCTGAGCCGCATCCTGAACAAGTTCGAGCAGGACGGGCTGATCGAGCGCGCCCCCGCACGGCAGGACCCCCGGCGGCGCCACGTCACGCTCACCCCGCGCGGCCGGGAGACCGCCGCCCTGCTCGCGGAGCGGGCGAACGAGTCCGTCGGCGCGCTGCTGTCCACCGTGCCCGCCGCCGACCGGCCGCGCCTGGCCGAGGCGATGCTGACCGTCCGCGAGATCCTCTCCGAGGGCCGCACCCCGCGCCGCGAGGACGCCGTCCTGCGCGAGCCGGCCCCGGGCGACCTGGGCTGGATCGTGCAGCGCAACGCCGCCCTGTACGCCGCCGAGTACGGCTGGAACGCCGACTACGAGGGGCTCGTGGCCCGTATCGTCGCCGACTTCGCCGGGGACCACGACCCGCGCCTGGAGCGGGTGTGGATCGCCGAGCTCGACGGCAGGCCGGTCGGCTGCGTGATGTGCGTACGGGACGAGGCGCCCGCCACCGCACGGCTGCGGCTGCTGCTCGTCGAGCCCGAGGCGCGCGGGCTGGGCGTCGGCGACCGGCTGGTGGGGGCCGTCGTCGACTTCGCCCGCGGCGTCGGCTACCGCGAACTCGTCCTGTGGACCAACGACGTCCTCACCGCCGCCCGGCGCCTCTACCGGCGCCACGGCTTCGTCCTCGTGGCCGAGCGACCGCACCGCTCCTTCGGGAAAGACCTGGTCGGCCAGGACTGGCGGCTGGACCTGCACCCCGCCCCCGGGTGAGAGTGGTGACCATGCGACTGGCGTTCTCCACCCTCGGTGTCCCCGGCCTGCCGATCCCGGACGTGGTCCGGCTCGCGACCGCCCACGGCTTCCACGGCGTCGAGCTGCGCGCCCATCCGGAGGAACCGGTGCACCCCGGCCTCGGCTCCTCCGAACGGTCGGCGGTGGCCTCCGCGTTCAAGGCGGGAGGCGTCGAGATCCTGGGCCTGGCGGGGTACGCGCGGGTCGCCGCGCCCGGCGACGACGGTCCCGTGATCGACGAGCTGCGCGCCCTGTGCGACCTCGCCCGCGACCTCGGCGCCCCGTACGTCCGGGTCTTCCCCGGCGCGGACCCCGAGCAGACCACCGAGCGCGCCGACCGCGCGGCCGCCCGGCGCCTCGGCCTGGCCGCGGAGCACGCCGCCGACGTCGGCGTGCGCATCCTGCTGGAGACCCACGACTCGTACCGCACGGCCGCCGACGTCATCCGCGTACTCGGCCTGGTCGGCCACCGCAACGCGGGCGCGCTCTGGGACGTCATGCACACCTGGCTGGGCGGCGAGCAGCCGGCCGAGACGTACCCCGCCCTCGCCCCGTACCTCGGATACGTGCAGGTCAAGGACATCGCCTCGGCCGACGACACCACCCCGCTGCCGCTGGGCGCCGGAATCCTCCCGCTCGCCGAGTGCGTGGAGGTCCTCTCCCGGCACAACTGGGACGGCTGGCTGTGCTGGGAGTACGAGAAGCGGTGGTACGAGCAGGCGGCGCCGCTGCCCGAGCTGCTGGACGCGGGGCGGGAGCATCTGGCCCGCCTGCTCAACGAATCGGCGTGAGGCCGGCGGCGGGACCGTACGGCTACGAGGACGACGCCGCCGGGCGGGCCAGCAGCGGCACCGTGGGGTCCAGGCACCAGGCCAGCACGGACGGCCAGGAGCCGTAACCGGCGTCCATGTCGAGGTGGCCGGCGCCCGGCAGGATGTCGGTGGGGATGCCGTACGGCTCGCCGAAGACCTCGCGCGCGCCCTCCGGGCAGTACGGGTCGTCGTCGCCGGCGATCAGGCGGGTGGGCGTGGGCAGGCCGAAGCCCGGCGGCGGCGGGGCGAACCCGGCGATCTCCGGGTGCCGCGCCAGCACCGAGGCGGACGGCGGGGCCACCAGCAGGACCCGGTCGGCCGCGCCGGGCCGCACGATCCCGCGGGAGGCCGCGTGCAGCCACAGCACGGCGGAGGCGCTGTGCGCGAGGACCACGCGCTCGGGCCCTTCGAGACCGTCCAGGTGCCGGGCCAGTTCGGTGAGCCAGACCTCCAGGTCGGGGTCGTCGGGGTCGGGCAGCTGCGGGTAGGTGACGTGGTGGCCGAGTTCGGTGAGCCGGTCGGCGAGCCAGTGCTGCCAGTGCCCCTCGGGGCGGTGGTTCTGCCAGCCGTGCAGGATGAGGTACGCGGTCATGGACGCGATCGTTTCCGATCACCGGGTGCCGGTCCAGTCGATCTTCCGCACCGTCCGCCGGCCGAAGACCCGCGCCCAGGCGGACTCGCCGCCCGCACGCCCGCACGCGCAGTATGGCCCGGAACGGGGGCGTGCCGGTGCGCCCCGCCTCACCGTCTCTCCCCCCGCCACCTGGTCCACCGTTCCTCGGCGGCGTTCGCGGAGAACAGGGCGCCGACCGCCCCCTGTTACCGCCGCGCGGCCATGACATCCTGTACCGCCACAGGACATTACGGAATGCCGGGCGACAGACGACAAGACGGGCGCGCCGGCGGTAACGGGGACGAACGATGAAGTTCTGCTTTCTGGTGGAGGAGCAGTATCGCCGCGACGGCATGCCCAACGAGGTGATCCATCAGCTGACCGCCTGGGGACACGAGGTGGACGTGTTGCGCCCCGGCGGCTCCCTGCTGCGCCTGACGGAGGCCGTGCAGACGAGCACGCATGACGCATGGGTGCTCAAGACGGTCTCCGGCGGTCCGGGCCTCACCCTTCTCGAGGCGGCGGCCTCGGCCGGTCTGGCGACGATCAACAACGCCCGGGCGATACGCGGCGTGCGGGACAAGGCGCTGGCCGGCGCCATCGGCCTCAACTGCGGGCTGCCGGTGCCCGCGACCTACGCGGCCGCGCGGCCCGAACTGCTGCTGGAGATACCGGATTCGGAGTATCCGATCGTGGTCAAGCCCGCCGACGGCAGCGCGGGCCGGGCCGTGCACCTGGTGTCCTCCCCGGGCCGGCTCGCCGAGATGCTCCCCGAGCTGGCGGGAGAGGGCATGCTCGTCGCCCAGCCGTACGTGCCCAACTCCGGCGTGGACATCAAGGTGTACAGCGTCGGCGACGAGTTGTACGCCACCGAGCGCCGCTCCCCGCTCCACCCCGACCATGCGGTACGGGAGCGCCGGGTGCCGCTGTCGGCGGAGATCGCCGCGATCGCCGCTCAGGTCGGCGTGGTCTACGGCCTCGATCTGTACGGTGTGGACGTGGTCCTGGGGCCGGACGGCCCCGTGGTCGTCGACGTGAACGACTTCCCCAGCTTCCGCCAGGTCCCTGAAGCGCCGGCCCGCCTGGCGAGAGCCGTCCTCGCCCTGGCGACCGGCGCGGGCGGGGTGACCGCGGCCGCGCCGGCCGCCGCGGCGCTCGGCGTGGCCGCGCGGCCACCGCTCGGCGTCGTTCCGGTCCCCATGACGGCGGGCGAGACGGCGTGAGAATCGGCCTGATCACGCCTGACCCCGGCCACCCGCTGCTGGCCCTCACCACGGCCCTGCTCGCGCCCGGCCACCAGGTGGAGGTGCTGGATCCGCGCGCGGCGCTGCCCGCCCCCGGACCTCTCGCCGACGTCTACCTGCTGAAGGCACGTACGCCGTCCGCCCTCGCCCTCGCCCGGCTTCTGGAGCAGCGTGGCTCCCGCGTGATCAACTCGGCCGCGGCGACCGCGCTGTGCCAGGACCGCACGTCCATGGCCGCGCTGGCCCTGAGTGCCGGTCTCCCCTTCGCCGGCACTCGCACCTTCACCACCCTGGCCCGACTGGCGTCCGGGCCGGCGCTGTCCGGACCCGCGGTGGTCAAGAGCCGCCACAGCCGCCGGCACGACGTGGTGGCCCGCGTCGACACCCCCGCGCAGCTTCACGACTTGGCCGCCGCCCACCCGGACGAGCCGGTCGTGGTGCAGGACTTCGCCCCCAACGACGGCTGGGACCACAAGCTCTGGGCGATCGGCGACCGGCTCTTCGCCGGCCTGCGCCGCTCCGAACTCTCCCCCCAGGGACGCGGCCCCACACGAGCGCTCCACCTCGACGACCTGCCGCCCGGATGGCCGGCCCTGGTGCGCCGCGTCGGAGAGGTGTTCTCCCTCGACGTGTACGGCGTCGACATCGTCGACCGCGGCGACGGCGCCCCGCTGATCGTGGACATCAACGCCTTCCCCGGCATCCGCGGCCAGTCGGGCGCCCCCGAGGCCCTGGCAGCCCTGGCCCTGTCCCGGGCCGCCTGACCCCGGCCTCCGGCGTCCGCGCTCGGCCGGTCAGGGCCTGGGCGCCCGTGCCGCGAAGCGCGCCACCCGCTGCTCCAGCCGCGCCCGGCAGGCCGGCCATTCCTCCGCCGTGATCGAGAAGATCGCGGTGTCGCGCAGCCGGTCCTCCTCGCCCGGGGTCCAGGAGCGGGACCAGTTGCGCAGGACGCCCTCGAAGCGGGCGCCGACGCTCTCGATGGCCGCCCGGGAGCGGCTGTTGCGGGCGTCGGTCTTCAGGTCGACCCGGGACACTCCCCACTCCTCGAAGGCGTGGCGGAACAGCAGGAGTTTGGCCTCGGCGTTGATGCCGGTGCCCTGGGCGGAGCGGGCGAGCCAGGTGAAGCCGATCTCCACGGCGTCCAGCCGGTCGTCGGACCGCCAGCAGCGCGGGTCCCAGTACGAGGTGGCGCCGACCGCCCGTCCGGTCGCGGCCGACACCTGCGCGTACGGCGCCAGCCGTCCCGTCGACGCGCGCTCCAGCTGCGCGTCGACGTACGCGCCGGCCTCCTCGGCCCGCGGCACCCAGGTGAAGGAGTACGTCCCCCGTTCCTCCTCCGCCGCCACCGCCAGATCGGCGGCGTGCCGGTGCTCCAGCGGCTCCAGGCGCACCGACGCGCCCTCCAGAAGCGGTCCCCGCAGCCTGTAGCTCAACAGCCGATGTCCCTTCGCAGTTCCGCGAACGCCTCGTGGAAGCCCGGGAAAGTCTTGCGCACGCATCCGGGGTCGTCGAACGAAATACCGGGCGTCCGCAGGCCGGTGACCGCGAAGGACATGACGACGCGGTGGTCGCCGTGGGTCTTGATCCGCGCGGCGGCGGGGGTGCCGGGGTGGATCTCGATCCAGTCGGGGCCGGTGGACACGCCGATGCCCAGCCGCCGCAGGTTCTCCGCGCAGGCGTCCAGCCGGTCGCACTCCTTCACCCGCGTGTTCGCCACGTCCTCGATGCGCACCGGGCCGGAGGCGAAGGGGGCGATCGCCGCGAGCGTCGGCATGGTGTCGGAGATGTCCCGCATGGCGACCGTCAGGCCGCGCAGGGTGCCGGTTCCCCGGACCGTCGTGCCCTCGGCGCCGACGTTGACGTCCGCGCCCATGCGGCGCAGCACGTCCACGAAGCCCAGGTCGCCCTGGAGCGCGCCCGCGCCCAGGCCGGGGACCGTCACCTCGGCGCCCGGCGTCAGCGCCGCCGCCGCGAAGAAGTAGCTCGCGGTGGACGCGTCCGGCTCGATCGGGTAGGTCGTGGCCCGGTAGCCGCCCGGCGGGACCAGGAACACGTCCCCTTCCCGCGCCACCTCCACGCCGAACGCCCGCATCATCGCCAGCGTGATCTCCACGTACGGCGCCGAGACCAGGTCCGTGACCGTGATGCGCAGGCCGGTGCGGGTCAGCGGGCCGAGCAGCAGCAGGGCGGTGAGGTACTGCGAGGACTGTCCGGCGTCCAGTGTCACCTCGCCGCCCTCGACGCCGACCGCCCGCACCGTCAGCGGGTGGTGGCCCTCCGCCTCCTCGTGCCGCAGGTCCACGCCGAGGTCGCGCAGGGCGCGGGTGAGCGGGCCCAGGGGGCGGCGGCGCATCTGGGGCGAGGCGTCGAAGCGGTACGTGCCGTGCCCTGCTGCGACCAGCGCGGGCAGGAAGCGGGCCGTCGTCGCGCCGTCCCGGCAGTAGACGTCCGCCTCGGTGACGGCCGGGCCCTGCGGGCGGCCGTCCACCTGCCAGGCGTCGGGGGTGCGGCCGACGCGGTAGCCGAGCCGTACCAGACCCTCGGCGAAGCCCTCGGTGTCGTCCGAGCGCAGGGGCCGTACGAGGGTGGTGACGCCGTCGGCCGCGGCGGCCAGGAACAGGGCGCGGGCGGTGATGGACTTGGAACCGGGGATGGCGACTGCGGGCATGCCTCATGATCGGCCGTCCGCCGCCTCCGACGCCGGGACGTCCACGGGATGGACGGCAACGGCAGCCCCGGACGGACGGGCCCGGATGTCCCGTCGGTCCCAGCGCCACCGGCTTCCACAGATCAGTCGGTGAGCGGGAACCGTTCGGCGCACTTTCCCTTGACTGGCAGAAACTTCCCGGATATTGCTGGCTCTTCGGAAGTTTCCTTCAGCGGATCACCTCCGGAAGGAGCGCACGTGCCCTCCAGACGTACCGTCCTGGCCGCCACGGCAGGCGTCGCCGCCACCCTCGCCCTCGGCGACACCGCGCACGCCGACGACAGCAAGCCCGACGACAGCGAGCTCCGTTCCCTCGTCTCCCGCATGACCCTCGAGGAGAAGGTCGGCCAGCTCTTCGTGATGCGGGTCTACGGCCACTCCGCCACCGCGCCCGACCAGGCCGACATCGACGCCAACCTCAAGGAGATCGGCGTCCGCACCGCCGCCGAGCTGATCGAGAAGTACCGGGTCGGCGGCATCATCTACTTCACCTGGGCGCACAACACCCGCGACCCGCACCAGATCGCCGGTCTCTCCGACGGCATCCAGCGGGCGTCCCTCGGCCTGCCGCGCGGACTGCCCGTGCTGATCAGCACCGACCAGGAACACGGCATCGTCTGCCGCGTCGGCAAGCCCGCCACCCTCTTCCCGGGCGCGATGGCGATGGGCGCGGGCGGCTCACGCGGCGACGCCCGCACGCTCGGCCGGATCTCCGGCGCGGAGCTGCGCGCCATGGGCATCCGGCAGGACTACTCCCCCGTCGCCGACGTGAACGTCAACCCGGCCAACCCGGTCATCGGCGTCCGCTCCCTCGGCGCCGACCCGGACGCGGTGGCCGGCCTGGTCGCCGCGGAGGTCGGCGGCTACCAGGCCTCGTCGGTCGCGGCGACCGCCAAGCACTTCCCGGGCCACGGCGACACGGCCGTCGACAGCCACTACGGCTTCCCCGTGATCACGCACAGCCGCGAGGTGTGGGAGAAGCTGGACGCGGTGCCGTTCCGGGCCGCGATCCGCGCGGGCATCGCCTCGATCATGACCGCGCACATCCAGTTCCCCGCCCTCGACGACTCCGGCGACCCGGCGACCCTCTCCCACCCGATCGTCACCGGCATCCTGCGCGGGGAACTGGGCTACGACGGCGTGGTGGTCACCGACTCGCTGGGCATGGAGGGCGTGCGCACCAAGTACGGCGACGACCGCGTCCCCGTCCTCGCCCTGAAGGCGGGCGTGGACCAGCTCCTCAACCCGCCCTCCCTGGACGTCGCCTGGCACGCCGTGCTGAACGCCGTCCGCGCCGGCGAGCTCACCGAGGCACGGCTGGACGAGTCGGTCCTGCGGATCCTGCGGCTGAAGGCGAAGCTGCGGCTGTTCGACGAGCCGTACGTCGGCCAGGCCGGCGTCGACCGGGCCGTCGGCACCCCGGCCCATCTGGCGGCGGCCGACCGCATCGCCGGGCGGACCACCACCCTCCTGGTCAACGAGGGCGGCCTGCTGCCGCTGTCCCGCAGCACGCACCGGAAGCTCCTCGTCGTGGGCGCCGACCCGGCCTCCCCGTCCGGCACGACGGGACCGCCGACCGGCGTGCTCGCCGCCGCGCTCACCGAACTGGGCTTCACCGCCACCGCCCTGTCCACCGGCACCGCGCCGTCCACCGCGACCGTCGCCAAGGCGGTCGCCGCCGCCCAGGACGCGGACGCGGTGGTCGTCGGCACGTACAACGTCACGGCGACGAGCCCGCAGAAGACGCTGGTCGAGCAACTGCTGGCGACCGGACGGCCGGTGGTGGCGGTCGCCGTCCGCAATCCCTACGACGTGGCCCAACTGCCGTCCGTGCCAGGCTTCCTGGCGGCGTACTCCTGGACCGACGTCGAACTGCGGGCGGCGGCACGGGTGATCGCCGGGAAGACCGACCCGCGCGGGCGGCTGCCGGTGCCGGTGCAACGGGCGGACGACCCGGCGCGGGTGCTCTACCCGATCGGCTACGGCCTGTCGTACTAGCCACCCGTTTCACACCATCGGGGGGCCGTGCCTACAGCGACGGCCTCCCGTCGGCGTACGGCCTCCCGTCGGCGCACGGCCTCTTCCGCCTGCCGCTGCTCCGGGGTGAGTCCGGCGCGTCGCTGGGCTTCCTCGGTCACTTGGCGGACGAGGAGTTGCTGGACCAGACGTTCGTGGGTGAGTGGCGGAGGGCCGGGTCAGATGTCCCTGAGGAAGGCCTCGGCCCGGCGGCGGAAGGACTCAGGGGCGGCGGACCAGACCGGGGTGCGCATCATCTCGCGCAGTTTGACCGCCTTCACCTCTCGGGGGGCGTCCTTGCGCAGGCCGAGGTGCGGCCACAGCTGATCCAGGTCGTCGTGGGGAAGGTCCCAGGAAACTCCGATCCCTGGTGCGGCGGAGCCGGGCGGTGGGGGCGCGACGTGGACCTCGTCGGCGGTGGCGGCGGGAGTGATCTCGACGAGCGAGAGGCCCAGCCGTTCGACGGCGTCGCGGAGCAGCACCCGGTGACCTTCGACGGTTCCGGCGGAGGGCGGTTCCCCGTCGAAGAACAGGGCGAGCACCCAGCCGGACTCGCCGGTTCGGGCGAGGTCCAGGACGAGGCGGGTGCCCGTGTCGTCGGTGAAGGAGCGGTGCGCGAGGCTCTTCGCGGCCCCGGGCCCTTCTGCGCGGGGGGTCTCTTCGAGCCGGAGCGTGCCGATCAGCCGCCGTAGCTGGTCGGAGGACAGCTCTCCCTGGGAGAGCACCCGGAGGGCGGGCCAGAGCATGAAGGATTTTCCCTTTCCGATGTCCTCGGGCTACGAACAGGTGCAACCGGCGGCGCCGACGGCGCTGTACGTGCGGTTGAGGGGCGAACCGTCGGTGGGCTGCGCCCGGCCGGTGTGATCGCGGTGATCGACGGCCGGGCGCAGCCCACGGGTCACGGACGCGGACGCGTCACGGACACGGCCTACGCGTCACGGGCGCAGCGCGGGCTCGCGCTCCACGTCCCGGACGTCCAACTTCCGGTCGTACGCAGCCAGCGGCTTCGCGCGGGCCACCGCGGCGTCGGACAGCCCGGCCCACTCCAGGATCCGGGCCGTGGCGAGCGCGTTCTGGTCGGGGACCAGGCCCGCGATGTTCGCGCCGTGGTTCAGGCCGGGCGCGGTGAAGACGTAGGAGTCGTGCGCGCCCTTGCCCAGGCGGAACCGCTCGGCGCCCCACGGGTCGTTCTGCCCGTAGACGAAGAGCATGTGGTCGGCGTTGTGCCGCACCCAGGTGTCGACGTCCCGCATGGCCCACGGCTGGAACTTCATCGGGATGTCCCGCGGCACGAAGTTCCGCGGCGGCTGGTAGCCGTAGCGGATGTACTGCTTCTCGATGTGCGGGAAGTTGATCGTCGGCGCGCCGAGCTGGGTGCCGGCCTGGTAGTAGTACGGCGTGTACGGCGTCAGGCCCTGGTCGGTGTAGGCGGAGAACCCGGAGATCGTGTCGACGGAGTCCCAGATCTCGTCGTCGGTCGCCGACTTGGCGTCCGCCGGGACGGTGTCGCAGTCCGACAGCAGGCTGTACTGCCAGAAGCCCCACACGTAGTCCAGGACGACCGCCTCGTAGGCCCGGTCCAGGCTGCCGATGACGTCGAAGGTGTAGCCGTTGTCGGCCGCGTAGGTCGCGTACTTCTTCTCCAGCGGCTCCCGCCGCACCAGCGCCTCGCGCTGCACGCCGTTCAGCCGGTCCCGGCACTCCTTGGTGCCGACGGTGGCGAAGAAGCGGTCGTAGGCCGAGTCCTCTTCGTTGACGACGTCGTTGGGGGCGACGTACGCGACCACTCCGTCCATGTCCCTGGGGTAGAAGCGCTCGTAGTAGGTGGCGGTCATGCCGCCCTTGGAGCCGCCGGTGGAAATCCAGTTGTGGGTGTAGATCTTCTTCAGCGCCTTGAAGATGCGGTGCTGGTCACTGGCGGCCTGCCAGATGTCCAGGTCGCTCCAGTCCGCCGGGGCGGGCCGGGACGGGGTGAAGAAGCGGTACTCCATGGAGACCTGGTTGCCGTCCACGATCCGGGTGGGTTCGCGGCGACCGGGATTGGTGGAGACGTTGTAGCCGCCGGTGTAGAAGACCGTCGGCCGGCTGACGTCCTTGTGCAGCACGGTGATCCGCTGCTGGAACGTGCCCTTGGACGGGTCCCGGTGGTCCACCGGCTGGGTGTAGTTCAGGACGAAGAAGCGGTAGCCGGTGTAGGGCTTCTCCTGGATCAGGCTCATCCCCGGTATGGAGAGCAGCTGTTCCTCGATGTCCGTGGTGCCGGTGGCGTCCGGCTCGGCGGCGGTGGCCGCCGTGGCCGTGCTGAGCGTACCGATGAACACGGTGAACGCCAGCAGCCATCTGAGCGCCTTGCGCATGCACCCTCCCCTGTGATTACAGATGTCGCCGGAAGCTAGCAACGCAACCGGCGCACGCACCAGGGGAGTTCAGGAACTCGTTGTAATAAACCTATGGTTCAGCAAAGAATCCAGCCGGAGCTGACCGAACCGCCGCCCACCGAGCCCTTGATCCGCACGCACCGGTGCCCGGCGTGCACCGTCACCGGTCCGGCGTGGTGGGAGTACTGGCCCTTGTCGACGACGGGACGGTTGCCGCGCGCCTGCACGCTGACCGACATGGACCGCCTCGAACCGTCGGAGCGCTCGGGGAAGGTGACGGCGCAGACGTAGCCGTCCCGCTTGTAGACGCGCACCACGCCGGTGGAGAACGGCAGTTCCCTGACCTTGCGGCCCGCGCAGTGGTCGGCGGCCTGCGCCTCGCCGGGCGCGGCGAGGGCGAGCAGCCCGGACGCGGTCAGCAGGGCCGCGCCGAGCGCGAGCCGCCTGCGTATCGCACCACTGTCCACCTTCGCCCTCCCCGTGCAGCCGTCGATGAGCCGTGCAGCCGTCGATGAGCCGTGCAGCCGTCAATGAGCGTACGGGTGTACGGACGCACGGCGTACGGCGGATGGTTGCGCGGCCGGACAGCCGCGCGGTGCCCCGGGGCCCCGCAGTGCCCCGCAGTGCCCCGCAGCCCCGGCCGTCAGCGGGCCGCGCCGACGGTCTCCTCCGTGTCCGGCTCCCCGATGAACGTCCGCCACAGCGCGGCGTACCGCCCGCCGCGGGCGAGCAGTTCGTCGTGGGTGCCGTCCTCGGCGACCCGGCCGTGGTCCATGACCACGACCCGGTCCGCGCGGGCCGCCGTGGTCAGCCGGTGGGCTACCACGAGGGTGGTGCGGCGGCCGGCGAGACGGTCGGTCGCCTGGTTGACCTGTGCCTCGGTGGCCAGGTCGAGAGCGGCCGTCGCCTCGTCGAGGAGGAGGATGTCGGGGTCGACGAGTTCGGCGCGGGCGAGCGCGATCAGCTGGCGCTGGCCCGCGGACAGGTTGCGGCCGCGCTCGGCGACCTCGTGCAGGTAGCCGCCGTCCAGCGTGGCGATCATCTCGTGCGCGCCGACCGCGCGGGCCGCCGCCTCGACCTCGGCGTCGGTGGCGCCGGGACGGCCGTAGGCGATGGCGTCGCGGACGGTGCCCGGGAAGAGGTAGGCCTCCTGCGGGACGACGCCCAGCCGGTGCCGGTACGACGTCAGGTCCAGGGACCGCAGGTCGGTGCCGTCGACCGTGACCCGGCCGCCCGTCGGGTCGTAGAAGCGGGCGACCAGCTTCACCAGGGTGGACTTGCCGGCGCCGGTCTCGCCGACGAACGCGACGGTCTGCCCGGCCGGGATGCGCAGGTCGACGCCGCTGAGGGCCTCCTCGTCGGCGCCGTAGGCGAAGTGGACGTCCTCGAAGGCGATCTCGCCGCGCAGGGAGCGCACCTCGCGGGGGGCGTCGGCGGTCTTCGTGGAGGTCGGCTCCTGGAGGAGTTCCTGGATGCGGCCCAGCGAGACGGTGGCCTGCTGGTAGCCGTCGAAGACCTGGGAGAGCTGCTGGACGGGCGCGAAGAACAGGTCGATGTAGAGCAGGTAGGCGACCAGCGCGCCGGTGGTGAGCGTGGCGTCGTCGACCCGGCCGGCGCCCGCGATCAGCACGGCGGCCGCGGCGACGGAGGACAGGAACTGGACGAACGGGAAGTAGACCGAGATCAGCCACTGGCCGCGGATGCGGGCCCTGCGGTAGCTGTCGCTGCGCTCGGCGAACCGCCGCCCGCCGTCCCTCTCGCGCCGGAAGGCCTGCACGATCCTCAGCCCGGACACCGACTCCTGGAGGTCGGCGTTGACCACGGACACCCGCTCGCGGGCGAGCTCGTACGCCTTCACGCTCGCCCGGCGGAAGAAGAACGTGGCGACGAACAGCGGCGGCAGCGTCGCGAACACGACCAGCGCCAGCTGCACGTCGATCACCAGCAGGGCGGCCATGATGCCGAAGAAGGTGACCACCGACACGAACGCGGTGACCAGGCCCGTCTGCAGGAACGTCGACAACGCGTCGACGTCCGTCGTCATCCGGGTCATGATGCGGCCGGTCAGCTCACGCTCGTAGTAGTCGAGCCCGAGCCGCTGGAGCTGCGCGAAGATCTTCAGCCGCAGCGCGTACAGGACCCGCTCGCCGGTGCGTCCGGTCATCCGGGTCTCGCCGACCTGCGCCGCCCACTGCACCGCGACCGTGCCCAGACCCAGCAGGGACGCCGCCCAGACCGCGCCGATGGCCATCGCCGTGACGCCCTGGTCGATGCCGTGCCGGATCAGCACCGGCAGCAGCAGCCCCGCCCCGGCGTCGACGGCCACCAGGCCCAGGCTGACCAGCAGCGGCAGCCCGAAGCCCCGCAGCAGCCTGCGCAGCCCGTACGACTCCTCCGGCAGCACCGCCCGCGCCTCGTCGACGTCGGGGGTGTCGTTCGCCGGGGGCAGCGCCTCGACCTGCGCCAGCAGTTCGGGCGTGGCCGGCATCCCGGCCAGCGCCGCGTCCTTGGGCTCGCGGTCGCCGGTCCACAGCCGTGGCGTCACCCCGCGCTCGGCGTCGAACTCGGCGTCCAGTTCGTCCCTGACCGAGGTGTCCTCGGCGGGCTCGGCGGCCCGGGCGTGGCCGGGCGAGACGCCGCCCAGCTCGTCGGGGTCGGTGAGCAGGCGGCGGTAGAGCGCCGAGCGCTCCTGGAGTTCCTCGTGGGTGCCGATGTCGGCGAGCCGGCCGCCGTCGAGGACGGCGATGCGGTCGGCGAGGTTCAGGGTGGAGCGGCGGTGGGCGATCAGCAGGGTCGTACGGCCCTCCATGACGTGCCGGAGCGCCTCGTGGATCTCGTGCTCGACGCGGGCGTCCACGGCGGAGGTGGCGTCGTCCAGGACGAGCAGGCGCGGGTCGGTGAGGATCGCGCGGGCCAGGGCGACGCGCTGGCGCTGGCCGCCGGAGAGGGTCAGGCCGTGCTCGCCGACCTTGGTGGCGTAGCCGTCGGGCAGCTCGCGGATGAAGCGGTCGGCCTGGGCGGCGCGGGCGGCGGCCTCGATCTGCTCGTCGGTGGCGTCGGGACGGCCGTAGGCGATGTTGTCGCGGACCGTCTCGGAGAAGAGGAAGGAGTCCTCGGGCACCAGGCCGATCGAGGCCCGCAGCGAGTCGAGGGTGAGCTCGCGGACGTCGTGGCCGCCGACCAGGACGGCGCCGTGGGTGACGTCGTAGAAGCGCGGCAGCAGCAGGGAGACGGTGGACTTGCCGGAGCCGGAGGAGCCGACGACGGCGAGGGTCTCGCCGGCGCGGATCTCGAAGCTGAGCCCTTCGAGGACGGGCCGCTGCCGGTCATAGCCGAAGGACACGTCGTCGAACTCGACGGTCGCCGGCGCGTCGGCGGGCAGCTCCCTGGTGCCGTCGGTGAGCGACGGCTCGGTGTCGATCAGCTCCAGGACGCGCTCGGTGCCCGCCCGGGCCTGCTGCCCGACGGTGAGGACCATGGCGAGCATGCGGACCGGGCCGACGAGCTGGGCGAGGTAGGTGGAGAAGGCGACGAAGGTGCCGAGCGTGATGTGCCCGCGCACGGCCAGCCAGCCGCCGAGCGCCAGCATGGCGACCTGGCCGAGGGCGGGCACGGCCTGCAGGGCGGGGGTGTAGGTGGCGTTCAGCCGGATGGTGCGCAGCCGTCCGGCGAACAGCCGCCGCCCGACCTCCCGCAGCTTGCCGGTCTCCTGCTCCTCCTGCCCGAACCCCTTCACCACGCGTACGCCGCTGACGGCGCCGTCGACGACGCCCGCCACGGCGGCGGCCTGGGCCTGCGCGTACCAGGTGGCCGGGTGCAGCCGGGAGCGGCTGCGCCGGGCGATCCACCACAGCGCGGGCGCCACGGCGAGCGCGACCAGCGTCAGCGGCGGCGACAGCCACGCCATGATCACCAGGGAGATCAGGAACAGCAGGACGTTCCCGATGGTCATCGGCAGCATGAACAGCAGGCCCTGGATCAGCTGGAGGTCGCTGGTGGCGCGGCCGACGACCTGCCCGGTCGACAGCTCGTCCTGGCGGCGGCCGTCGAGCCGGGTGATCGTGTCGAACATCGCCGTACGCAGGTCGTGCTGGACGTCGAGGGCGAGCCGGCCGCCGTAGTAGCGGCGGACGTAGGTCGCGGCGTACACGAGCAGCGCGGCGCCGATCAGGGCGCCCGCCCAGGGTGCCATCCGCCGGGTGTGACCGGCGATCACGTCGTCGATGATCACCTTGGTGATCAGCGGGACCGTCGCCATGACCGCCATGCCGGCGAGCGAGGAGCCGAGGGCCAGGACGACGTCCTTCGGATACCGCCACGCGTATCCGGCCAGTCGCCGTGCCCATCCCCGATGCTCGCTCACGCGGGTGCCTCCCGTTCGTCCTGGTCTGCCGGAAGGCACCAACACCGAAGGAAGCGGATTTCATCCCTCCGCTACGATCGGGCTCACCGCGGGTCGGCCGGGTGGAGGGCCTTGCCCTGCACGGCGGGACCGGCGACGGCGGGACCGGTGGTCACGGGACCGGCGACGGCGGGTCCGGTGGCCACGGGACCGGTGGCCACGGGACCGGCGGTCACGGGACCGGCGGCGGCCGGTCCGGCGGCGGTCGGGCAGCCGGCCGCCGCCAGGGCCGCGGTGAGGGTGGCGAGTGCGGTTCTGGGCGCATGGACGTCACCGCAGGACGGGCCGGTGACGGACGGAGGGCGGAGAAGCGTCAACTGGCGGCGAGATCCCGGTGGATGACCTTGGCGACGCCCTGGATGGTGGTGACGCCGTAGCTCATGGTGCTGTTGCCGTGCGTGAGCACCGTGATCATGTAGTCGTGGCCGCCGCCGTTGAAGGTGCCGACGCTGTGCACCCGCCAGCCGTGCGTGGAGCGCTGCAGCCAGCCGTTCTTGACGTGCACGGACACGGTGGACGGGGCGCCGTACGGGGTGCCCCAGCGCTGCGAGGAGATGACCTGGCCCATCAGCTTCAGGATGTAGGCGCGGGCGTTGTCACTGAGGACCGTGTTCTTCGCGGTGAGGAGCTTCAGCAGCTTCTGCTCGTCGGTCACGGTGATCTGGGTCAGGCCCCAGTGGCCGTACGGGTCCGGCTTGGTCTGGGTCATGCCGGCCGCGGCGAGGAAGCCCTTGATCTTCGTCAGGCCAAGCTGCTTCCACAGCGTGGTGGCCGCGGTGTTGTCCGACTTGGTGATCATGGCCTTGGCGAGGGACGCCTCGCGGTCGGTCAGGTAGCGGTTGTGCTTCTTCGCGTCCCACAGGAGCGTGGCGAGGATGGTCACCTTCACGACGCTGGCGGAGTCGTAGGCGTAGCCGGAGCGCAGGGTGCAGGTCGTCTTGGTGGAGCGGTCGTAGAGGCCGACGGCGATGGTGCCCTTGCGGTTGGCGAGGGCGGCGGTGATGTCCTTCTGGAGCTTCGTGGCGAGTCCGGCCTTGGCGGACGCGCAGCTGACGGTGGGTGTGGTGGCAGCGGCGGCGGGGGTCACCGCGACGGTCGCCGGTATGAGCACCGCGGCGCCGAGCGCGGCGGTGAGCGCGCCGGCTCGTCTGGAGTTGAGGTGAGTCATACCCAGTTGACTCACGAGGCCGCGCCGATGGTTGTGCCCGGGCCCCGATGGATCCGGGCCGGGGGCCGGATCGTGACCGGGGGCCGGATCGGGGCCGTGGCTGCCGCGGAGACGTGCGCCCCGGGTCTCCGCGATCCGCGGCGCGTCGGTCAGCGCGGCGCGTGTCTCGGCCGACGGGCAGCGGAGTCGGCGGAGAGCCGACTCGCCTGAAGTCGTGGTGGATTGCCGGTTCCGGTCATGTGATTGACATGTTCGATTCATTTACAGGACCGCGTGTCCATGTCACGCTCCCTCTGCCGCCTTCGTTCAACCCGCGTAGATGGGACCCCACACATGCCGGCGACACGCATACGCCGCTGGAAGTCGGTGGCGCTGGCCACCGCCACCGTCCTGGTGGGCCTCAGCGCCCCGGCCCTGACGGCCACCCCGGCCGCCGCCACGACCACCGCGTACGACTCGACGTACTACAAGAACGCGGTCGGCAAGTCGGGCACCGGCCTGAAGTCCGCGCTGCACACCATCACCAGCAGCCAGACCAAGCTGTCGTACTCGGCGCTCTGGGAAGCCCTGAAGAACACCGACCAGGACCCGAACAACAGCGGCAACGTGATCCTGCTGTACTCGGGCATCTCCCGCAGCAAGTCCCTCAACGGCGGGAACACCGGCGACTGGAACCGCGAGCACGTGTGGGCGATCTCGCACGGCAACCTGACCACCTCCACCGGTCCGGGCACCGACCTGCACCACATCCGCCCCGAGGACGTGGCCGTGAACTCCAAGCGCGGCAACCTGGACTTCGACGAGGGCGGCAGCACCTTCACCAACTCCGGCGGCAGCAAGGTCGACTCCGACTCCTTCGAGCCGCGTGACGCCGTCAAGGGCGACGTGGCCCGCATGATCCTCTACATGGCCGTCCGCTACGAGGGCGACGACGGTTTCGCCGACCTGGAGCCCGACGACAAGGTCGGCAACGGCTCGACGCCGTACATCGGCAAGCTCTCGGTGCTGAAGACCTGGAACGACCAGGACCCGCCGGACGCCTTCGAGGAGCGCCGCAACCAGGTCATCTACGACACCTACCAGCACAACCGCAACCCCTTCATCGACCACCCGGAGTGGGTCGACGCGATCTGGTAGACCGCAGCGCTGTCCCAGCGCCCCCGGCGTCACGCGCCGCCGAGGACGACGACCTGCCCCTCCACCGCGTCAGGGGCTGAGGAGCTGCCGGAACTGCCTGTCGAACTCCCTCGGGTCTTTGCTCAGCGACGCCTTGACCATTGCGGTGAACTCGTCGACGACGACCTCGACCGCGCCGGCCTCGACACCGTCGAGGGCGGCGCGTGCGACATCGGCCGGGGGCATCTTGGGTACGTCGTAGCCCTTCATCATGTCGGTGTCGGCCGCCCCGAGGTGTACGGAGGTGACGAGGGTCCCCTGCCCGGCCAGTTCCTGGCGCAGCGCGCTGCTCATGCTCCAGACCGCGGCCTTGGAGACCGCGTAGGCGCTGCTGCCGGGAAAGACGAACCAGGACGCCGAGGAGGCGATGTTCATGATGGCGCCTCCGCCGTTCCTCGCCAGGACCGGGGCGAAGGCGCGGACCATGGACAGCGTTCCCCAGAAGTTGACGTCCATGGTGGCGTGGACACCGGCGAGGTCGCCGAGCAGGGCCGCGCCGCCGATGCCGGCGTTGTTGACGAGCAGGTCGACGTCGCCGGCGGCCTGCGCGGCGGCGGCGACGCCGCCTGGGTCGGTGATGTCGAGGCCGAGGATCTCCACGCCGTCGAGGCCGATGGATTCCGGCCTCCGCGCGGTCGCGTAGACCTTCGCCCCCCGCTCGACGAGCTGGGCTGCCAGGTGGAGGCCGATGCCGCGGTTGGCTCCGGTGACGAGCGCTGTGGCTCCGCTGATGTTCATACGCGTACGCTAGAACCTCACGTCGGCGTGAGGTTCAAGTCCGGCCGGCCGGGAGGCACGATGCGCATCGGGAAGGTCGCCGCACGCGCGGGGGTCAGCGTTCGCGCCCTGCGCTACTACGAGGAGCAGGGACTCGTCGTTCCTGCCCGCGGCTCCGGGGACCAACGGCAGTACTCCGAGTCCGACGTCGAGCGGGTGAGGTTCATCCAGCTCCTGTACTCGGCCGGACTGCCCAGCAAGGCGATCCTGCACATCCTGCCGTTCATGGACACCCTGGTCGCAACACCGGAGATGACCCGGCGACTCACGGATGAGCGTGACCGCATCCAGGCCCGGATCCATGACTTGACCCGGGCACGGGAGCGGCTCGACGAGCTGATCCGCCTCTCCGCCGACTACACGGCGTCCTCACCGGCGCAGTGCGCGCCGCGAGCGGACGCCACTCCCGACGGGCCGGAAACAGCTGCCCGAGCGGTCGAGCGGTCCGATCGCGACACCGCTGAGCGGTACCGCGGCAGGCTCTCGACGGCACCGTCGGCCCCATGACCCGGCCGGGGCCGCCGTCGGGCCGGGTCGCGGGGCGGGGCGTGGCCGGGGGTCAGACGCCGTCGTTCTCCCGGCGCTCCTCGGCGATCCGGCGGGTCATGATCGTCGTGAGTTCGTAGGCCGTGTGGGAGGCGGCCACCGACGTGATCTCCGCGTGGTCGTAGGCCGGGGCCACCTCGACGACGTCCGCCGAGACCAGGTTGCAGGAGGCCAGGCCGCGCAGGATCTCCAGCAGTTCGCGGGAGGTCATGCCGCCGGCCTCGGGCGTGCCGGTGCCGGGCGCGTGCGCCGGGTCGAGGCAGTCGATGTCGATGGAGATGTAGAGGGGGCGGTCGCCGATGCGCTGCCGCAGCTGGTCGGCGACCTCGTCGGCGCCGCGCCGGTAGACGTCGGCGGAGGTGACGATGCCGAAGCCCATCTTCTCGTCGTCGGTGAGGTCCTGCTTGCCGTACAGCGGGCCGCGGGTGCCGACGTGGGAGAGCGCGGAGGTGTCGAGGATGCCCTCCTCCACCGCGCGGCGGAAGGGGGTGCCGTGCGTGTACTCGGCGCCGAAGTAGGTGTCCCAGGTGTCGAGGTGGGCGTCGAAGTGGAGCAGGGCGACCGGGCCGTGCTTCCGGGCCACCGCGCGCAGCAGCGGCAGGGCGATGGTGTGGTCGCCGCCCAGCGTCATCAGGCGGGCGCCGGTGGAGAGCAGGTCGCCGGCCGCCGCCTCGACCGTCTCCACGGCCTCGTGGATGTCGAAGGGGTTCACCGCGATGTCGCCGCCGTCGGCGACCTGCGCCAGCGCGAAGGGGGACGCGTCCTGCGCCGGGTTGTAGGGGCGCAGCAGCCGGGACGCCTCACGGATCGCGTTGCCGCCGAAGCGGGCGCCCGGCCGGTAGGAGACGCCCGAGTCGAAGGGCACCCCCACCACGGCGACGTCGGCGCGGCCGACCTCGTCGAGGCGGGGCAGCCGGGCGAAGGTCGCGGGTCCGGCGTACCGCGGGACGCGGGAGGAGTCGACGGGGCCGCGGGGCGTCTCGTTGCTGCTCATGGGGTCATGCCTTCCTTCCGCACGCTGCGTGCCACCGACACTAGGTGGCCGGAGCGCGGTTGCGAAGTGTACGTTTCCTCCATTCAGGCCGCTGATTGTGGAGGGAACGTCCACCATGTCGTCCTCCGGGCGGGAGCCCGCCGTTCCGCCCACTCCCCCGGTGCCGCTGGCGTCCCTGCTGGCCCGCGAGGACCTGGCCCTGCGGCAGATCGCCGGGCCGTCCGGACCCGGGGTCGTCGTCCACGCGGCGCACACCTCGGAACTGGCCGACCCCTCCCCGTACCTGCTCGGCGGCGAGCTGCTGCTGACGGCGGGCGTGCACATCCCGGAGGCGGCCGACTCCGGTGCCCGTTCCGACGGCTTCGACGACTTCGACGACTTCGACGGCTACGTGGCGCGGATCGTCGCGGCGGGCGGCGCGGCCCTCGGCTTCGGGGTGGCGCCGGTGCACGACGCGGTGCCGCGCGCCCTGGCCGCGGCCTGCGAGGCGCACGGGCTCCCGCTGATCGAGGTCCCGCCGCGGACGACGTTCTCCGGCGTCGCCCGCGCGGTGTGGCAGCTGATGGCCGAGGCCCGGCTGGCGGAGCTGCGCCGGGTCACGGAGGCGCAGCGGAGCCTGGCCGCCGCGGCATCCCGCCCGGACCCGGTGCCGTCGGTGCTGCGGCAGCTGGCCCGGCGGGTGGACGGGTGGGCGGTGCTGTACGGGCCGGACGGCGCGGAGCTCGCCTCGGCGGGGCGGCGGGCGGCGGCGGAAGCGCGGCAGGGGCTGGCCCGGCTCGCGGACGTGGTGCGGCCGGGCGCGAGCCCGCGGGCGGACGCCTCCGCGCGCCGAGACGCTCCCACCGCCGTCCCCGCCGCCGTCCCCGCCTCTGCCGCCGTCCCCGCCTCCGCCACCGACACCGTCGCCGGCGCCCACCTCGCCGCCTACGGTCTCGGCGCCGGCGGGGGCTTCGTCCTCGGGGTCGCCGTCCCCGTTCCCGCCCCCGTCCCCGTTCCCGGCACCGTTCCCGCCCCCGTCCCCGTTCCCGGCTCCGATCGGGCGACGGGGGGAGCGCCCTCCCGGCGGGACCCCGGCGACCACACCGTCGTGTCCGTCGCCGCCGTGCTGCTGTCCCTGCTCACCGGCGAGCAGCACAGCGGCAGCGGCGCGGCCCGCTCCTCGGCGCTGGTGCGGCTGCTGCTGGGCGCCCCGCCCGAGGAGGCCGCCGGGCTGCTGGGCGCCGAGCGGTGGATCGTCGTGCACGGCCGGCCCGAGACACGGCCGCCGGACGCCGTGGCCGCCTCCGCGCTGGGCGCCGCGCTGGGCTCGCCACTGGTCGACCTCGGGGACGGGGTGGTCCGGGTCCTGGTGCCCGCCGACCGGGAGCCGGCGGCCCATCCCGGCTGGACGCTGGGCGTGAGCGCGGCCGCCGGTCCCGGCGAGTGGCCGGCCGCCGACGCGCAGGCGGCCCGCGCCCTGGCCCGCGCCCGCGCCACCCGCGTCCCGCTCGCCCGGCACGGCGCCCGCACCGCCCTCGCCGAACTGGTCGGCCCGGACGAGGCGCGGGCGCACGCGCGGGCGCTGCTCGGCCCCATCGCCGCCGCCCCGGCCCTCACGGAGACCCTGCGCGCCTGGCTGTCCCTGCACGGCAGCTGGGACCGTACGGCGGTGGCCCTGTCGGTGCACCGCAACACCGTCCGCCAGCGCATCGCCCGGTGCGCGGCCCTGCTCGACGCCGACCTGGACGATCCCGACGTACGCATGGAGCTGTGGTTCGCCCTGCGGCAGGTGCGGTAGGCGCGTGGCGCGCGGCGGGTACGGAGAAACGGCGCGCGTCCGCCGTGCGGTAGCCCGCGCGCCCGCGCGCCCGCCCGCACACGCGCCCGCGCGGCTCAGCACGCCGCACGGCCTCGCGAGCCGAGCGCCCCGGTGCCGCCGGACGCCGGTCGTCTCTCCACCCGGAAACCCGCCGATACCCAGCCCGAGGCTGTGCTGGTGCCCGGACATCAGCCGGTTGTCGGTGTTCACCGTCGCCCGGAAATGCGGCCGCCGCAGCAGCCCCGCACGCCGACCGTGCGCACGCCGACAGCGAGCGGCGACCCGCGGGCACCGTGCGGCCCGCGTGCCCGGGTGCCCGCGTGCCCGCGCGCCGTCGCGACCGGAAGGCCGACCCACAGCGGGCGGCCCACCCGCCCCGACGGGAGGCCGCGCGCACGTGACCCGCGTCCCAGCGTGCGCAAACGCCGGGGACGGGCACAGGGGACTGCCTCACAATGGGAGCCATGCCGATACCCGGGACACCCAGCCGCGCCGAGCTCGTCGACCACCTCGTCAAGACCCGCATCGCGGGCGACGTGGCCACCCCGCGCGAGAACAACCTCTCCCACTACCGCCAGCTCGCCAACGGAGTCCGCAACTTCTGGCTCGGCCTGGAGCTCGACGACCGCTGGCGGGACGAGCAGGACGTGCTCGCGGTGATGGCGGAGCGGTGCGGCGTGATCGACGACCCGGAGCACCGGTACGGCCAGGACACCATCGACCCCGAGCTGACCGTCGACGCCCTCGACCGGATGGCGGCCCGGCTGCGCAAGGCGGCCGACGGACGGCAGCAGGTGCTGTTCGCGACCGGCCACCCCGGCGGCCTGCTCGACGTGCACCGCGCCACGGCCGCCGCGCTGCGCGCCGCCGGCTGCGAGATCGTCGTCATCCCGGACGGGCTGCAGACCGACGAGGGGTACGTGATGCAGTTCGCGGACGTGGCGGTGCTGGAGCACGGCGCCACGCTGTGGCACACGCACTCGGGCGAGCCGATGAAGGCCATCCTGACGGCGCTGGAGCGCGAGGGCCGCCCGCTGCCCGACCTGGTCGTCGCCGACCACGGCTGGGCCGGGTACGCGGGGCAGCACGGCGTGGACTCCGTCGGCTACGCCGACTGCAACGACCCGGCGCTGTTCCTCGCCGAGGCCGAGGGGACCGTACAGGTGACGGTCCCGCTCGACGACCACGTGCTCAGCCCGCGCTACTACGACCCGATGACGGCGTACCTGCTCGCGGAGGCGGGGCTCTCCTGACGCCGGTGCCCTTCCGGTGGCCGGTCAGAGACCGGCGATGGAGGCGGGGGCGCGCTCGGCGCGGGCGAGCCCCCGGATCACGTCCACCGTGCCGTGCCGCCGGACCGCGAGCCGGGCGAGCAGTTCGACGACCGGCGCGGTGACGCTCTCCGGGAACTCCGGCGTCGGCAGACCCGCGCTGCACGCCAGGTCGTCGGCGTGGACGACGAATTCCATCAGGCGGGTGAGCAGGAAGTCGTCGAGTTCGAGGGACCACTCGCCCCAGGTGGCCACGTGCACGGGCCGCGCGGCGGGCGCCCGGGGCACCTCCGTGCGCAGCGCGTCCAGCGCCTCGCGCACGCGCGCGTTCAGGGCCGCGTGCCCGTCGGCCGCCCTGGCCTCGCCGCCGGCCCGGATGCGCGCGCCGACCGGGGCGTCGGCCCCGGCGTCCAGCCAGATCACGCGCTCCAGGTAGTACGTGCGCAGGGACACGACGGGCTCGGACGGCACGGGCGCGGCGAGCAGGCCCGGCAGGTCGAGGTCCTGTCCGAACAGGTGTCCGGCGAGCCCGCGCACGCCGAAGTCCTTCAGCACGCTCGGCCCGTCCCATACGGCCGCCACGGCGGGATCGGCGAGCAGTCCGGCGACCGTGTCCGCCGCCAGGAGGTACGCCTCCCGGATCCGCCCGCCCCGCCAGTTCCACGATTCGGTCATGGTGCCCATCCCAACGCGGGCGCCCGTGATCCGGCAACCGGCCCGGCAGGGCAGCCGGATCACCGCGGGACGCGGACCACGCCCTCCTGGATGACCGTGATGGCCAGCCGGCCGTCCTGGGTGTAGATGCGGGCCTGCCCGAGTCCGCGCCCGCCGGACGCCGACGGCGACTCCTGGTCGTACAGGAGCCATTCGTCGGCGCGGAAGGGGCGGTGGAACCACATGGCGTGGTCCAGCGAGGCGCCGACGACGTCCCCGACCGCCCAGCCGCCGCGCCCGTGCGCGAGCAGGATCGAGTCGAGCAGGGTCATGTCGCTGACGTACGTGGCGAGGACGACGTGCAGCAGCGGCTCGTCGACGGCGCCGGCGAGCTTGCCGTTGGCGCGGAACCACACCTGGGAGTGCGGCTCGCGCGGCTCGCCGAACCTGCCGAACGGCGGTTCGTCGACGTACCGCAGGTCGACGGCCTCCCGGGCGCCGATGAACCGCTCGACCACGGCCGGGTCGAGGTGGTCGTAGGCGCGCAGCCGCTCGGCGGAGGTCGGCAGCGTCGCCGGGTCCGGCGCGGGCGGCATCGGGGCCTGGTGGTCGAGGCCCTCCTCGTGCGTCTGGAAGGACGCCGAGAGGTGGAAGATCGGCTTGCCGTGCTGGACGGCGACCACGCGCCGGGTGGTGAAGGAGCGGCCGTCCCGGATGCGGTCGACGCTGTAGACGATCGGCGCGCCCGGGTCGCCGGGGCGCAGGAAGTACGCGTGCAGGGAGTGGGCGGGCCGGTCCGCGGGGACCGTCCGCCCGGCGGCGACGAGCGCCTGGGCCGCCACCTGCCCGCCGAAGACGCGCGGGACCAGGGAGGGCCGGGAGCTGCCGCGGAAGATGTTCTCCTCGATCTGCTCGAGGTCGAGCAGATCGAGGAGATCCTGTAGTGCCTGACTCATGGAGTTAGTTGTACCGGCCAGGGATTGCCTGGACCTTACAGGCCCATGTCCTTGGCGATGATCGTCTTCATGATCTCGCTGGTGCCGCCGTAGATGCGGTTGACGCGGTTGTCCGCGTACAGGCGGGCTATCGGGTACTCGTTCATGAAGCCGTAGCCGCCGTGCAGCTGCAGGCAGCGGTCGATCACGCGGTGGGCGACCTCGGTGCAGAACAGCTTGGCGGAGGCGGCCTCGGCGGGGGTGAGCTCGCCGGCGTCCAGGGCCTCAAGGGCGCGGTCGGCGACGGCCTCGGCGGCGTCCACCTCGGCCTGGCAGGCGGCCAGCTCGAACTTGGTGTTCTGGAAGCTGGCGACCGGCTTGCCGAAGACGGTGCGCTCCTGGACGTACTGCTTGGCGAACCGGACGGCCGCCTTGGCCTGCGCGTAGGCGCCGAAGGCGATGCCCCAGCGCTCGGAGGCCAGGTTGTGGCCGAGGTAGTAGAAGCCCTTGTTCTCCTCGCCGAGCAGGTCCTCGACCGGCACCTTCACGTCGACGAACGCCAGCTCGGCGGTGTCGGAGGTGCGCAGGCCCAGCTTGTCCAGCTTGCGGCCGATGGAGTAGCCCTCGGACTTGGTGTCCACGGCGAACAGGGAGATGCCGTGGCGGCGGTCCTCGGCGGTCGGCGCGGAGGTGCGGGCGCACACGATCACGCGGTCGGCGTGCACGCCGCCGGTGATGAAGGTCTTGGCGCCGTTGAGGACGTAGTGCGTGCCGTCCTCGGAGAGCTTGGCGGTGGTCTTCATGCCCGCGAGGTCGGAGCCGGTGCCCGGCTCGGTCATCGCCAGCGCCCACATCTCCTCGCCGGAGACGAACTTCGGCAGGAAGCGCTTCTTCTGCTCCTCGGTGGCGAGCATCTTGATGTACGGCAGGCCCAGCAGCACGTGCACGCCGGAGCCGCCGAACTGGACGCCCGCGCGCGCGGTCTCCTCGTACATCACGGCCTCGAACTTGTACGAGTCGATGCCGGCGCCGCCGTACTCCTCGGGCACGTTGATGCCGAAGACGCCGAGCTCGGCGAGCTTGTAGTAGAAGTCGCGCGGCGCCAGGCCGGCCGCGAACCACTCGTCGTAGACGGGGACGACCTCGGCCTCGATGAAGGCCCGGAGGGTCTCCCGGAACGCCTCGTGGTCCTCGTTGAACACCGTACGGCGCACGCCGCCACCTCCACGTACTCGGCATGACTGAGCATGTCTAAGCGCTTGCTCACGCCAACGTACCGGCGAGTAGGCGAGGGCGTCCAGAGGGGTCCGGGTAACGCTCGTCACCCTCTCACCCGTCCGGCGGTTCCGTAACCCGTACGGCTCATCCACCGGGCGCCCCGGCAGGAGCGACGCGCACCCCCGCAGGACCGACGCGCACCCCCGCAGGAGCGACGCGCGCCCCCGCAGGACCGACGCGCACCGCGGGTCAGTCCTCGCCGTCCGCCGCGGCCGCCGCGAAGGCGCCCCTCGCCATCCGGTGCAGCAGGGTGGCCGTGCCGCCCCGTCCGGGCAGGGAGCCCGGACGGCCCAGGTGCGGGGTGGAGTTGAGCAGGCCGAAGACCGAGTGCACCGCCGAGCGGGCCACCGGCTCGGCCAGGCCCGGGTAGACCTCGCGGACCACCTCCACCCACAGCTCCACGTACTGCCGCTGGAGCTGGCGGACCAGCTTGCGGTCACTGTCCCGCAGGCGGTCCAGCTCACGGTCGTGCAGGGTGATGAGCGGGCGGTCGTCGAGCGCGAAGTCGATGTGCCCCTCGATCAGCGAGTCGAGGACCGCCCCGGCACCGGCCGTCCCGTCGGCCTCCTTCAGGCGTCGCTTCGCGCCGGTCAGCAGCTGGCCGCTGATGCCCACCAGCAGTTCGGCGAGCATCGCGTCCTTGCCCGGGAAGTGGCGGTAGAGACCGGGCCCGCTGATGCCGACCGCGGCGCCTATCTCGTCGACCCCGACGCCGTGGAACCCGCGCTCGGCGAACAGCCGCGCGGCTTCCTTGAGGATCTGGTCGCGGCGGGTGGGGGCGTCGGTTCTGGTGGCCATGGAGGCAATTCTAGACAGGGAGGTTAGCGGTCGTTAACCTGAAGGAAATGGTTAACGCTCATTAACAGCCGGACCACTGGGTGAGGGGACCGCAGGAATGGATCAGGCACCGGAGCTGACGAGCGCGGCAGACCCCGCGTCGGAGGCCTGGCGGGCCAACGAGGCGGCGCACCGCGCGCTCGTGGAGGAGTTGCACGAGAAGCTGGCCGCGGCCCGGCTCGGCGGCGGCGAGAAGGCGCGGGCGCGGCACACCGCGCGCGGGAAACTGCTGCCCAGGGACCGTGTGGACGCCCTCCTCGACCCCGGCTCACCGTTCCTGGAGCTGGCCCCGCTGGCCGCCGACGGGATGTACGACGGGCAGGCCCCGGCCGCCGGGGTGATCGCCGGGATCGGGCGGGTCGCCGGGCGCGAGTGCGTGGTCGTCGCCAACGACGCCACCGTCAAGGGCGGGACGTACTACCCGATGACGGTGAAGAAGCACCTGCGCGCCCAGGAGGTCGCCCTCGACAACCGCCTGCCGTGCGTGTACCTGGTGGACTCCGGGGGCGCCTTCCTGCCGATGCAGGACGAGGTCTTCCCCGACCGCGACCACTTCGGGCGGATCTTCTACAACCAGGCCCGGATGTCCGGCGCCGGCATCCCGCAGATCGCGGCCGTGCTCGGCTCCTGCACGGCCGGCGGGGCGTACGTCCCGGCGATGAGCGACGAGGCCGTCATCGTCCGCAACCAGGGCACCATCTTCCTGGGCGGGCCGCCCCTGGTGAAGGCGGCCACCGGCGAGGTGGTGACCGCCGAGGAGCTCGGCGGCGGCGACGTCCACGCGCGCGTGTCGGGCGTCACCGACCACCTCGCCGAGGACGACGCGCACGCGCTGCGGATCGTGCGGGACATCGTCGCCACGCTGCCCGCGCGCGGACCGCTGCCCTGGCAGGCCGCCCCGGTCGTCGAGCCGAAGGTGGACCCCCACGGCCTCTACGGCGCCGTCCCGGTCGACCCCCGCACCCCCTACGACGTGCGCGAGATCATCGCGCGCGTGGTCGACGGCTCGCGGTTCGCGGAGTTCAAGGCCGAGTTCGGGCAGACCCTGGTCACCGGCTTCGCCCGGATCCACGGGCACCCGGTCGGCATCGTCGCCAACAACGGCATCCTGTTCTCCGAGTCCGCCCAGAAGGGCGCGCACTTCATCGAGCTGTGCGACCAGCGCGGCATCCCGCTGGTGTTCCTGCAGAACATCTCCGGCTTCATGGTCGGCCGGGACTACGAGGCCGGCGGCATCGCCAAGCACGGCGCCAAGATGGTCACGGCCGTCGCCTGCACGCGCGTGCCGAAGCTGACCGTGGTGGTCGGCGGGTCGTACGGCGCGGGCAACTACTCGATGTGCGGGCGGGCCTACTCGCCCCGCTTCCTGTGGATGTGGCCGGGCGCCAAGATCTCGGTGATGGGCGGCGAGCAGGCCGCCTCGGTCCTCGCCACCGTCAAGCGGGACCAGTTCGATGCCCGCGGCGAGGAATGGTCCGTGGAGGACGAGGAGACCTTCAAGGCCCCCGTCCGCGCCCAGTACGAGCGCCAGGGCAACGCCTACTACGCCACCGCCCGGCTCTGGGACGACGGGGTCATCGACCCGCTGGAGACCCGTCAGGTGCTGGGCCTGGCCCTGACCGCCTGTGCCAACGCGCCCCTGGGTGAGCCCCAGTTCGGCGTCTTCCGGATGTAGAGGGGGGTTACCCGATCATGTTCGACACAGTACTCGTGGCCAACCGGGGCGAGATCGCCGTGCGTGTCATCCGCACGCTGCGGTCGCTGGGCGTGCGCTCGGTGGCCGTCTTCTCCGACGCGGACGCCGACGCCCGGCACGTCCGGGAGGCCGACACGGCGGTGCGGATCGGTCCGGCGCCGGCGGCGGAGAGCTACCTGTCGGTGGAGCGGCTGCTCGACGCGGCGGCGCGCGCCGGAGCCCAGGCCGTCCATCCCGGCTACGGCTTCCTCGCGGAGAACGCGGCCTTCGCGCGCGCCTGCGCCGACGCCGGGCTGGTCTTCGTCGGGCCGCCCGCGGACGCGATCGCCCTCATGGGCGACAAGATCCGCGCCAAGGAGACGGTGCGGGCGGCCGGTGTCCCGGTCGTGCCCGGCTCCAGCGGCAGCGGCCTCACCGACGCCGAACTGGCCGACGCTGCCCGGGAGATCGGCATGCCGGTGCTGCTGAAGCCGTCGGCGGGCGGCGGCGGCAAGGGCATGCGGCGGGTGCGGGACGCCGCCGCTCTCGCCGACGAGATCGCCGCGGCCCGCCGCGAGGCCCGCGCCTCCTTCGGCGACGACACCCTCCTGGTCGAGCGGTGGATCGACCGCCCCCGGCACATCGAGATCCAGGTGCTGGCCGACGGCCACGGCAACGTGGTCCACCTCGGCGAGCGCGAGTGCTCCCTGCAGCGCCGCCACCAGAAGATCATCGAGGAGGCGCCGTCGGTCCTGCTGGACGAGGACACCCGCGCGACCATGGGCGAGGCCGCGGTGCAGGCCGCCCGCTCCTGCGGCTACCGGGGCGCGGGCACGGTGGAGTTCATCGTCCCGGGCGACGACCCGTCGTCGTACTGGTTCATGGAGATGAACACCCGCCTCCAGGTGGAGCACCCGGTCACCGAGCTGATCACCGGGCTCGACCTGGTGGAGTGGCAGCTGCGGGTCGCCGCCGGGGAGCCGCTGCCGTTCGGGCAGGGCGACGTCACGCTGACCGGGCACGCGGTCGAGGCCCGGGTGTGCGCGGAGGACCCGGCGCGCGGGTTCCTGCCGTCCGGCGGCACCGTGCTCGCCCTGCGCGAGCCGCAGGGCGACGGCGTGCGCACCGACTCCGGGCTCAGCGAGGGCACCGAGGTCGGCAGCCTGTACGACCCGATGCTGTCCAAGGTCATCGCCTACGGCCCCGACCGGGCGAGCGCGCTGCGGAAGCTGCGGGCGGCCCTCGCGGGGACGGTCGTGCTGGGCGTGCAGACCAACGCCGGTTTCCTGCGCCGGCTGCTGGCCCACCCGGCGGTGGCCGCGGGCGAGCTGGACACCGGGCTGGTGGAGCGGGACGCGGCCGGGCTCGTCACCGACGAAGTCCCCGCGGAGGTCTACGCGGCGGCGGCGCTGCTGCGCCAGGCGGCGCTCGCCCCCGCCGGCGACGGCACCGGCTGGGCCGACCCGTTCGCGGCCGCGGACGGCTGGCGCCTGGGCGGCGAGCGGGTCTGGACGGCGCACCACCTGCGGGTGCCGGGCCACGACCCGGTCAGTGTGCGGGTGCGCCGCACGCCGGACGGCGGGACCGAGGTGCTGCTGCCCGGCGCGGACCGGCCGGTGCGCGGGTCCGGGGGTGTGCTCCCGCGGCCCGGGGCCGAGGGCGTCTTCAGTTTCCGGCTCGACGGCCTGGTCCACACCTTCGCCGCCCTGCCGGACGGCACCTGGCTGGGCCGCGACGGCGACGCCTGGCAGGTGCGCGACCACGACCCGGTCGCCGCGTCGCTCACCCGCGCGGCGCACGCGGGCGCCGATTCGCTCACCGCGCCCATGCCCGGCACGGTCACCGTCGTGAAGGTCGCCGTCGGCGACGAGGTGAGCGCCGGTCAGAGCCTGCTGGTCGTCGAGGCGATGAAGATGGAGCACGTCATCTCCGCCCCGCACGCCGGCACGGTCGCCGAACTGGACGTCTCCCCGGGCACCACGGTCGCCATGGACCAGGTGCTCGCGGTGATCACGCCCCACGAGGAGGTGACGGAATGACGGCGGAAGGGCTCCCCATGGTCGTACCCGTCGAGGGACTGCCCGCGCGGGTGCGGATCCACGAGGTCGGCGCGCGGGACGGTCTGCAGAACGAGCCGGCGACCGTACCGACCGAGGTCAAGGCGGAGTTCGTGCGGCGGCTGGCCGGCGCGGGTCTGACCACGATCGAGGCGACGAGCTTCGTGCACCCGAAGTGGGTGCCCCAGCTCGCCGACGCGGAGGCGCTGTTCCCGCTCGTCGCCGACGTGCCGGCCGACCTGCCGGTGCTGGTGCCGAACGAACGCGGGCTGGACCGCGCGCTCGCTCTCGGCGCCCGGCGCGTCGCCGTCTTCGCGAGCGCCACCGAGTCCTTCGCCAAGGCCAACCTCAACCGCACGGTGGCCGAGGCGCTGACCATGTTCGAGCCGGTGGTGGCCAGGGCCAAGGGCGAGGGCGTGCACGTGCGCGGCTACCTGTCGATGTGCTTCGGCGACCCGTGGGAAGGCGCCGTCGCGGTGGAGCAGGTCGTGGGCGTGTGCCGGGCGCTGCTCGACATGGGCTGCGACGAGCTGAGTCTCGGCGACACCATCGGCGTGGCGACACCGGGACATGTGCGCGCGCTGCTGACCGCGCTGGGCGAGGCGGGCGTTCCGGTCTCCGTGCTCGGCGTGCACTTCCACGACACCTACGGCCAGGCCCTCGCCAACACCCTGGCCGCCCTCCAGCACGGCGTCACCACGGTCGACGCCTCCGCCGGCGGTCTGGGCGGCTGCCCCTACGCCAAGTCCGCCACCGGCAACCTCGCCACCGAAGACCTCGTGTGGATGCTGCGCGGGCTCGGCATCGACACCGGAGTCGACCTCGGCCGCCTCGTCGCCACCAGCGTGTGGATGGCCGAGCAGTTGGGCCGACCCAGCCCGTCCCGCACCGTCCGTGCCCTCTCCCACAAGGACCAGTGATCCGCCATGGACTACCGTCTCTCCCCCGAACTCGAAGAACTGCGGCGCACGGTCGAGCAGTTCGCGCACGACGTGGTGGCGCCGAAGATCGGCGAGTTCTACGAGCACCACGAGTTCCCCTACGAGATCGTCCGCGAGATGGGCCGCATGGGCCTGTTCGGACTGCCGTTCCCCGAGGAGTACGGCGGCATGGGCGGCGACTACCTGGCGCTCGGCGTGGCGCTGGAGGAGCTGGCCCGCGTCGACTCCTCGGTGGCGATCACCCTGGAGGCGGGCGTCTCCCTGGGCGCGATGCCGATCCACCTGTTCGGCACCGAGGAGCAGAAGCGGCAGTGGCTGCCCCGGCTGTGCTCCGGGGAGATCCTCGGCGCGTTCGGGCTCACCGAGCCGGACGGCGGCTCGGACGCGGGCGCGACGCGTACGACCGCCCGGCTCGACCCGGACACGGACGAGTGGGTGATCAACGGCACCAAGTGCTTCATCACCAACTCGGGCACCGACATCACCGGCCTGGTCACGGTCACCGCGGTCACCGGCCGCAAGCCGGACGGCAGGCCGCGCATCTCGGCGATCATCGTCCCGTCCGGCACGCCGGGCTTCACGGTCGCGCCGGCGTACTCGAAGGTCGGCTGGAACGCCTCCGACACCCGCGAGCTGTCGTTCACGGACGTCCGCGTCCCGGCGGCCAACCTGCTGGGCGAGGAGGGCCGGGGCTACGCGCAGTTCCTGCGCATCCTGGACGAGGGGCGGATCGCCATCGCCGCGCTGGCCACCGGGCTCGCCCAGGGCTGCGTCGACGAGTCGGTGAAGTACGCGAAGGAGCGTCACGCCTTCGGCCGGCCGATCGGCGCCAACCAGGCCGTCCAGTTCAAGATCGCGGACATGGAGATGCGGGCCCACACGGCCCGGCTGGCCTGGCGCGACGCGGCGGCCCGGCTGGTGTCCGGCGAGCCGTTCAAGAAGGAGGCGGCGCTGGCGAAGCTGTACTCCTCGACCATCGCGGTGGACAACGCCCGCGACGCCACCCAGATCCACGGCGGCTACGGCTTCATGAACGAGTACCCGGTGGCCCGGATGTGGCGCGACTCCAAGATCCTGGAGATCGGCGAGGGCACCAGCGAGGTCCAGCGGATGCTGATCGCGCGGGAGTTGGGGCTGGTCAGCTGATCCACCCGCGCGCCGACCCCGCTCGCGTCCTCGAAGACCACCGGATGGTCCTCACGGGCGGGGTCGCCGTGCTCGGCCCTGAGGGTCCGTCCGTGCCGGGTCTTTCTGCCCCCGGGGTCGCCCCCGGCGCGGGACCGGCCCCGTATCACCCCGGGCCCGGGACCGGCCCCGTATCACCCCGGGGCCGGCCGCGTATCACCCGCCGAGCAGGCCCCGCAGTCCCTCGATCAGGTCGCGTACCGGTGCGGCCGCCGCGCCGAGGGCCGCGACGGCGCCGGAGATCGCGGGGAGGGCCGCGCGCCGTTCCGCGGCGGGGCGCGTGCCGTCGGCGAGGACCGGCAGACTTCCGTCGATCGTCCGCTCGGCGTCCGGCGCGAGCGTGCCGCGAAGTTCCCGCAGTTCCAGCCGCAGCGCCTCGACCGCCGCCTGGGCCGCGGTCGCCCGACCGCCCGTGACGATGCCGGTGTTGCCGGAGCCGCCGTTCATGACCACCTGGTGGCCGCTGCCGTAGCTGTTGAAGGTGTCGCCGCTCACTTCTTCGTCATCCCCGTGTTGTGCAGTCCGCCGTACATGTTCACCGTGTCCCCGAACTGGTAGTTCTCGGGGTTGACCTGCAGGCTCGCCACCCGGACGTGGAACTCGGCCCCGGGGTTCTCGATGGCGTTGACGATGTAGAGGACGAGCTGCCGCAGTTTGGCCGGGTCGGGCAGGGTCACCAGGGACGTGGACCCGCTGGCGGTCTCGACGGCCGGGACGTGCTCGGGCGGCGTGTTCCACATCTTCAGCATCCGGACGAACAGCCCGATCACCACGACCAGGCCGAGCGCCCCCAGCCCCCGTACACTGCCGTTCTCCTGGCCGCGGGACGAGGCGTCCTGGCTGATCGCCTGCAGCGCCACGAGCGCCGCCGCGGTGAGCGCCGTCCATTTCAGGAAGTCGTTCACCGCCTCCGCCCTCTTCGGCTTGAGGACGAAGGTGTGGACGCGCGAGATGTTGTGCAGCGGATAGGCAGCTTCGCCCACCCACAGCAGCCGTCCGCTCACCGACTCGGCAAGAGGCGATTTACAGTCAACCGCCTTACAGGATGCGGACATTGACCGAAACCGGCCACGCTCGGCGCCTTGCGACCGGGACCGCCCCCTGGACAGTAATTTAGGTTAGGCTAACCTACCTTCGAACTTGTCCGGCGGGCACCTCGCCCCGTTCGAAAGCAGTCACGCCATGCCCAATTCCAGAGCCTCCCACCTCACCCGCCGCGGCATCCTCGCCGCGGGCGGCGCCCTCGGCCTCGGCGCCGCGCTCGCGGCCTGCGGCGGCGACGGCGCGAACAGCGGGGGCGGCGGGGACTCGGACAGCGGGACGGCCGCCGCCACGTCCGGCCCCTGGTCCTTCGAGGACGACCGCGGCAAGACCGTGAAGCTCGGCAAGGCCCCGCGGAACATCGTCGCGTTCACCGGCGTCGCCGCCGCGCTGTACGACTACGGCATCTCCGTGAAGGGCGTCTTCGGCCCGACCAGGACCCCGGACGGCAAGCCCGACGTCCAGGCCGGCGACATGGACATCAGCAAGGTCACCGTCCTCGGCAACGTCTGGGGCCAGTTCAACGTCGAGAAGTACGCGGCCCTCGCGCCGGACGTGCTGATCTCCACCATGTTCGACGGCGCGGGCACCCTCTGGTACGTCCCCGAGGAGTCCAAGGACAAGATCGCCGAGCTGGCCCCCGGCGTCGGGCTCTCCGTCTACGACCGTCCGCTCACCGAGCCGCTGCAACGCGTGTGGGCGCTCGCCGAGTCGCTCGGCGCCGACATGAAGGCCGCCGCGGCCACCGAGGCCAAGAAGAGGTTCGAGGCGGCCGCGGCCCGGCTGCGCGAGGCCGCCAAGGCCAAGCCCGACATCAAGGTGATGGCGGGTTCCGCGAGCCAGGAGCTGTTCTACGTCTCCGGCAGCAACCTCTCCATCGACCTGGAGTACTTCAAGGCGCTCGGCGTGAACCTCGTCGAGCCTCCGGAGAAGGCCAAGGCCGAGGGCGGCGGCTGGTACGAGAGCCTGAGCTGGGAGAACGTCGACAAGTACGCGGCCGACATCATCATGATGGACGACCGCACCTCGGCCCTCCAGCCGGCCGACATCACCGAGGCCACCTGGAAGAAGCTGCCCGCCGTCAAGGCCGGCCAGGTCATGTCCCGCTCACCCGAGCCGATCCTGTCGTACGACAAGTGCACCCCGCTGCTCACCGGCCTCGCCGAGGCGCTGGAGAAGGCCAAGAAGGTCTCCTGACCCGCCGCACCCCGGTACGCCCCGCACCCACCCGGCACACCCCGCGTCCCGAAGCACCCCGCGCCCACCCGGCACACTCCGCGCCCCGAAGCGCCCCGCACCCACCCGACACGCTCCGCACCGCGGCCCGTCCCGCACCGCCCCGGGACGGGTCGCGGTGCGGGGCGTGCGGCGACCGCGGCGACACTCCGGGGGCGTGGGGACGGTCACGGACGAAGCAGACCCCCTTCTAATTTAGGTTAGGCTAACCTAAGTTGATCTCGCGGATCCGCCCCGTGTCCGCCCCGCCGCGGACCGTCCCCACCGGAGGACCCCCACCATGCGCTCGCACCTGCTCAATGACACGACCGCGGAGCACTACCGCCGCTCCGTGACGGAAGGCGTCGAGCGGGTGGCCGCGCAACTGGCCGCCACCGAGCGTCCGTTCACCGGCATCACGGCAGACGCCCTCGCGCCCCGCATCGAGCGGATCGATCTCGACCGGCCGCTGCACGACACCGCGGCCGTGCTCGACGAGCTCGACGAGGTCTACCTCCGGGACGCGGTCTACTTCCACCACCCCCGCTACCTCGCCCACCTCAACTGCCCGGTCGTCATTCCGGCGGTGCTCGGCGAGGCGGTGCTGTCCGCCGTCAACTCCTCCCTCGACACCTGGGACCAGTCGGCCGGCGGCACCCTCATCGAGCGACGGGTCATCGACTGGACCGCCGGACGCATCGGCTTCGGCCCCGCCGCGGACGGCGTGTTCACCTCCGGCGGCACCCAGTCGAACCTCCAGGCGCTGCTGCTGGCCCGAGAGGAGGCCAGGTGCGCGTCGCTCGCCGACCTGCGCGTCTTCGCGTCCGAGGCCAGTCACTTCAGCGTGCAGAAGTCCGCGAAACTGCTCGGCCTCGGCCAGGACGCCGTGGTCTCCGTCCCCGTCGACCGCGACAGGCGCATGCGGACCGTCGCCCTCGCCCGCGAGCTGGAGCGCTGCCGGCAGGACGGCCTGGTGCCGATGGCCGTCGTCGCCACCGCCGGAACCACCGACTTCGGCTCCATCGACCCGCTGCACGGGATCGCCGAGCTGTGCGCCCGGTACGGGACGTGGATGCACGTCGACGCCGCCTACGGCTGCGGGCTGCTGGTCTCGCTGAAGCACCGGGACCGCATCGACGGCGTGGAGCGCGCCGACTCGGTCACCGTCGACTACCACAAGTCCTTCTTCCAGCCGGTGAGTTCGTCCGCGGTGCTGGTGCGCGACGGCGCCACGCTGCGGCACGCGACCTACCACGCCGACTACCTCAACCCCCGCCGCACGGTGCGCGAGCGCGTCCCCAACCAGGTCGACAAGTCCCTGCAGACCACCCGCCGCTTCGACGCGCTGAAGCTGTGGATGACGCTGCGCACCATGGGCGCCGACGGCATCGGGCAGCTGTTCGACGAGGTGTGCGACCTGGCGCGGCAGGGCTGGGGACTCCTCATGGCCGACCCCCGCTTCGACGTGGTCGTCGAGCCGGCCCTGTCCACCCTCGTCTTCCGCTGCGTCCCGGCCGCCGTCACCGACCCGGCGCTGATCGACCGCGCCAACCTGCACGCCCGCAAGGCCCTGTTCGCCTCGGGTGACGCGGTGGTCGCGGGCACCAAGGTGGGCGGTCGCCACTACCTGAAGTTCACCCTGCTCAACCCCGAGACGCGGCCGTCCGACATCGCCGCCGTCCTCGACCTCATCGCCGGCCACGCCGAGCAGTACCTGGGAGAGTCCCTTGACCGCGCATCCTGAACCCGGCCGCGTCCACGACCTGGTGGGCATCGGGCTCGGCCCGTTCAACCTCGGGCTTGCCTGCCTGACCGAGCCGATCTCCGAACTCGACTGCGTCTTCCTGGAGTCCAAGCCGGACTTCGAGTGGCACTCGGGCATGTTCCTCGACGGCGCCCATCTGCAGACGCCGTTCATGTCGGACCTGGTCACCCTGGCCGACCCGACCTCGCCGTACTCCTTCCTCAACTACCTGAAGGAGAAGGGCCGGCTGTATCCCTTCTACATCCGCGAGAACTTCTACCCGCTGCGGGTCGAGTACGACGACTACTGCCGCTGGGCGGCCGGCAAGCTGAGCAGCGTCCGCTTCGGCGCGACGGTCACCCGGGTGACGTACGAGGACGGGCTGTACGCGGTGCGGACCGCCGCGGGCGACACCTGCCGCGCCCGGCACCTGGTGCTGGGCACCGGCACCACCCCGTTCCTGCCCGAGCCGTGCCGGGGGCTCGGCGGCGGCCTCCTGCACACCGCCGAGTACACGCGGCGCCGGGAGGACCTGCGGGCGAAGAAGTCGATCACGATCGTGGGCAGCGGCCAGAGCGCCGCGGAGATCTACCACGAGCTGCTCGGCGAGATCGACGTGCACGGCTACCAGCTCAACTGGGTCACCCGCTCCCCGCGCTTCTTCCCGCTGGAATACGCCAAGCTGACCCTGGAGATGACCTCCCCGGACTACGTCGACTACTTCCGCGCGCTGCCCGAGGAGACCCGCTACCGGCTGGAGAAACAGCAGAAGGGCCTGTTCAAGGGCATCGACTCGGACCTGATCGACGCGGTCTTCGACCTGCTCTACCGGAAGAACGCCGAGGGCGGCGGCCGCCCGGTACCCACCCGTCTGCTCACCAACTCCTCGCTGGTGCGCGCCCGTCACGAGGACGGCGGCTACACGCTCGGCTTCCACCACGACGAGCAGGGCAAGGACTTCGAGATCCACACCGAGGGCCTGGTGCTGGCCACCGGCTACCACTACGAACCCCCGGCCTTCCTCGACCCGGTCCGCGACCGCCTGCGCTTCGACGCCCACGGCCGCTTCGACGTGGGCCGCAACTACGCCGTCGACGTCACCGGCCGGGGCGTGTTCCTGCAGAACGCCGGCGTGCACACGCACAGCGTCACCTCACCCGACCTCGGCATGGGCCCGTACCGCAACAGCTGCATCATCCGCGAGCTGCTCGGCGGCGAGTACTACCCGGTCGAGAAGACCATCGCGTTCCAGGAGTTCGGCGTTTGACTTCCTCCCCCGCCTGAAGGCGGGGGATTCCAGCGGTCACCCGCTGGGGTTCCTGCTTCACCGACGACCGCCCCGTCCGGGAGGACTCCCGTTGAGGTCTTACACCGTCTCCACAGGCGGACGCCGCCGGCCCGGCGGCCAGGATGTCGCGTGCCGCGTTCACGTCGCGGTCGTGCACGGCGCCGCAGTCACACGTCCACTCGCGGACGTTCAGCGGCGTCTTCGCCGCGACCGCTCCGCACGCCCCGCACAGCTCGGTGGACGGTGGCTGCCGGTCCGCCCTGGCGGCGAACCGGCTTTCCCTGCCCTGCTCCGCAGGAGTCCGTTCCTCCCCCGCGAGCGGGAGGTACCCCCATCCCGGCCTGACGGCCGGGGTATCCACGGAGGAATCCCGATGACCCGGCAGACGACCCGGTACACGGCCTTCACTTTCCGGCCCGTCGACCCGCCGGCCGACGGCGAACTGCTGCACCGCTGGGTGACGCACCCCAAGGCGGCCTTCTGGATGATGCGGGACGCCCGGCGGGAGGACGTCGAGCGCGCCTACCTGGAGATCGCCGCCGACCGGCACCACCACGCCCTGCTCGGCCTGCGCGACGGCGAACCCGCCTTCCTGATGGAGAAGTACGACCCCGCGCACCGCGAACTGACCGGCCTGTACGAGCCCGAGCCGGGTGACGTCGGCATGCACTTCCTGGTACCGGCCACCGACACGCCCGAGCACGGGTTCACCCGCGCCGTCATCACCGCCGTACTGGCGCACCTCTTCGCGGACCCGGCGGCCGCCCGGGTCGTGGTCGAGCCGGACGTGCGCAACAAGGCCGTCCACGCCCTGAACGCGGCCGTCGGCTTCGAACCACTGCGCGAGATCGAGAAACCGGAGAAGCGGGCGCTGCTGAGCGTCTGCACCCGGGAGCGGTTCCGGGCGGCGACGGGGGCGGTCGCGTGAGCCCCGCCGACGCCGTGGCCCACCTCTCCCCCGAGCGCTGGGAACGGGCGGGCCGCCTCCTGCTGCGCAAGGCGCTCGCCGAGTTCGCGCACGAGCGGCTGATCACCCCCGAGCCGGACGGCGACGGGTACGTCGTCCGCGGCGACGACGGGCTGACCCACTACCGGTTCACCGCCACCCGCCGCGCCCTGGACCACTGGCAGGTGGACGCGGACTCCATCACCCGGCACCGCGAAGGCGCCGAAATACCCCTGGACGCACTGGAGTTCTTCATCGAACTGCGGCGGACGCTGGGCCTGGGCGACGACATCCTGCCCGTCTACCTGGAGGAGATCTCCTCCACCGTCTCGGGCATCTGCTACAAGCTCACCAAGCCGCCGGTCACCGCCGCCGAGCTGGCCCGGGCCGGCTTCCAGGACGTCGAGACCGGCATGACCGAGGGCCACCCCTGCTTCGTCGCCAACAACGGCCGGCTCGGCTTCGGCGTCCACGACTACCTGTCGTACGCCCCGGAGACCGCGAGCCCGGTGCGCCTGGTATGGCTGGCCGCGCACCGCTCGCGGGCGGCGTTCACGGCCGGCGCCGGGATCGAGTACGGGACGTTCGTCCGGCAGGAGCTGGGCGACACGGCCGTGGAACGCTTCCACCGCACGCTCACCGGGCGGGGCCTGGACCCGGCCGACTACCTCCTGATCCCCGTGCACCCCTGGCAGTGGTGGAACAAGCTCGCCGTCACCTTCGCCGCCGAGGTCGCCCGCGGGCACCTGGTGTGCCTCGGCGAGGGCGACGACGAGTACCTGGCCCAGCAGTCGGTGCGGACCTTCTTCAACGTCTCCCACCCTGGGAAGCACTACGTCAAGACGGCCCTGTCGGTGCTCAACATGGGCTTCATGCGCGGTCTGTCGGCCGCCTACATGGAGGCCACCCCGGCGATCAACGACTGGCTGGCCCGGCTCGTCGAGGCCGACCCGGTGCTGCGGGCGACCGGCCTGACGATCATCCGTGAGCGGGCCGCGGTCGGCTACCGGCACCCGGAGTACGAGAAGGCGACCGACCGCCGCTCGCCCTACCGCAAGATGCTGGCGGCGCTGTGGCGGGAGAGCCCGGTCACCTCGCTGGCGGACGGCGAGTCCCTGGCCACCATGGCCTGCCTGCTGCACGTCGACCACGAGGGCGCGTCCGTCGCGGGCGCGCTGATCGAGCGGTCGGGCCTCGCCCCCGCCGAATGGCTGCGGCACTACCTGCGGGCCTACTACGTCCCGCTGCTGCACAGCTTCTACGCCTACGGACTGGTCTACATGCCGCACGGCGAGAACGTGATCCTGGTGCTGAGGGACGGCGTGGTGCGGCGGGCGGTCTACAAGGACATCGCCGAGGAGATCGCCGTCCTGGACCCGGACGCGGTCCTGCCGCCCGAGGTGCGGCGCGTCCGCGTGGAAGTGCCCGAAGAACAAAGGCTGCTGTCGGTCTTCACGGACGTCTTCGACTGCTTCTTCCGCTTCCTCGCCGCGAACCTCGCCACCGGGGGGATCCTGGAGGAGGACGGCTTCTGGCGGACGGTCGCCGACGTCACCCGCGAGTACCAGGAGTCGACGCCCGGGCTGGCCGACAGGTTCGCCCGGTACGACCTGTTCGCCCCCGAGTTCGCCCTGTCCTGCCTCAACCGGCTCCAACTGCGCGACAACCGGCAGATGGTGGACCTGGCCGACCCGTCCGGCGCGCTCCAGCTCGCCGGCACCCTGAGGAACCCCCTCGCGCGGTACTGACCCGGCACGAGCGGGCACCCCGCGGCACGGTCCGCGGGGTGCCCACCTCGCCCTCCGCACCCTCCGCGCCCGCCTGCCCGTCACGCCCGCCTGCCCGTCACGCCCGCCTGCCCGTCACGCCCGCCGGCCGGTCGCGACCGCCGCGCCCGCCACGCCGGTCACACCACTTGTGCCGCTTGCACCGCTTGCGCCGGTCGCCCGGATCGGTGCGGATCACCCGCCCGGGGAACCGGTGCGACAATCCCCCCATGGCGGAAATCCTCCAGAAGGACGGCACCTGGGCGTTCGACGGCGACGCGCTCCGACTGACTCCCGGACGCGACAAGAACGTCAGCCTGCTGCGCCAGACGCTCGGTGAACTCGTCGTGCCGCTGGGCGCGTTGGCCGGGATCTCGTTCGAGCAGGGCAAGCGTGCGGGCCGGCTGCGGCTGCGCCTGCGGGACGGCGCCGACCCGCTGCTGCACGCGACCGGCGGCCGGCTGACCGAACCCCACGACCCCTACCAGCTGATCGTCGAGCCCGACCGTCACGGCGTCGCCGAGTACTTCACGGACGAGGTCCGCAGCGCCCTGCTGCTGGACCAGGTCCCGGCCGGCCCGGCGACCGAGTTCCTGCTGTCCGGACCGCCGGTCCCGCTGTCGGTCTCCGCCGGGGACGGCACCGCGAGCTTCGACGGCGAGCGGGTCCGCCTGGAGTGGAACTGGAAGACGGAGGACGCCAAGGCCGCCGCCGGCGCCCGCACCCTGGCCCTGACCGACATCGCCGCCGTGGAGTGGCAGCCGGCCGTCGGCCTGGAGAACGGGCATCTGCGCTTCACCGTGAAGGACGCGGCGACCGAGGCGCCGCCCAAGTACGACCCCCACGCCGTCGAGCTGTGGGGTTTCAAGAAGGACCCGCTGATGGCGCTGGTCGCGGCGGCCGTGCAGGCCCGGCTGCCGCACCCCTCGACGGCGGCCGCGCCGGAGCCGGAACCGCCGCGCCCGCGGCTCCCCGAGCCGCCCGGGCCGGCCCGCGAGGACGACCACGACGCGCTGCTGCGGCGACTGCGCGAGCTGGGCGACCTGCACCGTTCGGGGGTCCTCACGGACGAGGAGTTCGCCCTGGCCAAGCAGGCGGTCCTCAAGCGCATGTGAGAACCGCCCGCCGCCCGTGCACCCCGACAGGGGTTCCAGCAGCCCCTTGCCCGAAATCGGGCAGGATTCTTGCGAAACCGCCTCCGGTGGCCCATGATCTACCGGTGCACGACGAACTCGTAGATCACCTGACGCGGACCACGCCCCTGAGCCGGGGCGAGGCACTGCGGGTGATCCAGGACGTGCTCGCCTACTTCGACGAGACGACCGAGCAGTACGTCCGTCGCCGCCACCGCGAGCTGCAGGCCCAGGGCCTGGTGAACTCGACGATCTTCGAACGGATCGAGGCGGACCTGAAATACCGGGCGGTGGCACCTCCGGAGCTCACGCTCCGGCAGCTGCGCCGCATCGTCTACGGCTGAGGGACACATCTTCCATGTGCGGAATTGTCGGATACATCGGGAAGCGTGACGTCGCCCCGCTGCTGCTCGAGGGCCTGCAGCGGCTGGAGTACCGCGGCTACGACTCGGCGGGCATCGTCGTCACGTCCCCGAAGACGGCCGGGCTGAAGATGGTCAAGGCCAAGGGCCGGGTCCGCGACCTGGAGGCCAAGGTCCCGGCGCGGTTCAAGGGCACCACCGGCATCGCCCACACCCGCTGGGCCACCCACGGCGCCCCCTCCGACGTCAACGCCCACCCGCACCTGGACGCCGAGGGCAAGGTCGCCGTCGTCCACAACGGCATCATCGACAACGCCTCCGACCTGCGCCGCAAGCTGGAGGCGGACGGCGTGGAGTTCCTCTCCGAGACCGACACCGAGGTCCTCGTCCACCTCATCGCCCGCTCCCAGGCCGAGAAGCTGGAGGAGAAGGTCCGCGAGACCCTGCGGGTCATCGAGGGCACGTACGGCATCGCCGTGATGCACGCCGACTTCCCCGACCGGATCGTGGTGGCCCGCAACGGCTCCCCGGTCGTCCTCGGCATCGGCGAGAAGGAGATGTTCGTCGCCTCCGACATCGCCGCCCTGGTCGCCCACACCCGGCAGATAGTCACGCTGGACGACGGCGAGATGGCCACCCTCAAGGCCGACGACTTCCGCACCTACACCACCGAGGGCACCCGCACCACGGCCGAGCCGACCACCGTGGAGTGGGAGGCGGCGTCGTACGACATGGGCGTCCACGACACCTACATGCACAAGGAGATCCACGAGCAGGCCGAGGCTGTGGACCGTGTGCTGCGCGGCCGGATCGACGACCGCTTCTCCACCGTGCACCTCGGCGGCCTGAACCTGGACGCCCGTGAGGCGCGCCAGATCCGCCGCGTGAAGATCCTCGGCTGCGGCACCTCCTACCACGCGGGCATGATCGGCGCCCAGATGATCGAGGAGCTGGCCCGCATCCCCGCGGACGCCGAGCCGGCCTCCGAGTTCCGCTACCGCAACGCCGTGGTGGACCCCGACACCCTCTACATCGCCGTCTCCCAGTCCGGCGAGACCTACGACGTCCTCGCCGCCGTGCAGGAACTCAAGCGCAAGGGCGCGCGGGTGCTGGGCGTGGTCAACGTGGTCGGCTCCGCGATCGCCCGCGAGGCCGACGGCGGCATCTACGTGCACGCCGGGCCCGAGGTGTGCGTGGTGTCCACCAAATGCTTCACCAACACCACGGTCGCCTTCGCGCTGCTCGCGCTGCACCTGGGCCGCACCCGCGACCTCTCCGTCCGCGACGGCAAGCGGATCATCGAGGGTCTGCGCCGGCTGCCCGCGCAGATCTCCGAGATCATGGAGCAGGAGGAGGAGATCAAGAAGCTGGCCGAGCAGTTCGCCGACGCCCGCTCGATGCTCTTCATCGGCCGCGTCCGGGGCTACCCGGTGGCCCGCGAGGCCTCGCTGAAGCTCAAGGAGGTCTCCTACATCCACGCCGAGGCCTACCCGGCCTCCGAGCTCAAGCACGGCCCGCTGGCACTCATCGAGCCGGCCCTGCCGACGGTCGCCATCGTCCCCGACGACGACCTGCTGGAGAAGAACCGCGCGGCCATGGAGGAGATCAAGGCCCGCAGCGGCCGCATCCTGGCGGTGGCCCACCAGCACCAGGAGAAGGCCGACCAGACGATCGTGGTCCCGAAGAACGAGGACGAGCTGGACCCGATCCTGATGGGCATCCCCCTCCAACTCCTCGCCTACCACACGGCCTTGTCCCTGGGCCGGGACATCGACAAGCCGCGCAACCTCGCCAAGTCCGTGACGGTGGAGTAGAAGACGGCGGAGTGGAGACGGGTGGCGTAGTGACGGTGACGTAGATCCGCCTCCGCGCACCCGGTGCCCTCCGCGCGCGGGCCGAACGACCCCCTGTGTGCCACCCGCACAGGGGGTCGCTCCTCTCAACGGCCGGGGCCGCCACGCCCCTCGGCTCCCGGCCCCCGGCTGCCTCGGCCGGCGGCCGTCACACCCCGGCAGGCAGCCCGTCGAACACGGGTACGTGAGCGATATATGCCCTGTGCAAAAACGCGGACACCCCTACGCGCCGGTAGATTCGCGCCGCGCGCGGGGGATTTGACGATGCGTGAGTCGGCGACCGCGAAGTCCGCGGCTACAACCGGACCGCGGGAGCTACGGGGAGCTACGGGATGACCACCACGGGCCGCCGCGCCCGCTTGGCCAGCCGCCCCGCGACGGAGCCGAAGATGCGCCCCGCGATGCCGTGCGTGGAGCCGACGACGATCGCGTCCGCCTCGTACTCCCGCCCGACCTCCTCGAGCTCGTGGCAGATGTCGCCGCCGCGCTCGACCAGGATCCAGGGCACCTCGGCGAGATGGTCGGCACAGGCCAGCTCCAGCCCGAGCACCTCGGTGCGGTGGTCGGGCACGTCGACGAAGACCGGCGGCTCGCAGCCCGCCCACACCGTGGTGGGCAGCCGGTTGGCGACGTGGACGATGATCAGGCCCGAGCCGGAGCGGTGGGCCATGCCGACGGCGTACGCGAGGGCTCGCTCACTGGAGGTCGAGCCGTCGAATCCCACGACGACACCGTGCTTGAAGGCGGGATCGCAGGAATGGCGTGGCTCTTCCGCCGCCAGGGGATCGGCCGCCGTGGGGTCGGCGACCGGCCGCTTGCGGTCCGCGGGTTCGAAGAATTCGTGACCGGCCATGGCTGTCTCGGCGTTGTGATCCTTGATCGGGTGGGACGACAGTGTGCGGCGGAGCTGTGTCCGGGAAACATCTTCCCAACCCCATACCCCCAAGGGTACGGCGGCACGCCTCCTTAGCCCAGACCCCGCCCACGACCCGGCGGGGGTTCCAGGGAGCATGCACGAGGGTGCGCCCGTCACGCAATGGTTGCTGCGACGTACAGGCGGTTCGCCCGGGGTTCAGGTGTCCGTGCCGCCCGCCCGGCCGAGGCGTACAGTGACCGCCCGGTGGAACAGGCGTTGAACCCGGTGACCGCCGTCCCAGGGAGCACACGCATGGCCGCACCGCACCGCACTCCCGACCGCCCCCGCCGCAGCGCCCCGGTCCCGGACTCCGCGACCGGCCTCGTCCGCTGGGCGGCCTTCAGCTGCTTCCTGGTCCCGGTGGTCCTCCTGTGGTGCGGCACCTCCCTCGCCGGCGCGGCGGGCACGGCCGGCGGCCTCGCCGCCGTCACGTCCGTCTGCCGCCTGCCGCTGCGCCGTTCGGAGCGCGGCGCGGCCCGGCCGCCGGCCGCCGCGCGGGTCCCGCACCGCGACCGCCGCCACGGGGCCTGAGCGGGCCCGCACCGAGGCGGACGTCACACCGGGGGACGTACACCGGTCGGCTGACCGGTTTCCGCGCACGCAAGCGCATCTTTTCAGCCAACTTCTGGACACCGCGCATCCTTTGGGCCGACCACCCCCCAACCCCCGTTCCACCTGCACGGACAGGGGGTCGCGGGCCCCACGCACCCTATGCGGATTGGCCACCGCCACGAGGCGCACTTCCCTGCACGGCCCACGAGTGCAACGCTTCGTGATCGAATGCTTCACGCCAAGTTGCCATGTCGACAATGTGCCGGTTGCCGAAGTCGGTCACCCCGGCACCACGGGACACAGTAGATTCGATCTTGACGTCTTACGGCGGGGGACTCGTGCAGGACCGAGGGGAAACGTGCAGGAGCGACACAACCGAGGAGCCGCGACCACCGAGGGGGGCTTAGCAGGATGAGCCACGACTCCACTGCCGCGCCGGAAGCCGCGGCCCGGAAGCTTTCCGGGCGACGCCGCAAGGAGATCGTCGCGGTGCTGCTGTTCAGCGGCGGCCCCATCTTCGAGAGTTCCATTCCGCTGTCGGTGTTCGGGATCGACCGCCAGGACGCCGGCGTACCGCGCTACCGCCTGTTGGTGGCGGCCGGTGAGGAAGGCCCGCTGCGGACCACAGGGGGCCTGGAACTGACCGCGCCACACGGGCTGGAGGCGATTTCGCGCGCGGGCACGGTCGTCGTGCCGGCCTGGCGCTCGATCACCTCGCCGCCACCGGAGGAGGCGCTCGACGCGCTGCGCCGGGCCCACGAGGAGGGCGCCCGCATCGTCGGGCTGTGCACCGGCGCCTTCGTCCTGGCCGCGGCCGGCCTGCTGGACGGCCGCCCGGCGACCACACACTGGATGTACGCGCCGACGCTGGCCAAGCGCTACCCGTCGGTCCACGTCGATCCGAGAGAACTCTTCGTCGACGACGGGGACGTGCTCACCTCGGCCGGCACCGCGGCCGGAATCGACCTGTGCCTGCACATCGTGCGGACCGACCACGGCAACGAGGCGGCCGGCGCGCTCGCGCGCCGGCTGGTCGTCCCGCCGCGCCGGACAGGAGGCCAGGAGCGCTACCTGGACCGCTCTTTACCCGAGGAGATCGGCGCCGACCCGCTCGCCGAGGTCGTCGCCTGGGCGCTGGAGCACCTCCACGAGCAGTTCGACGTGGAGACCCTCGCGGCGCGCGCCTACATGAGCCGGCGCACCTTCGACCGCCGCTTCCGCTCGCTCACCGGGAGCGCCCCCCTGCAGTGGCTGATCACCCAGCGGGTGCTGCAGGCGCAGCGCCTGCTGGAGACGTCGGACTACTCGGTGGACGAGGTGGCCGGCCGCTGCGGCTTCCGTTCCCCGGTGGCCCTGCGCGGCCACTTCCGCCGGCAGCTGGGCTCGTCCCCGGCCGCGTACCGCGCGGCGTACCGGGCCCGGCGGCCGCAGAGCGAGCGGCCGGTCGAGCCGGAGAGTCCGGCGGCACCCGTCGGCGCCCCCGGACCGGCGCCTGCGCTGCACCCGGAGGGTCCGGTCCCGCCGCAGACCCGCCGCACCGCGGCGAGCGCGATGGGCCCGGCGCCGTCACCGGCCTCGGCGTACGCGGCGGCGTCCGCGTCCGACAACGGCCGCGACGCCTACCTCGCGGCCCGGGCGGCCGTGCCGGGACAGCGCAGCGGCACCTGATCCGGCGACGCCGGACGGACGGACCCGCTCCGTCCGTCCGGCGTCCGCGGCCGGTCCCGGCCCCGCCCGGGCTCTGCACCGGTCCCGGCCCCGCCCGGGCTCTGCACCGCTGCCGGCACCGGCACCGGCACCGGGCGTCGCAAAGCCGGACGTCAGCTTTAGGGTGGTCGCATGAACGATCGCATGGTGTGGATCGACTGCGAGATGACCGGCCTCTCGCTGTCCGACGACGCGCTCATCGAGGTTGCCGCCCTCGTCACCGACTCCGAGCTGAACGTGCTCGGCGAGGGTGTGGACATCGTCATCCGCCCGCCGGACTCGGCGCTGGAGACGATGCCGGAGGTGGTGCGTCAGATGCACACCGCGTCCGGGCTGCTGAACGAGCTCGCCGGCGGCACGACGCTGGCCGACGCCGAGGAGCAGGTCCTGACGTACGTCCGCGAACACGTCAAGGAACCCGGCAAGGCTCCGCTGTGCGGGAACTCCGTCGGCACCGACCGCGGCTTCCTGCTGCGGGACATGCCCACGCTGGAGGACTACCTCCACTACCGCATCGTCGACGTCTCCTCCATAAAGGAGCTGGCCCGGCGCTGGTACCCGCGGGCGTACTTCAACAGCCCCGAGAAGAACGGCAACCACCGCGCCCTCGCCGACATCCGCGAGTCGATCGCCGAGCTGCGCTACTACCGGGAGGCGATCTTCGTGCCGCAGCCCGGCCCCGACTCGGACACCGCCAAGGCGATCGCCGCGAAGCACGTCCTGCCTGCGCAGTAGGCCTTCCGGGGCCGCCCGGAGGGGCGCCGCGAAAGCCGGGCGCGAGCACCCCTTCGGACCCTGTACACTTTTTCTCGGCCGGTCAGGGAAACCACAGATCTGAACCTCCGGTCATGGTGGGTGTAGCTCAGCTGGTAGAGCACCTGGTTGTGGTCCAGGATGTCGCGGGTTCGAGTCCCGTCACTCACCCTGAGTCATCAGCCGGTGACCTCGCGAAAGCGAGGTCACCGGCTGACTCGTTCCCCGGAGGCCCACGTGCGCGCCGACATCATCGGCACCCCTCGCCTCGGCCTTCTCCCGCTGCGCGTCGACCATGCCGACGAGATGGCCGCCGTGCTGTCGGACCCCGCCCTGCACACCTTCACCGGCGGCTCCCCCGCCGCCCCCGACGCCCTGCGGACCCGCTACGAACGTCTCGTCGCCGGATCCCCCGACCCGGCCGTCTCCTGGTTGAACTGGGTGCTGCACAGCCGCACGGACGCCTGCCTGGTGGGAACCGTCCAGGCCACGGTCGCCGGACCGGTCGCGGAGATCGCCTGGGTCGTCGGCACTCCCTGGCAGGGCCGCGGCCACGCCCGCGAGGCGGCCCGCGCCCTCGTCGACTGGCTGGGCCGGCGCTCCACGCGCACGGTGATCGCCCACATCCACCCCGCCCACGCGGCCTCCGCCGCCGTAGCCACGGCCGCGGGACTGGCGCCGACGGACGAGGAACGGGACGGGGAGACCCGCTGGCGCCTCGACCTGCGCGCCTGACGCCCCCACCGCGCGGTCCCCGGCGGCAACGGACGACATCCTCGGAGACACCGGTGCGGACGACGCATCGGCGGCACCGGGTGGATCACGTCCTCACCGGTGCCGGGCCGGGCAGCGGACGGCCGCCGGGCCTGTCGCCTGCCGGGCCGGGCAGCGGACGGCCGCCGGGCCGATCGCCTGCCGGGCCGGGCAGCGGACGGCCGCCGGGCCTGTCGCCTGCCGGGCCGGGCAGCGGACGGCCGCCGGGCCTGTCGCCTGCCGGGCCGGGCAGCGGACGGCCGCCGGGCCGATCGCCTGCCGGGCCGGGCAGCGGACGGCCGCCGGGCCGATCGCCTGCCGGGCCGGGCAGCGGACGGCCGCCGGGCCGATCGCCTGCCGCTCAGCGGCCGGTCAGGACGACGCTCGCGGTACCAGTTCGGTCGCCAGGACCATCTGGCGGCGCTCCAGACCGCGCGACACGGCAGGGCGGCGGTCGGCGATCTCCGACATCAGGAGGTCGATCATGCGGCGGCCCATCTCCGCGATCGGCTGGCGGACACTGGTCAGCGGCGGGTCCATGTGGCGGGCTATCGCCGAGTCGTCGTAACCGACCAGGGCCACGTCCTCGGGAATGCGGCGGCCCTCCTCGCGCAGCACCTGACGGGCGCCGGCCGCCATGACGTCCGAGCCCGCGAAGACGGCGTCCAGGTCCGGAGAGCGGTCCAGCAGCTTCTTCATCGCCCGGCGGCCGCCCTCCTCCGTGAAGTCGCCCGGCTCGATCAGCCGCTCGTCGACCTCCTGCCCCGCGTCGCGCAGCGCGTCGCGGTAGCCGTCGACACGGCGCTGGGCACCGTAGACGTCGAGGCGGCCGGTGATGTGGGCGATCTTGCGGTGGCCGCGGGACAGCAGGTGCTCCACGGCCGAGCGCCCGCCGCCGTAGTTGTCCGAGTCCACCGACGTCAGCGTCTCCGCGGCCGACCGGGGACCGCTGATCACCGCCGGGATCTCCAGCTGCGCCAGCATGTCGGGCAGCGGGTCGTCCGCGTGCACCGACACCAGCAGGACACCGTCCACCCGGTGCGCGGCCAGGTACTCCGCCAGGCGGCGGCGCTCGCGGTCGCTGCCGGCGAATATCAGCAGCAGCTGCATCTCCGTGTCCGACAACGCGGCGCCGACGCCCTTGAGCATGTCGGAGAAGTACGGCTCGGCGAAGAAACGCGTCTCCGGCTCGGGCACGACCAGGGCGATCGCGTCGGTCCGGTTGGCGGCGAGCGCACGGGCCGCCGTGTTCGGCACGTAGCCCAGCTCCGCGACCGCGGCCTCGACGGCGGCACGCGTCGCCTCGCTCACCCGCGGCGACCCGTTGATCACCCGGGAGACCGTGCCCCGGCCCACACCGGCGCGGGCGGCGACCTCCTCGAGGGTGGGCCGCCCGCCGCTGCGCCCCCGCACTCCGTGGCTTGCCATGGGCTCCGCCGCCTTCCCGCCGTCATCATCACGCTGGCCTTGGAATCTAACAGTCCCGCCCCTTACGGTGACCTGCCCCGGGGGCCGCCGCGCGGCACCCCCGCCCGGGTGCCCGGCGGGCAACCGCGACACCGGGCGATCCGCGAAAGCAGCGGACTCTACGATTCCAGTTAACAGGCCGATAACTGAACGCATCTCGCGGCGTCCGCTCCCTTGACACCCCCGCCCGAACCGACGAACCTTCAACACATCACCTGTGGGAGCGCTCCCACGGTACCTGACACATACATGTCCCGCACGTTCCCCGCCCGAGCCGCAGCAAGAAAACGGGCCCAACAGTGCAGTTGGCCGGGGGGTCGGCACGTCAGGCAACAGGAGGACGCACATGCGTACGAGTACCCGGCTGGTGGCCTTCGCGGCCGTCGCCGCGCTGACCACAGGCCTGCTGGCCGGCTGCGCCAATGACTCGGACGACGACTCGTCGGGCTCGAACAGTGGTGGTGACGCCAAGGGCAAGACCACCCTGACGATAGGCACCTTCGGTGTCTTCGGCTACAAGCAGGCCGGCCTGTACGACGAGTACATGAAGCTGCACCCGAACATCTCCATCAAGGAGAACGTCACCACCAGGACCGACGTGTACTGGCCCAAGGTGCTCACCCGCCTGCAGGCCGGCTCCGGCACGGACGACATCCAGGCGATCGAGGTCGGCAACATCACCGAGGCCGTGCAGACGCAGGCCGACAAGTTCGTGGACCTCGGCAAGGAGGTCGACAAGTCGCAGTGGCTGGAGTGGAAGAACGCCCAGGCCACCACCAAGGACGGCAAGCTGATCGGCCTCGGCACCGACGTCGGTCCGATGGCGATCTGCTACCGCAAGGACCTGTTCAAGAAGGCCGGCCTGGAGACCGACCGCACCAAGCTCGCCGCGCAGTGGAAGGGCGACTGGGCGAAGTACGTCGACCTCGGCAAGCAGTACATGAAGAAGGCGCCGAGCGGCACGAAGTACGTCGACTCCGCCTCCTCCGTCTACAACGCGGCGCTCGGCGGCGGCAGCGAGCGGTACTACGACAAGGACGGCAACGTCATCTGGGAGAAGTCCGACGGCGTGAAGAAGGCCTGGGACGCCGCGATGACCGTGGCGACCAGCAACATGTCCGCGAAGCTGAAGCAGTTCGACAAGCCGTGGGACCAGGGCTTCGCCAACGGCACCTTCGCGACGGTGGCCTGCCCGGCGTGGATGATCGGCTACATCGAGCAGAAGTCGGGTGACTCCGGCAAGGGCAACTGGGACGTGGCGGCGGCGCCGACCGCGGCCAACTGGGGCGGCTCCTTCGTCGGCGTGCCGACGGCGGGCAAGCACCAGAAGGAGGCCATCGCCCTGGCGAAGTGGCTGACCGCGCCCGAACAGCAGGCGAAGGTGTTCGCCAAGCAGGCGAGCTTCCCGTCCACCCCGTCGGCGTACGCGAGCCTGAAGCCGGCCGCCGAGACCACCTCGTACTTCTCCGACGCGCCGATCACCCAGATCTTCGGCGACTCGGCGAAGACCATCCCGGTCCAGTACTTCGGCGTCAAGGACCAGCCGATCAACACCGCGCTCACCGACGTCGGCATCCTCCAGGTCGAGCAGAAGGGCAAGTCGCCCTCGCAGGGCTGGGACGCCGCGAAGAGCGAGATCAAGGACGTGCTCGGCCAGTGAGCAGCTCCAAGCAGGCTCTCGCGCATCCCGCGACGAGCGCCGACGCCGCGCCCGGCATCACGCCGGGCGCGGCCCGGGGCGCTCACGGTCGTGGTACGCCGTCCGGGGGCTCCGGCTCCTGGCGCAGCCGGCTGTACCGCTGGGACATGAAGGCGTCGCCGTACGCGTTCATCGCCCCCTTCTTCGTCATCTTCGGCGCCTTCTCGCTCGTCCCGCTGCTGTACACGGCCTGGTACTCGCTGCACAACGTGCAGCTGTCGTCGCTCGACACGCAGACCTGGGCCGGTCTGGACAACTACAAGAACCTGCTGTCCTCGGACTTCTTCTGGAACGCGCTGAAGAACACGCTCACCATCGGCGTGATCTCCACCGTGCCGCAGTTGCTCGCGGCGATCGGGCTCGCGCACATGCTGAACTACAAGCTGCGCGGTTCGACCGCGTGGCGGGTCGTGATGCTCACTCCGTACGCCACCTCGGTGGCGGCGGCGACCCTGGTGTTCACGCTGCTGTACTCGTGGGACGGCGGCCTGGTCAACTGGCTGCTGGGCTTCATCGGTATCGATCCGGTCAACTGGCGTGAGGCGGACTGGGGTTCGCAGTTCGCGGTGTCCTCGATCGTGATCTGGCGGTGGACCGGGTACAACGCGCTGATCTACCTGGCGGCGATGCAGGCGATCCCGACCGACCTGTACGAGTCGGCGGCCATCGACGGTGCCAACCGCTGGGAGCAGTTCCGTCACGTGACGATCCCGATGCTGCGGCCGACGATCCTGTTCACGGTGGTCGTGTCCACGATCGGCGCCACGCAGCTGTTCGGTGAGCCGCTGCTGTTCGGCGGGGTGAGCGGTTCCAAGGGCGGCTCCGAGCACCAGTACCAGACGCTCGGCCTGTACATGTACGACCAGGGCTGGATCATCGGCAACCTCGGCAAGGCGTCCGCGATCGCCTGGTCGATGTTCCTGATCCTGTTGATCATCGCCGGGATCAATCTGCTGATCAACCGACGTCTGAGGAAGACCCATGACGGCTAGTGAACTGACGTTGCCTCAGTCGAAGGTGAAGGGCGGCGGCCGGAAGTCCCGGCACCGGGTGATGGGCGCGGGCAAGCAGCTGGACGCCGGCCCGGTCACCTACGTGGTGCTGACGCTGTTCGCGCTGGTCTCGCTGGCCCCGCTGGTGTGGACGGCGATCGCGGCCTCGCGCACCGACCAGCGCCTGGCGCAGACGCCGCCGCCGCTGTGGTTCGGCGGGAACCTGTTCAAGAACCTGCAGACCGCGTGGGACGAGGCCGGGCTCGGCACGGCGATGGTGAACAGCACGCTCGTGGCGGGCACCATCACCATCAGCACGGTGCTGTTCTCCACGCTCGCCGGGTTCGCCTTCGCCAAGCTGAAGTTCAGGTTCTCCGGCGTGCTGCTGCTGCTGACCATCGGCACGATGATGATCCCGCCGCAGCTGGCCGTCGTACCGCTGTACCTGTGGATGTCGGACCTCGGCTGGTCGAACCAGCTCCAGACGGTCATCCTGCCGACGCTGGTCACCGCCTTCGGTACGTTCTTCATGCGGCAGTACCTGGTGCAGGCGCTGCCGAGCGAGCTGATCGAGGCGGCGCGGGTGGACGGCGCGAGCAGCCTGCGGATCGTGTGGCACGTGGTCTTCCCCGCGGCGCGGCCGGCCATGGCCGTGCTGGGTCTGCTGACGTTCGTGTTCGCCTGGAACGACTTCCTGTGGCCGATCATCGCCCTGAACCAGCAGAACCCGACCGTGCAGGTGGCGCTGAACTCGCTGGGCACGGGGTACGTCCCCGACCAGGCGGTGATCATGGCGGGTGCCCTGCTCGGCACGCTTCCGCTGCTCATCGCGTTCCTGCTGTTCGGCAAGCAGATCGTGGGCGGCATCATGCAGGGCGCGATCAAGGGCTGACGCGCCGCCGAGTCCCCGGGAGCCGGGTCAGCGCCGCCCCGGCCCCCTCTTCTCTTCTTCCTTCGACCCTTCGGTCTCCACGACCATTTTGGGAGCGCTTCCATGCCTGAGCCCGCAAAGCCGGCGACCCCGGTGACCTTTCCTCCCGCCTTCCTCTGGGGCGCCGCGACCTCCGCGTACCAGATCGAGGGGGCGGCTCGGGAGGACGGCCGTACGCCCTCGATCTGGGACACCTTCAGCCATACGCCGGGCAAGACGGCAGGCGGCGAGCACGGTGACATCGCTGTCGACCACTACCACCGTTACCGCGAGGACGTGGCGATGATGGCCGACCTCGGCCTGAACGCCTACCGTTTCTCGATCTCCTGGTCGCGGGTGCAGCCGACCGGCCGGGGCCCGGCCGTGCAGGTGGGGCTGGACTTCTACCGGCGGCTGGTGGACGAGCTGCTGGAGCGCGGCATCAAGCCGGCCGTCACCCTCTACCACTGGGACCTGCCGCAGGAGCTGGAGGACGCGGGCGGCTGGCCGGAGCGGGACACCGCGTTCCGGTTCGCCGAGTACGCCCAGATCGTCGGCGAGGCGCTGGGCGACCGGGTGGAGCAGTGGATCACCCTGAACGAGCCGTGGTGCAGCGCGTTCCTGGGCTACAGCTCGGGTGTGCACGCGCCGGGCCGTACGGAGCCGGAGGCCGCGCTGAGGGCCGCGCACCACCTGAACCTGGCGCACGGGCTGGGCACCACCGCCCTGCGGTCCGTCATGCCGGCCCGCAACCAGGTCGCGATCAGCCTGAACTCGTCGGTGGTGCGGCCGCTGTCGCAGACCCCTGCCGACCTGGCGGCGGTCCGCAGGATCGACGACCTGGCCAACGGCGTCTTCCACGGCCCGATCCTGCACGGCGCCTACCCCGGGACCCTGTTCGAGGCGACCGCGTCGGTCACCGACTGGTCGTACGTCCTCGACGGTGACCTGCGCGTGATCCAGCAGCCGCTGGACGCGCTGGGCCTGAACTACTACACGCCGACCCTGGTGTCCGCGACGGACGCCGACGCGCGCGCGCCGCGGGCCGACGGACACGGCGCGAGCGACCACTCGCCCTGGCCGGGCGCGGACGACGTGGCCTTCCACCAGACGCCGGGCGAGCGCACGGAGATGGGCTGGACCATCGACCCGACGGGCCTGCACGAGCTGATCATGCGCTACACCCGGGAGGCGCCGGGCCTGCCGCTGTACATCACCGAGAACGGCGCGGCCTACGACGACAAGCCCGACCCGGACGGCCGCGTCCACGACCCGGAGCGGATCGCCTACCTGCACGGCCACCTGGCGGCGGTGCGCCGGGCCATCACCGACGGCGCGGACGTGCGCGGCTACTTCCTGTGGTCCCTGATGGACAACTTCGAGTGGGCGTACGGCTACGGCAAGCGCTTCGGCGCGGTGTACGTCGACTACGCGACGCTGGCCCGCACGCCGAAGTCGAGCGCCCACTGGTACGGCAAGGCGGCGCGCACCGGCTCGCTGCCGCCGGTGGAGGCCGCCTGAGCGCGGGGCTCCGAGAACGGGGTCCCCGGAAGCGGGGAACGGGGCGCGGCGCCTGTGAGGGGCGCCGCGCCCCGTTCCTTTCCCCCGGCGGCCCCGGCACCCGGCTCGGCGCCGCCGTCGCGCCGCCGGGGCCGGGGGTTCAGCGGGCGCGGGCGGTGCGCCTGCGGCGACGTACGGTTCCGCGGTGGCCCAGCCGGGCGGGCGGGCGCTCCCGTGCGTAGAGCTGGATCCGGACGCGCACCTCGGTGCCGCCCAGCACCGAGGAGCCGATCCGCAGATCGCCGCCGGTCGACTCGGCGAGGCGGCGCACGATGTCCAGGCCCAGGCCGGTCGAGCCGTCGGCGCCGGATCCGCGCCCGCGGGCCACGGCCGCCTCCGGGTCGGTGATGCCCGGCCCGGCGTCGGACACGAGCACGATCACCGCGTCCTCGCCGTTGTGCAGGTCGACGGCGAAGGCGGTGCCCTCCGGGGTGTGCCGGAAGACGTTGCCGAGCAGCGCGTCCAGGGCGGCCGCGAGGTCCGGGCGGGCCACGGGTATGCGCACCGGCCGGTCGGCGCCGGCCACCCGCCACTTGCGGCCCTCGTCCTCCGCGAGCGCCGACCAGAACGCCATCCGCTCCCGGACGACCTCGGCCGCGTCGCATCCGGCGCCGGGGCCGGCGGCCGCGGTCTGCGGCTTGGCCTCGCGGGCGGTGCGGATGATGATGTCGACCTCGCGCTCCAGCTGGGCGACGGCCGCGCGGGTCTGCTCGGCGGCGGGCCCGTCGCCGAGCGAGGCCGCGTTGAGCCGCAGCACGGTCAGCGGGGTGCGCAGCCGGTGCGACAGGTCGGCGGCCAGCTCCCTTTCGTTGGCGAGGAGTTGGACGACCTGGTCGGCCATCGAGTTGAACGCCACGGCCGCGAGCCGCAGTTCGGCCGGTCCGTCCTCCGGCACGCGGGCGCCCAGCTTGCCCTCCCCCAGGTCGTGCGCGCCCTCGGCCAGGCGCTGGGCGGGCCGCACCATGCGGACGCCCAGCCGGTCGGCGACCGCGACCGAGCCGACGACGAGCGCGGCGCCGACGGCGGCGAGCACCGCCCAGGCCGTGCCGACGCCGTTGCTGACCTCGGACTCGGGGACGTACACCTCGACGACGGCGATCGTGCCGGAGCTCAGCGCGACCGGCTGGAGCAGCGTGGACCCGCCGGGGACCTCGGTGGTGGAGGCGCGGCCCAGCCTCCGCACGGTGGCGATGTCCGCGTCGGCGGCGCGCTGCCGGCCGAGGTCGACGGCCGCCCTGCCGTCGGCCGGCGGTATGTGCACGGCCATACCGGCGTCCGAGCCGGCCGAGGCGACGACCTTCTCCAACTGGCCGCGGTCGGTGGTGATGGACAGCGCCGGGGCGAGGGCGGCGGCCTCCCGCTCGGCGCCCGAGAACGCGCGGTCGCGGGCCATCTCCTGGACGACCAGACCGAGCGGCACCGCGAAGGCGACCACGACCATGGCGGTGACCGCGAGGCAGACCTTGACCAGGGCCCACCTCATCGCGGCTGCGCCGGGGGCGGGTCGGCGGGCGGCTCCAGTTTCACGCCGACACCGCGCAGGGTGTGCAGGTAGCGGGGGTGCGCGGCGGTCTCGCCCAGCTTGCGGCGCAGCCACGACAGGTGGACGTCGATGGTCTGGTCGTCGCCGTAGGACTGCCGCCACACCTCGGCGAGCAGTTCCTTGCGGGGGACGACGACGCCGGGGCGGCCGGCCAGGAAGGCGAGCAGGTCGAACTCGCGGCGGGTGAGGGCGAGTCGGACGCCGTCCAGTTCGGCCCGGCGGCGCAGCGGGTCGACGGTCAGGCCGCCGACCCGCAGGACGCCGGAGTGCGGGGCCTCCCCGGCGGCCGGGCGGGACCGTCTGAGGACGGCCGCCATCCGCGCGGACAGGTGCTCGACGGAGAACGGCTTGGTCAGGTAGTCGTCCGCGCCCGCGTTCAGCAGCCGGACGATCTCCGCCTCGTCGTCGCGGGCGGTGGCGATGATCACGGGCACGTCGGTGATGCCGCGCAGCATCTTCAGGGCCTCGGACCCGTCCAGGTCGGGCAGACCGAGGTCCAGGACGACGACGTCGAACCGGAAGTGGGCGACCTCGCGCAGCGCCTCCAGCGCCGTGCCGACGCTGCGCACCGTGTGGGCGGCGTCGGTCAGGTGCCGGATCAGCGCCGAGCGCACGAACTGGTCGTCCTCGACCACTAGCACACTTGCCATGCGCGGCACCGTACGCCATGCGGGCGCACCTCACCGGGGCCTGTGGACAACTCCCGCCGAGTGCGGCTCCCGGGGCCGGTGGGGCAGTATGACGGGCGATGCGCAGAGGACTCGTACACGTACTGGCGTGGTTGCTGGCCACCGGCGCGGCGGTCACGCTGTCGTGGTTCGGCGTCCACACCGTGCTGGCGGGCACGGCGTACGACCCGCCGCGCGCCCTGCCCGTCACGGCGGCGGGCGGGGCCGCACGGGAGGCGGAGCCGCGGGCGTCGTCGACGCGGCGGCCGTCCCCGCCGGCGAGCCCCTCGCACCGGCGGTCCGCGGCCCCGACGCCCACGCCGGCGCCGTCGTCGTCGCGGACCCCGGCGACGCGGACCGGCCCGTCCGCGACCGCCGCCGGCCGGGTCAGGAGCTACGACACCGAAGGCGGCCGGGCGGTGTTCGACCTGGGCGAGGCGTCCGCGACGCTGGTGTCGGCGACGCCGGGTGCGGGGTGGTCGATGCGGGTGTGGAAGACGGAGTCGTGGATCCGGGTGGAGTTCGCCTCGGGCGCGGACCGGGTGTCGGTGTTCTGCACCTGGCACGACGGCCCACCGCACGTGGACATCGGCACCTACTGAGCCGGTTCCGGCGGTGGCGCACCGAGGGCGTCAACGGAACACCCAGGGCGTCAGCGGAACACCGAGGGCGGCGGTGCCGGGGAGGCGACCGCCGCGGCGTCCGTGACGGCGGCCGCACCGCCGGTGAAGTCGCGCAGCGCGCGGCCGTGTTCGACCCTGCCGGGGTGCGGGTCCCCGGCCGCCTTCCGGGTCAGCTCGGCGACCGGCAGCGGGGCGTCGGAGGCGACGAGGACGGCGTTGCCGAACCGCTTGCCGCGCAGCACCGTCGGGTCGGCGACCAGGGCGAGTTCGGGGAAGCGGGCGGCGGCGGTGGCGATCTGGCCGCGCAGGTGGGCGAGCGGCGGCCCGTCGGCGAGGTTCGCGGCGTACAGGCCACCCGGCCGCAGCGCCCGGCGGACCTCGTCGAGGAACTCGGTGGAGGTCAGGTGGGCAGGCGTGCGGGCCCCGCTGAAGACATCGGCGACGATCAGGTCGGCCCAGCCGTCGGGCACCTTGCGCAGGCCCTCGCGGGCGTCGGCGCAGCGCACCCGTATCCGCGCGTTCGGTTCCAACGGCAGCTCACGGCGCACCAGTCGGACCAGTGCCGCGTCGCGCTCGACGACCTGCTGGGTGGAGCGGGGGCGGGTGGCGGCGACGTAACGGGCGAGGGTGAGCGCCCCGCCGCCCAGGTGCACGGCGTGGATGGGCTTCCCGGCCGGCGCGGCGAGGTCGACGACGTGTCCGAACCGGCGCTGGTACTCGAAGGAGAGACGGGCCGGGTCGTCGAGGTCGACGTGCGACTGCGGCGCGCCGTCGATGAGCAGCGTCCAGGCGCGCGCCCGGTCCCGGTCGGGTACGAGTTCGGCGAGCCCGCCGTCGACGGCCTCGACGACGACGTGTGCGGCACCGCTCCCGCGCCGGGCGTTCCTGGGCTTTCCCATGGCGGCCATTGTCGCAACCGGCGGACGGCGCCGCCCTCGGGGCCCGGGTCAGTGGCAGTTGTCGGCGGCCTCGATCATGCGGGCCGCCTCTCCCAGCGCCCGGCGCAGTACGGCCGGGTCGGTGGCGGGGTCCGCCTCGCCGGGCGGCAGCAGCCAGTCCGCCCCCTCCACCGGCGGCTCGGGGTCCTGGCTCAGGCCCAGCGCCTCGGTCTCCGTGCAGGTGCTGCCCGGCACGTCCCACGCGGCGGCCGTGCCGGGCGGGACCACGAAGCCGAGCGTGTCGCCGCCGTCGTCGTGCAGCACGGGCCCGACCGCGTCGCACGCGCCGCGCCGCAGGATGTCGACCGCCTCCAGCCCCTGCCGCGCCGGAACCGTCACCACGTCGCAGCCGGGGGCGGCAGGCGGCGGACCGCCGCGCTCCGGGGCCGGCGGGGGCCCCGCGGTCGTCAGCGGTGTGTGCGGCGTCCGCGCCGTCTGCGGTCCGGTGCTCTGTCTGGTCTTCATCCCGGCCTCCACCACGCAACTCCTTGCAACGAGCGGGCGGCTCGGGAGTCGGGCGGCTCCCGGCCCACGGGGTTCAACGCGCCAGGGCGTCAACGGCTACGGCGGAAGTCCGCCGTAAGGGATGGCAGTTCATGGCAGATCGTGGGGGAGACGTCCGATTTGCCGCCAAACCCTGCGTGGTGGGTCCGGTACAGCGAGTACCTTCTTCCCCGCCGGAAACAGGGGGACGGCCCCGGCAACGGGGCCGGCTCACCACAGGTCCGGCATGGTTCGACGGTTCGCGAGGAAGGACCCGGCCATGGTGTCGTCGAAGGGGTCAGCGTCCGCACCCGCGGGGCAGCCACGGCCGAACCTCGTCTTCCGGCGGTTGCGCGGGCGGCGCTCGCCGGCCGAGTTCGCCGCGGCGGTGCGGCGGGCGGCCCGCGAGATCGGTGAACGGGTGAGCTGCGACGCGCGCTACATCGGCCGGGTCGAGGCGGGCGAGATCCGGTGCCCGAACTACGCCTACGAGCGGGTGTTCCTGCACATGTTCCCCGGCCGCACGCTCACCGACCTGGGGTTCGTGCCGCGTTCGTCCGTACGCGGGCGCGGGGCGCGCACCGCCGAGGACCCGCCCCTGGCGCAGCCGGCGGCCTCGGCGCCCGCCGCGGATGAGACGAGGGTCGCCTTCGGGCCGTATGACACGCAGGACCGGAAAGACACACCCGAGCACCACGAGAATCACGAGGAGAGCGACGTGCTGCGTCGCGGATTCATGACCGGCGGGGGCGCCACGGTGGCCGCCGCCTCGCTGGTGGGCCCCCTGGGGCTCGCCCTCGACGCCGCGGCCGCGGAGCGGCCCGTCCGGCGCCCGGGGGCGAGCGACGCGGGCGCCCTGGAGGAAGCCGTGCGCCGGATCCGGCTGCTCGACGACCGACACGGCGCCGACGGCCTCTACCGGCGCGCGGCTGCCCCGTTGCGCGCCGCGTACGCGCTGCTGGACGCCGGCGCGACCCGTCAGGCGACCGCCGACCGGCTCCACTCGGGCGCGGGCGAACTGGCCATCTCGGTGGGCTGGCTGGCGCACGACTCGGGGCGCTACGACGACGCCCGTTCGCACTACGCGGAGGCGCTCGCGACCGCCCGGATGACCGGTGACGACGCCCTGGAGGCACACGCCTTCTGCAACATGGCGTTCCTCGCGCGCGACGCCGGCCGGCCGCGCGAGGCGGTGCGGGCCGCACAGGCGGCGCAGCGCGTCGCCCGCTCCCTGGGATCGCACCGGCTGATGTCGCTGCTGGCGCTGCGCGAGGCCGGCGGCTGGGCGGGGCTGGCCGACCGCACCGGCTGCGAACAGGCCCTCGCCCGCGCGCAGGCCCTCCACGACCGCGGCCCCTCGGACGCCGACCCCGAGTGGATGAGCTTCTACGGGGAGGCCGAGCTGGAGGGGCTGGAGGCGCAGTGCTGGTCGGCGCTGGGCGACTGGCCGCGCGCCGCCCGGCACGCGCGCCGGGCGGCGCGCCTTCAGGACCCGCACTTCACCCGCAACATCGCGCTGTACACCGCGGAGCTGGCGGACGACCTCGCGCGCGGCGGCCGTCCGGACGAGGCCGCGGCGGCGGGCACGCGGGTGCTGGACCTGCTGGGCCAGGTCCAGTCGTCGCGCGTGCAGACCATGCTGGCGGGCACAGCCCGGGTGCTGCTGCCGCACCGGCGGGCATCGGGAGTCGCCCCCTTCCTGGAACGCCACGCCTCCTCCCCCCGCCCCACCTGATCCCGCACGCCCCCGACAGCGGGCGCGCAGGCCTACCGCCCGCGACGGCGGGCCACCCCGGGAGGGCGAGCGGCACACGGCCGGGCCGCCCGGAGCCCGCCGTCCGCGACCGCGCGGACGACATCGGCCGCGAGGCGACGGGTGCCGGTCCGGGGCCCGCCCGTCGGCCACGAGCCCACGTGCGGGCCCGGACCGGAAAGGCACGCGGGCAGGCCCAGGCGGCCGCGGGCACTACGTGGACGCGGGCCACCCCGGCGAAGCGCGGGCGGCCCGCGCCGGTCCGCGGGGGAAGCCGCCCACGACCGCGCGGAGCACGTCGGCCCGCGAGGCGACGGGCGGGCCGGGCGGACGCCAAGCTGATCGTGCCGTGCCGTGCCGCGAGCGCTGCGCGGCAACGGGCGCCCCGGGGAAGCGCCGGTGGCCCGGGCGCGGGGCCGGCCCGCCGTCCACGACCGCACGGACGACATCGCCCACGAACACCACGCAACGAGCCGGACCGGGCCCGGACCAGGAAGACGCCGGACAGTCCGAACGCCCCGCGAGCCCTGCGCCGCAGCAGACGACCCGGACCGCACCGGCAGCCCAGGCCCGAAGCCCACCGCCCACAACCCACGGACGACATCGCCCACGAACACGACGCAACGAGCCGGACCGGGCCCGGACCAGGAAGACGCCGGACAGTCCGAACGCCCCGCGAGCCCTGCGCCGCAGCAGACGACCCGGACCGCACCGGCAGCCCAGGCCCGAAGCCCACCGCCCACAACCCACGGACGACATCGCCCACGAACACGACGCAGCAGACGACCCGGACCGCACCGGCAGCCCAGGCCCGAAGCCCACCGCCCACAACCCACGGACGACATCGCCCACGAACACGACGCAACGAGCCGGGAAGGCGCCGGGCGCCGGGCAGGGCGCGAGCGGTGCGCGGACGCGGGCTGTCGCGTCCGCGGGGTCCTGGGCTACGGCGTCAGGTGGCCGGAGTCGTTCCAGCTCTCTATGGCGGGCTCGCCGTAGGCCCAGCCGAGGACCGACAGGGAGGCGGGGCTGAGCCTGATGCGGGCGGCGAAGGCGAGCGGCAGGCCCAGCCAGCGGGCGCCGATGGTCCGCAGGATGTGCCCGTGCGCGAACACGAGCACGTCGCGGTCCTCGGCCCGTGCCCAGGCCACCACCTCGTCCGCCCGGGCGGTCACCTCGGCCGGGCTCTCGCCCTCCGGCACTCCGTCGCGCCAGATCAGCCAGCCCGGCCGGAGGGCCTGGATGTCGCCCGGGGTCATGCCCTCGTACGCGCCGTAGTCCCACTCCATGAGCGTGTCCCAGGCCTGCGCCCGCTCGCCGAACCCGGCGAGCCGGCAGGTCTCGCGCGCGCGTGCCAGCGGGCTGGTGCGGACCTCGACGCCGGGCAGCCCCGCGAAGGGGACGCGCCGCAGCCGCTCGCCGAGCAGCTCGGCGCCGCGCCGGCCCTCCTCCAGCAGCGGTACGTCGGTCCTGCCGGTGTGCTTGCCGGACATCGACCACTCGGTCTGTCCGTGCCGGGCCAGCAGGATGCGCGGTGCCATGGAAGGGGCCTTTCCGGGTGGGTCCGAGGGGGAGGGCGTCCATCATCGCCTACGCCGCCCAGGGGCAACCCGGCGGGCGATGCCGGCGTCTATGAGGTCCGGGGGGCTCCCCCGGGATGCCGTACGACGCCGTAAAGTGACACGTCCCGATCAACGGGCACGCGCCAGAGCGAAGGGGGAGGGGATCGGATGCCGCAGACCGAGACACCGGGCACGGAGGCGGCCCGCACCCGCCTGCGCTGGTGGACGGAACTGCCGCTGATCCTGCTCGTCTACGCCTGCTACTCCGCCGGCCGGCTGCTCGCCCGCGGCGACACCGCGAGCGCCGTCGACCACGGCCTGTCGATCCTGCAGATCGAGAAGGTCCTGCACATCAACGCCGAGCACCCGCTCAACCGCCTGTTCACGCGCGAGGCGTGGCTCGGCGTGCCGGCCGACTTCTGGTACGCGTCGCTGCACTACCTGGTCACGCCCGCGGTCCTCATCTGGCTGTTCCGCTCGCGCGCCCGGTTCTACCGGGCGGCCCGCACCTGGCTGATGACGTCCACCTTCATCGGCCTGATCGGCTTCACGCTGCTGCCGACCTGCCCGCCCCGCCTGCTGTCGGCGGGCCACGGCTTCGTCGACACGATGGCCCAGTACAGCTCGTACGGCTGGTGGGGCGCCGCCGCCAGCGCCCCCAAGGGCCTCGGCGGCATGACGAACCAGTACGCGGCGATGCCCAGCCTGCACGTGGGCTGGTCGCTGTGGTGCGGGGTGATGCTGTGGCGCCACGGCGGGACGCGCGCCGCCCGGGTCGCCGGGGTCGCCTACCCGCTGCTGACCACCGTCGTGGTCATGGGCACCGCCAACCACTACTTCCTCGACGCGGTCGCGGGCGCCTGTGTGATGGGCGTGGGTCTGCTGCTGGCGCCGTACGTGATGCGCCGCGCGGACGTGCTCCGGGCGCGGGTCCCGTTCGCCGCCCGGCTCTCCGGCGCCTCCGGTTCCCCGATTGTCAGTGCCGGATGCCAGACTTCCGCGGGTGAGCGAATTCCACGTCAGCGCGAGTCCCGGACCGGAGCCGGAGCCGGGCCGGACGCCTCTTCCACCGACGCGGGAGAAGGCGCTCCGGCAGCGGCTCGCTGAGCTGCGGGGGCCCGGCGTACCGGCCAAGGCGCTGGACGCGCGGGCCCTGGCGGCCCTCGCCGCCAACCCGGGCTGCAGACGGCGCGCGATCCTCGACGGCGCCGGGGTGAACAAGGCGGCGCTGGCGGGCGCGCTGGGCTCGCCGTCGGTCTTCGGGCAGTCCCAGTTCGCGTTCGTGCGGGGCAACGCCTTCGAGGCGAAGGTCAAGGCGGACGGCGGCGCCGAGCTGCTGCGGCTGGTGCGCGAGAAGCTGGACCGGACCGCCGAGCCGCCCGTCGGCGCGCGCGTGCCCGATCTGGCCGCCACCGGCCCCGAGGGCCGCGCCGCCCGTACGGCGCTGGCGCTGCGCGAGGCCGCCGCGGCCCCGGGCGAGTGGACCCTGCTCGACCATCCGATGCTCGCGCTCGACGTGGCCGGCTCCCCCGCGTTCCTGGAGCCGGACGCGGTGGTGGTGCACCCCGACGGCAGCTGGACGGTCGTGGAGATCAAGTCCTTCCCGATGCTGGACGGCTCCGCCGACCCGGCGAAGGTGGGTGCGGCGGCCCGGCAGGCCGCGGTGTACGTGCTGGCCCTGGAGGAGGTGGCCGGCCGCCTCGACCCGGCGCCCGAGGTGCGGCACCGGATCCTCCTGGTGTGCCCCAAGGACTTCTCCAACCTGCCCACCGCCTCCGCCGTCGACGTCCGCAAGCAGCACGCGGTCACCCGTCGGCAGCTCGCCCGCCTCACCCGCGTACAGGACATCGCCGACGAGCTGCCCGAGGGCACCTGCTTCTCCCCCGAGCTGCCCGCCGCCGAGCTGACGGCGGCGGTGGAGTCGGTGCCGGCGACGTACGCGCCGGAGTGCCTGTCCTCCTGCGAGCTGGCCTTCCACTGCCGCGACCGCTCCCGGGCGGCCGGCTCGGTGACCTCCCTCGGCCGCCCGGTCCGCGCCGAACTGGGCGGCCTGCGCACGGTCGGGGAGGTCCTGGCGGCGGCCCGCGCGGAGGCCGGGGACCCCGATGATCCGGCCGTCGCGGCGCTGCGCCGGGCGGCACGGCTGCGAGCCGAGGCGCTGGGGGCCGGTGCGCCGGGGACGCCGGGGGCCGATGCGCTGCGGGCCGAGGTTCTGGGGGCAGAGGCGCTGGGGGCCGTGACCGCGGGAGGTGCGGCCCGATGACCGCGGTACCCGCCACGGACCCCGGGCGCCCCGCGGGCCGCCCGCACCGCCACGCCGCGCCGGCACACCCCCGCGCGGACCGCCGGGATCACGGCGACGCGCCGGCCGGCCCCCGCCCGGAGGCCGCCCCGTGTCGCTGATCAGCACGCTCGCCCGGCTGGAGGCGGTCCGCTCCGGGCGCGCCCGGCCCGCCGCCACCGTCCGCCACCGCCACCTGTCCGAGCGGCCCCTGGTCCTCGTGCCGCTCACCACCGCCGGTGAGGCCGGCGCCCCGCTCGGCGCGCTCGTGGGCACCGAGCGGGACGCGCCGCGCCTGCTGGTGGTGGCGCAGCCGCGCGACCGGGACCTCAGGTTCGCCTTCCTCGCCGAACTGGCGGACATGGTCCTGCCGTACATCGAGGGCTACGCCGGGCAGGTGGAGGCGGCCGAGCGCACCGACACCGACCCGGAGACCGGCAAGCGGGTCAAGGTCGAGGTCGAACTGTGCGCCGACGCCCCGCAGTTGATCGTGCCGAGCCGCGCGGGCATCGACTTCGTACGGCTGCTCGGGCGCTCCATGCGGTTCCGGCGCACCGCGGAGCAGGACCCGGAGACCCCGTACCCCGCGCCGCCGCGCGTGCCGCTGCTCGGGCGGTGGCTGACCCACTACGCGGAGCGGGCCCGCATGCCGGGCTCCTCGCTGCTGCTGGCGATGACCGACGTCCTGGCCCGGCACTGGGCCACCGGCCAGTCCACCCTGGAGGACCAGCACCTCGGCGCGCTGCTCGCCTGGATCGCGCCTCCGGAGCAGGGTGCGACGGGCGCCGAGGCCGCGCTGCACGCCGAGCTCGCGCGGGACGCGCGCGGCCAGTTGCTGTGCCCCCCGGCCGGCCCGGCGACCGACCCGGCGTTCGACAACAAGCTGCTCGCCCCGGCCGTCGAGCGCTACGACCGCGCGCGCACCGCTCTCGCCGCCGCCGAGGACGGCCTGCAGGCGGACGACCGGCTCGCGGAACTCACCGCCGCCGAGCGGGAGATCGGCGCCCTGATCGAGAGCGTCACCCGGCCCACCTGGGAGCGGGTGTGGGACGGCCTCGCCCTGCTGCGCGCGCTGCCCGAGGGGGCGCACGTCGAGGAGCGGTGGACGCGCGACCGCTGGTCGTTCACCGGCCACCGCGACCGGGTCGCCGCGGGCGAGCCGCCGCAGCCGCGCCGGGACGACGCGGTGACCGCCGCGAACAAGCTGGCCGCGCGCGAGCGCGAGCAGGCCCGGCTGGAGGCGCAGGAGGCCCTCGACGATCCGCTGGTGATGGCCGGGCGCCGGCTGGCCGGGGAGGCCTTCGCCGGTGAGGTCACGGACGTGGTGATGGCGTACAGCGAGGGCAAGCGGCCCAGCCCCCGGCCGCTGGTCACCGTCCGCACGGACGACCGGCCGCAGCTGGGCGAGCGGGTGAAGGTGTACCGCTCGCTGGGCGGCAGGCCGCAGGCGGCGGAGTTCGCCGGGCGGGAGGACGACGGCCTGCTGGTGCTCCGGATCCTCGACAAGATGGGCCGCGGCAAGGAGCCCGAAGCCGGTTCGGTGCCGGAGAAGGGCGACCTGGTCTGCTTCACGCTGTTCGAGCACGAGCAGCGGGGCGGCCCGAAGCTGCCCGACCCCGAGCGGACGCCGTGGACGCACGGCGGGCCGCCCGGCGAGGCCGTCCCCGAGCCGGCCGACCCGACGACCGAGGAGGACGTCCTGTGACCGCCGTCTTCGACCCCGGCGCCGCGGCGGCCGCGGCCACCGGGGCGATCCTGCACGACACGTTGCACGGCACCGACCGGGGCGTGGTCGTGGACTCCCCGCCCGGCGCCGGGAAGTCCACGCTCGTGGTGCGGGCCGCGCTGGAACTGGCCGGCGCCGGGCGCCCGCTGATGGTGGTCGCGCAGACCAACGCCCAGGTCGACGACCTGGTGCTCAGGCTCGCGGAGAAGGACCCCGGGCTGCCGGTCGGCCGCCTGCACAGCAGCGACGCCGACCCGTACGACAAGGCGCTCGACGACCTGCCGAACGTGCGCAAGTCGGCGAAGGCCGCCGATCTGGCGGGGCTCGCCGTCGTGGTCTCCACCGCCGCGAAGTGGGCGCACGTCAAGGTCGACGAGCCGTGGCGGCACGCGATCGTCGACGAGGCGTACCAGATGCGTTCGGACGCGCTGCTCGCGGTGGCCGGCCTGTTCGAGCGGGCGCTGTTCGTGGGCGACCCGGGCCAGCTGGACCCGTTCTCGATCGTGGGCGGCGAGCAGTGGGCGGGGCTGTCGTACGACCCGTCGGCCTCCGCGGTGACGACCCTGCTCGCCCACAATCCCGGGCTGCCGCAGCACCGACTGCCGGTCTCCTGGCGGCTGCCGGCGTCGGCCGCGCCCCTGGTCTCCGACGCCTTCTACCCCTACACCCCGTTCCGCAGCGGCACCGGTCACGGCGACCGGCGGCTGGCCTTCGCCGTCCCGTCCGACGGTTCCGGCCCCGACCGGGTGATCGACGAAGCGGCCGAGTCGGGCTGGGGGCTGCTGGAGCTGCCGGCCCGGCACACGCCCCGCACCGACCCGGAGGCGGTGCGGGCGGTGGCGGCGGTCGTCCGGCGGCTGCTGGACCGCGGCGGCGCGGCGGTGTCCGAGCGCTCCGAGGCCCCGGCACCCCTGACGGCCGGCCGGATCGCCGTCGGCACGGCCCACCGCGACCAGGCGGCGGCCGTCCGCTCGGCGCTGGCCGACCTGGGCGTCGCGGACGTCACGGTCGACACCGCCAACCGCCTCCAGGGCCGCGAGTACGACGTCACAGTGGTCCTGCACCCGCTCTCCGGCCGCCCCGACGCGACCGCCTTCCACCTGGAGACGGGCCGCCTGTGCGTCCTGACCTCCCGGCACCGGCACGCCTGCATCGTGGTCTGCCGCGCCGGCGTGAGCGACCTGCTGGACGACTACCCCTCGACGGAACCGGTCCAGCTGGGCACGCTCGTGAAGTTCCCGGACGGCTGGGAGGCCAACCACGCGGTCCTGGCCCGCCTGGCCGAGCACCGCGTCCCGGTCCGGCCGTGACCGCCGCCCCCGTCGTCCGGGCGGCCGGGGAACATCCCCGGCCCGCGGGGAGTCGGCAGCGGCCGGGGGTTCCGGCCCTCTTGCGCGGGCGCGGGACAATGGACGGTGGCCCACGTACCGGCGGGTCGATCGTGACGTACGAGGAGGAGAAGACATGGCGGAGCCCACGCCGCGTCGGAACGAGCCGCGGCTACGCCCCGCGCCCCTGCTCTTCGAGCCCGCGGCGGCGGCCGCCGACCCGGAGCACTTCTTCGACCTGGAGTCGATCGACGACCCGCGGGCGCTGCTGGACCGCGCGACGGAGCTGACGCAGGCGTTCCGCGCGGCGGCGGACCGGGCGGTGGAGTTCCAGGCGATGGCGGCCGCGCAGCTGGCGGACCCGCGGCGGTTCGACCGGCTGACCCCGGCGGACATCGCGGAGCGCGCCGAGTGGACCGAGGACTACGCCAAGAAGATGGTCGAGTTCGGGCGGGACCTGATGAGCGGGGCCGAGGGGCGGGGGCACGCGGACCCGGTGCAGGGCGCGTAGCCGCGTTCGACGGCATATGCCAGGGGGGCAGGATACCCGCCCCCGCACCCGCCTGTCCCGGTTTTCGGCAACCGTACGGAACGGAGTGTTCACAGTCGGTAGACCTGGGCGGCATGAGCAGCTTGCGCCGCGAACCGTTTCCCGACCTCGACGACGCCCGCGGGACGACCGCGGACGGAGCCGCCTGGCTGGCCTCGGCCGGCACGTGTCCGCGCGGCACGCTCGCCCACTGGCGGGAGCGGCCCCAGGCCCCGGCCGTGCTGCCCTGCGGCTCGGTCTTCGACGTGGTCAGCGCCCCGGCACTGTTCGGGCGCCGGCTGGTCGACCGGCTGTGGGACGAGGGGCCGGGCTCGGGGCCGGTGGCGGTGTTCCGCGGCCGGATGCTGCTGTTCGCCGCGCCGGGCACCGCGCAGCGGCTGCCGTCGCTGGTGCGGTGGGAGGAGGAGTACGGGCGCTCGGGCGCGATCCCGCCGCTGCTGTGCCACGGCCACGGCGACGCGGTGACCGTGCCCGGCCCGCTGGGCGGCGCCACCTCCCCGACGTCCCGCTGGCTGGTCGTCCCGGACGCCCTCCGCCCCTGGCTGCCGGGGGCGGAGATCCTGCTGTGGGCGGCCGTCCGGGCGGCCCGCGCGGCCGTGCGGATATCGATTTTTCCTCCCGCCGACCAGGGTGCTAAGGTCTACGACGTCAGCAGGCGCCGCTAGCTCAGTTGGTTAGAGCAGCTGACTCTTAATCAGCGGGTCCGGGGTTCGAGTCCCTGGCGGCGCACGACACGAGAAGCCCCTCGCGGAAGCGAGGGGCTTCTCGCATGCCCACGACCGGCCCGACAGCCGGCCGCACGAGCGGGCCGGACCACACCGCGCGAGCGGGCCGGACACCGTACGGCCGGCCCGGGCGGGCGGCCGCCCGGCCGACCCGTACGGCCGGCCCGGGCGGGCGGCCGCCCGGCCGACCCGTACGCCCGGCCCTCCGGCGCCGTCCGCCGCGCCGCACGCCACCCCGCATCACCCCGCCCCGCCCCGCGCACTACCCCGCCGTGATCTTCACCGTCCACGCCCCCGAGGCCGTCCGCGACTCCGCCTCCACGCGCACCCCCTCCGCCGGCACCGTGAAGCTCTCGCCGAGGCCGACCGGGGCGTCCGCGAGGGGCGGGTAGACCGAGCCCTCCCAGCACGCCGAGGTGTGCGGGTGCGCGTCGATCACCCGGACGGGCCCGCCGCCGGACGCGGCGCCGCTGCGCACCCGGTAGACGAGGATGCCCGACCGGCAGGCCGACCCGTCGTTGCCGACCGGGCCGCGCGCCTCGAAGGCGAGCACGCTGTCCGGACCGGTCCGCACGACCGCGAGTTTCGTGCCGTGCCCGAGCCCGAAGACCGGCACCCCCGCCGCCCCCGTCACCGGGGTGGCCGGCCCCGCGCCGAGCGGCTCCAGCGTCACCCGGGTCGTGCCCAGGCTCCGCACGCACACCACCTGTCCCGGGTCCAGCCAGCCCAGCTTCCACTTGTGCCAGGCGAACAGGTCCGGCGCCAGACCGAACTGGCTGCCCATCAGGTCCCAGTCGCCGACGTACGTGTCCCAGTCGCCCTTGCCGTCGACGGGCCGCTGGTAGAGGTCCGGCAGGTCGAAGACGTGCCCGGTCTCGTGGGCCAGGACGAGCCGGTCCGGTGGGTGCCGCTCGAACACCGTGACGACGCGGCGGATGTCGCGGCCGTCGGCCCGCAGCGGAGTGTCCAGGTTGACGACCTTCGTCGCGTCCGAGTCCACGCCGGGCGCGTCCGGGTCGGCGACGAAGTAGACGACGTCGTAACGGGAGAAGTCGACCTCGGGGTCGGCGGCGGCGACCGCGTCCCGCAGGTAGGCGGAGCGCCGGACGGGGTTCCAGTCACGCCGCACGGCGTACGCCGTGGACGGCCGCGGCATCCGGATCCAGTGACCGAGCGGGTGCGGGCGCAGCGTGAACCTGCCGTAGGACGACCGTTCGAAGAAGCGGCTGGTGGCCGGGAAGTGGTCGGCGGTCAGCTCGGCGGGGGTGGTGCGCGGGACCGCGTCCGGGAAGGACAGGAAGACCATCGCCGCGTCCAGCCGCCGGGTCGGGCGCGGGTAGGCGGCGTTCCAGGTGTCCAGGCCCTCCGAGTGGTGCGCGCCGGTGCGCCGCAGCGCGCACGGCGCCGCACGGTCCGGTCCGGTGGGCGAGGTCCCGCTCACCAGGGAGGTCGCGGCGAGCGCGGAGAGGGTGGTGCACACGGCGGCGGTGCTGCGCAGTCGGGGCCGTCGGAACGGACGCGGCACGGGGACCTCCGGGAGCGGTACACGGGACACCGCACCCAGCCTGTTAGAGATTGTCGTACTACGCCCTGTTTGTCTGCACCGGACGAGTGAGTCATCGGCGAGTCCCCCGGAGCCGACGCCCCGAGTCGCTCACGGAACGTCACAACTGGTCGGAGGCCTGAAGAGACCCGTCCAGGTACGGGCAAAAACGATCTGTCGGAAGTGCCGGTCCGTCCGGGACACTGGACGATGGCTGGATGGACCTCCGGCCAGCCTCTATGATCGGCACACTTTCCTGCACGGACAGAGATCGAGTGCACTGCGGGAGCCAGCGGTGAGCGGAACGTCCGAAGGGCCGACGCCCGCGGCAGACCTCGACCGGTCCGCCGTGACCGAGAGTGACATCCACGCATCTCCCCGTACCGAGCCGCCGACGACGCGTACCGGGCCGCCGACGTACCGGTCGGTCTTCGCCGCGGCCCCCCTCGCGATGGCCGTCGTCGACCGCGAGGGGCTGGTGGTCAGCGCCAACGACGGCTTCGGCGCCCTGTTCGGCAGCCCACCGGACCAGCTCGCCGGACGCATCGCCGCCGACCTGGTGGACCTCGCCTCCGACGCCCGCGGCTGGCACGCCTACCTCGAGGTGCTGCGCGGTCGCGAGGCCCGGTTGCGCTGCACCCGGCGCCTGAAGCAGCCCGACGGGCGGTCCGTCTGGGCGCAGGTCACCGTCGCGCCCCTGCCGGCCGTCGACGACGCCGTCCTGATGTCCGTCGCCGACATCAGCGCCCACCGCGAACTTCAGGCCAAAGTGCGGCACTTGCAGATGCACGACCCGGTGACCCGGCTGCCCAACCGCACCCTGTTCTTCGAACGCCTGACCGCCGCGCTGGATGCGGAGTCGTACGAGGAGGGCGGCACCGGGCGGGTCGGGCTGTGCTACCTCGACCTGGACGGGTTCAAGGCGATCAACGACACGCTCGGCCACCGGGTCGGCGACCGCCTGCTGGCCGCCGTCGCCGAACGCCTCACGCGTTGCGCCGACGAGGCGGGGTACGGCAGGGCCGCCGCCCCGCTGGTGGCCAGACTCGGCGGTGACGAGTTCGCCCTGCTGGTGCGGGACTCGACCGGCACCGAACAGCTCGCCGATCTCGCCGAGTCGCTGCTGGACGCCGTACAGGCCCCCTTCGACATCGCCGGGCGGCGCCTGTCGGTGTCGGCCTCGATCGGCGTCGTCGAACGGCTGGCCGCCGGGACCAGCCCGACCGCGCTGATGCAGGCGGCCGACACGACGCTGTACTGGGCGAAGGCCGACGGCAAGGCCCGCTGGACGCTGTTCGACCCCGAGCGCAACGCCCACCGCATGACCCGCCAGGCCCTCGCCTCCACCCTGCGCCCGGCCGTCGAGCGCGGCGAGTTCGCCCTCGAGTACCAGCCGTTGGTCGGCATGGAGGACGGACGGCTGCACGGCGTCGAGGCGCTGGTGCGCTGGAACCACCCGCAGTTCGGCACGCTGACGCCGAATCGGTTCATCGGCCTGGCGGAGGAGGACGGGTCGATCGTGCCGCTCGGGCGGTGGGTGCTGCGCACGGCCTGCCGGCAGGCGCGCCGCTGGCAGCTGGACAACCCGGACGAGCCGCCGCTGTTCGTGAGCGTCAACGTGGCGGTCCGCCAGGTGTGGGACTCCGACCTGGTCGCGGAAGTGGCCGACACCCTGGAGGAGACCGGTCTGGAGCCGCGGCTGCTGCAGCTGGAGCTGACCGAGTCGGCGGTGATGGGCTCGGCGGGCCGCCCGCTGCAGACCCTGCAGGCGCTCAGCGAGATGGGTGTGCGCATCGCGATCGACGACTTCGGCACGGGCTACTCCAACCTCGCCTACCTCAGCCGCCTGCCCGTGTCGGTGCTGAAACTGGACGGCTCCTTCGTCCGTGGCTTCCAGTACGAGAACGCGGAGGCCGCGCCCAACCCGGCGGACGAGGTCGTCGTCGAGGCGATGATCCAGCTCGCCCACCGGCTCGGCCTCACCGTCACCGCCGAGTGCGTGGAGACGCCGGCCCAGGCCGCCCGGCTGCGCGACATCGGGTGCGACACCGGCCAGGGATGGCTGTACTCGCGGCCGGTGCCGCCCGAGCGCATCGCCGAGCTGATGGGCTCACGGGCGCGCGGAGCGGATCAGGTGGTCGGCAACCCGTAGGCGTCGGCGATGAGTTCGTAGCTGCGCAGGCGCAACTCGCCGGTGTGGGCGGGCGTGGTGAGCATCAGCTCGTCGGCGCCGGTGCGCTTGTGCAGCGCGTCCAGACCGTCGCGCACCTCCTGCGCCGTGCCGTGCACGACGTTGGCGCCCCAGGAGTCGACGAACTCCCGCTCCAGCGGACTGAACCGGTGTGCCTCCGCCTCTTCCGGGCTGGGGAACAGGCCAGGCCGCCCGGTGCGCAGCCGGACCATGTTCAGCCCGGCGGCCACGACCTGGCGGCGGGCCTCCTTCTCGTCGTCGGTCGCGAGTGCGGCGACGCCGATGAGGGCGTAGGGCGCGTCGAGGACCTCGCTCGGCCGGAAGGACTCCCGGTACAGGTCGAGGGCGGGGACGGTGTTCTGCGCCGAGAAGTGGTGGGCGAAGGCGAACGGCAGGCCGAGGGCGCCGGCCAGGCGGGCGCTGAACCCGGAGGAGCCGAGCAGCCACACCGGCGGGCGGTGCGGCGACTGGACGCCACCGGGCGAGGTCGCCTGCACCGGGCCGGGCACGGCGTGGATACGGCGGTACGGGTGCCCCTCGGGGAAGTCGTCGTCGAGGAAGCGGATGAGCTCGACGAGCTGCTCGGGGAAGTCGTCGGGGCCTTCGCCCGGCCGGTCCGTGCGGCGCAGCGCCGCGGCGGTGGCGCCGTCCGTGCCGGGGGCACGGCCGAGACCGAGGTCGACGCGGCCCGGGGCGAGTGCCTCCAGCGTGCCGAACTGCTCCGCGATGACCAGCGGGGCGTGGTTGGGCAGCATGACGCCGCCCGAGCCGAGGCGGATGCGGCCGGTGTGGGCGGCGAGGTGGGCCAGGATCACGGCGGGGGACGAGGAGGCGACACGAGGCATGGAGTGGTGCTCGGCGACCCAGTAGCGGTGGAAGCCGCGGGACTCCGCGAGACGGGACAGGGCCACGCTGGTGCGCAGGGCGTCCCCGGCGGTCCGGCCGGATCCCACGGTGACCAGGTCCAGCACGGACAGCGGAACGGGGGCGGCGCCCTGTGCGGTGCCGCGGATCCCGTCGCCTGTCCTGTCGTCCGCTGCCACGGTGGGTGCCTCCTGCTGTCGCCGGCCGTACGCTGTCCGTCCGACCGGAACAGAAGACGCCCCCGCCCTATTCCCGCCCCCGGCGCGCCCACGCCCCCGGTCCCCGCCTGCGGCCAGGCCCGCTTACGCCCCCCACCACGTCCCGCCTGCGGTCGCGGCCCACGCCCGCAGGCCACGGCACGCCCACCGACCTCCGCCCACCACCAGCCTCCGCCCGCCCCTGGGCCTCCGCTACGTCCCCCGCCTCCGCTCGCACCCGGGGAAGCGGCTCGCCTGCGGAGTTCCGCCCGCCCGGGGCCGTTGTTCGTCCGCAGGTCCCGGCCGCCCGGGGCCTCCACCCGTCGGCGGACCTCCGCCAGTCCGCGGGGCGCCACTCGCCCGTGGGCCTCGGGCGTCCGTGTTCCCGGCGCCGCTCGTACCCAGAGTGCGCGCCGTACCCAGAGTGCGCGCCGTACCCAGAGTGCGCGCCGTACCCAGAGTGCGCGCCGTACCCGCGGGGCGCGGGGGCCCTTCGCGCGCCGGGATCGCGGCTGCCCGCACTGCGACCCCACACCCTGCACGCGCCGCACGACCGCACGCGCCGCACGCGGTGGGGGTCAGACCTGGACGATGGGTTCGCGGGTGAAGAGGGCGCCCAGGGTCGGGGCGTTCACCCGGCGGTCCGCGAGTCGCAGGCCCTCCCACACGGTGACCTGGTTGGCGGTCAGCACCGGCTTGCCCAGCCGCCGCTCCAGGGCCGGGATGTGGGCCGCGGTGTGCAGGGCGTTGTCCGGGAGCAGGACCGCATCCGCGTCCGGGGTGTCCGCCTGCCGCGCCAGCGCCAGCACCTCCGCCTCTCCCCAGGTGCCGACCTCCGCCGCCGTGGCGGCCCCGGAGCCCCGTACCGCCACCACCTCCGTACCGCCCGCCCGCAGGAAGTCCGCGAAGAGCGCCGCCACGTCGTCGGGGTACGGCGCGCCCACCGCCACCCGCACCGCCTTGATCTCCCGCACCGCGTGCACGAAGGCGAAGGACGTCGAGGAGGCGGGCATGCCCGCCGCGAGGGCGAGGGCGCGCACCTGCTCGTGGGCGCCCTCCCAGCCGACCAGGAAGCTGCCGCTGGTGCAGGCCCACACCACCGACTCCGCGCCCGCCATGCGCAGTTCCTCGACGCCCGCCGCGAGCCGCTCCGGCGAGGCGATCTCCCGCAGGGCGTCCATCCGGTGCGCGTCCTCGCCGATCGGGGTGTGGACGACGTCCAGCCTGATGTCGCTGCCGATCAGCTGCTCGATGCGCGGATAGTCGTCCTCGGCGCTGTGGCCCGGGTAGAGGAATCCGAGAGCGGTCATTGCGAGCCTTCCTGCTGGTCTGCGTCGGCCACGGGCACGGGGCCGGGCGCGACCGCCGGATCGCGTCCAGCGAGGCGCCGCGCGGCACGCGGCGCGCCGGAACGGCCCGCACGCGTACCCCGCACCCGTGCCCCACACCCGTGTACCCAGCCGACCGCGCGGTGCGCACGGGGAGACCGGCGTCGCGCTCACCGCACGTGCCGGGGCGCCGGGGTCCGGCCCCAACTCCCGCCTCCCCGCGGGCAGGAGCCCGGCCGCCGGACGGACGGCCGGGAGGCATACACCCGGGGCGGTCGGGTAGCAGCGCCGCCATGGCTGCACCACTCGGCAAGGAGAACAAGGAAAGAACGGCACCCGGCACCACGCGCCGGTCGCTGCTCGCGGGGGTGGCGGCGCTCGGCGTACCGGTCGCGGCGGGCTGCTCACGCGTGCCCTCGGCGTCGGCCCGGACCGGCGGCGACCTGCTCGACCGGCTGCGGGCGGCGGGCGTGGTACGGCTGGGCATCGCCGGCGAGGTCCCCTTCGGGTACATCGACAAGGACGGAAGACTCACCGGCGAGGCGCCGGAGCTGGCCAAGGCCGTCTTCGAGCGGCTGGGCGTGCAGCGGGTGCAGCCGGTGCCGACCGAGTTCGGCTCGCTGATCCCGGGCCTGAACTCGCAGCAGTTCGATGTCGTGGCGGCCGGGATGTACGTCAACCCCGACCGCTGCGAGCAGGTGATCTTCGCCGACCCCGACTACCGGATGCTGGACGCCTTCATCGTGCGCAAGGGCAACCCGAAGGGCCTGCACAGCTACCGGGACGTGGTCGAGAAGAAGGCCAGGTTCGCCACCGGCACCGGCTACGCGGAGATCCAGTACGCCGTCGGGGCCGGGTACCGGCGGAGCGACATCCTGATCGTGCCGGACCAGGTCGCCGGCCTGAACGCGGTCGAGGCCGGACGCGTGGACGTCTTCGCCGGAACGGCGCTGACCGTCCGCGAGGTGGTGAAGAAGTCGTCCAGGGCGGAGGCGACGAAGGCCTTCGCCCCGCTCGTGGACGGGAAACCGCACGTCGACGGCGGCGCCTTCGCCTTCCGGCCGACGGAGACGAGACTGCGGGACGCCTTCAACGCCGAACTGCGCCGGCTGAGGAGGAGCGGCGAACTGTTCCGGATCCTGCGGCCCTTCGGTTTCACCGAGTCCGAGATGACGGACCTGACCGCGAAGGAGCTGTGCGCCGGATGACCCCGGGACTGTGGGAACTCGTGCTCAAGGGCGTCTGGACCACTGTCCAGCTGCTCGTCCTCAGCGCGCTGCTGGCCGCCGCGGTCTCCTTCGCCGTCGGCATCGCGCGCACGCACCGGCGGTGGGCCGTCCGCTTCCTGGCGGGCTGCTGGACCGAGGTGTTCCGCGGCACGTCCGCGCTCGTCATGATCTTCTGGGTGTTCTTCGTCGTGCCGCCGGTCTTCGGATGGCAGCTGGTGCCGATGTGGGCGGGCACGCTCGCGCTCGGACTGACCTACGGGGCGTACGGCGCGGAGATCGTGCGCGGCGCGCTGAAAGCGGTCGACCCGGCGCAGCGGGAGGGCGGGATCGCCCTGAGCTTCACGCCCTGGCAGCGGATGCGGCTGATCCTGCTGCCGCAGGCGGTGCCGGAGATGATCCCGCCGTTCTGCAACCTGCTGGTGGAGCTGCTCAAGGGCACCGCCCTGGTGTCGGTCATGGGCATGGGCGACCTGGCCTTCAGCGGCAACCTGGTGCGCCTGGCGCTTCAGGAGAGCGCGGAGATCTACGCGTACGTCCTGCTGATCTACTTCGTGATCGCCTTCCTGCTCACCCGCGGGATGCGGCTGCTGGAGAGGCGGCTGAAGTCGGGCGTCGGCAGCGCGCCGCGGCGCGGGGCGGGGACGCGGGAGCCCCGGCCCGCGGGGACGGCAGGCGTGGCCGCCGGAGGCGGTGCGGCATGACCTGGGACTGGAACGCCGTGCGCGACTTCATGCCGCACTTCTGGGACGGGCTGCTGGTCACCCTGCGGGTGGTGGTCCTCGGTTCGCTGATCTCGTTCGCGCTGGGCCTGGTGTGGGCGCTGCTGATGCGGGCGCCGGCCCCGGTGCGCCGGCCGGTCGGGGCGGTCACCGAGTTCGTGCGCGACACCCCGCTGCTGGTGCAGCTGTTCTTCCTCTTCTACGTGCTGCCCGAGTGGGGCCTGGCCTTCTCGGCGCTGACCACCGGCATCCTCGCGATCGGGCTGCACTACTCGACGTACACGATGCAGGTCTACCGCGCCGGCATCGAGGCGGTGCCCGCCGGCCAGTGGGAGGCGGCGACGGCGCTGAACCTGCCGAGGTCGCGGACCTGGCGGGTGGTGGTCCTGCCGCAGGCGATCCGCCGGGTCGTGCCGGCCCTCGGCAACTACGTGATCGCGATGCTGAAGGACACGCCGATGCTGATGGTGATCACCGTGCTGGAGATGCTCGGCCGGGCGCGCCTGTACTCCCAGGAGCACTTCCGGTTCACCGAGCCGGTCACCGTGGTCGGCGTGGCCTTCGTCGTCCTCTCCTGTCTGGCCTCCCTTCTCCTGCGAGCTCTGGAGCGACGCCTTGTCCACTGACGCCCCCCTGCTGAACACCGAAGACGCCCACGCCAACCCGCCGGTGGACGGCACCGAGCTGATCCGGCTGGAGCAGGTCACCAAGCGGTTCGGCACGCACACGGTCCTGGACCGGCTCGGCTTCTCCGTCGAGTCCGGCAGGCACGTCACGCTGATCGGCCCGTCCGGATCCGGCAAGACGACGATCCTCAGACTGCTGATGACGCTGGCCCGGCCGGACGAGGGGACGATCACGGTGGCCGGTCAGCGGCTCTTCCCGGCCCCCGGGAATCAGGTCCGCGAGGTCCGCAAGAAGATCGGGATGGTCTTCCAGCAGTTCAACCTGTTCCCGAACATGACCGTGCTGCGCAACGTCACCGAGGCCCCGGTCACCGTGCTGGGACTGTCCAGGGACGAGGCGGAGCAGCGGGCGTGCGGACTGCTGGACCTGGTGGGCCTCGCCGACAAGCGCGACATGCGTCCCTCCCAGCTGTCCGGCGGACAGCAGCAGCGGGTGGCGATCGCCCGCGCGCTGGCGATGCGGCCGCAGGTGCTGCTGCTCGACGAGGTGACCTCCGCGCTCGACCCGGAGCTGGTCGCGGGCGTCCTGGACGTGCTGCGCGACATCGCCCGCAGCACGGACATCACGATGCTGTGCGTGACCCACGAGATGAACTTCGCCCGGGACATCTCCGACCAGGTCCTGATGTTCGACGCCGGCCGGATCGTCGAGTCCGGCCCGCCGGAGAAGATCTTCAGCGAGCCGGAGCACGAGCGGACGCGGGAGTTCCTGGGCGCGGTCCTGTGACGGCGGTGACCGGCGGGACGCGTCGCGCCGGGTCATGCCGGCGGCATGTGCCGGAGGGCCCGCGCCGCTGCTGAGGAAGCCGTTTTTCTGGTCGGCCCTCACCCGCCGGCGCCGTTGTGGCGGTTATCGTGGTGGGGCTTGACCGTCCGGATCACGGCCCAGTAGCAGTGCGAACGAGCGAGCGCAGGGGGAACACCGTGGCGCTGAAGCACGAGCCGACCGCACCGTACCACTCGGCCCAGGACGCCCTGCGCGTCCTGGAGACCGTGGCACGGCACAGCACCGGAATCACCGAAGCGGACCTCGCCCGGCACACCGGTCTCGGCCCGGAGCGGCTGGCCGCCCTCCTGAGGTGGCTGCGCCGCGAGGGCTACGTCGAGCAGGTCACCGACGGCGTGTACGTCACCGGTGACGTCCTGCGCCGCCTGGGTTCCGCGCACGACCGCGAGCAGGCACTGCGCGACAGGCTTCAGCGCACCCTCGACCGGCTGCGCGACTCGCTGGGTGCCGCGGTCTACCTCAGCCGGTACGTCGACGGCGAGGTCAGGGTCGCCCAGTACGCCGCCGGGCCCACCACCCCGGTGGTCAACGAGTGGGTCGACTTCCGCTCCTCGGCGCACGCCACCGCGATCGGCAAGAGCCTGCTCGCCCAGCTCGACCACGACAGCCGGCGCGAGCACCTCTCCCGGCACCGGCCGGCCCGCCTCACCTCGCGCACCATCACCAGCGACAAGCTGCTGCTGTCCAGGCTGGCCGCCCAGCCGCCCACCGCCCCGGCGCTCGACCTCCAGGAGTACGCGGTGGGCACGGTGTGCGCGGCCGTCCCGGCGACGGCCGGTTCGGCGGTGGGCTGCCTGGCCCTGTCCCTCCCGGTCGAGGACGCCCACCGGCTACGCCGGGCCGCGGACACCCTGAACCGGAACGCGGCGCCGGTGCTGCTGTCGCTGACGATCTGAGCGCGCCGACGATCCGGGCGCGCCGGGGGTGGTCACCAGCACCCCCGCGGACCAGGTAGTATTTTCTCTGTCGCCGCCCGCGAGACACAGATCGCGCGGACGGCGGGAGTCATGCGCCGCTAGCTCAGTTGGTTAGAGCAGCTGACTCTTAATCAGCGGGTCCGGGGTTCGAGTCCCTGGCGGCGCACATATGAGGGGCCTCTCGGCGACACGAGGGGCCCCTCGAGGTCTTCCGGGGTCAGCCTGCGGTACGCCGGCTCGCCGGGCGGGCGCCACCACACCGGGTCGGCGCACCGCACGCCCTCCCGGCGCAGCAGCGCCCGGTGGATCTTGTTCGTGGCGGTGACCGGCATCCGCTCCACCACCCGCACGAACCGCGGCGCCATCTTCGTGCCCAGGTCCGGCTGGGCGAGCAGGAACTGCGCGAACCCCGCCGGATCGAAGTCCCCGGCGACGGCCGCCATCACCTGGTCCCCGGTCACCGGGTCCGGCACCGCGTAGACGGCCACGGCGTCGGCGCCGTCGTAGCGGGCGAGGATGTTCTCGATCATCGCGGCGGCCAGGTTCTCGCCGTCGACGCGGAGGCGGTCGTCGGCGCGGCCGACGAAGTAGAGGTAGCCGTCGGCGTCCCGGCAGAACAGGTCGCCGGTCCAGTACCAGCCGTCCCGGAGCCGTTCGGCGTCGGCCCGCGGATTGCGCCAGTAGCCCTCGAAGGGGTTGGGCGCCCGGTTCACCAGTTCGCCGATCGCCCGGTCGCCGTTCAGCAGCCGTCCGGCCGCGTCGAAGACGGCCGGCGGGCACTCCCGCCGGGTCTCCGGGTCCAGCACCACGAGCCCGGGCTCGGCCCGCCCGACCGCGCCGGGCGGGGTGCCCGGCGTCCACTGCACGGCGGCCCCGCCCTCGGAGGAGCCGTAGCCCTCCACCAGCCGCACCCCGAACCGCCGCTCGAAGGCCGCCGCGTCGGCGGCCCCCGCCTCGGTGCCGAAGCCGGTCCGCAGCGGGTTGTCCCGGTCGTCGTCCCGTTCCCCGGTGGCCAGGATGTACTGCACCGCGCGGCCCACGTAGGTGAAGTACGTGGCGTTGCAGGCGCGCACGTCCGCCAGGAACCGCGACGCCGAGAAGCGCCGCCGCAGCGCCACGCCCGCCCCGGCCGCCAGCGCGGGCGCCCAGTCGGCGATCACCGCGTTGCCGTGGAACATCGGCATGCAGACGTAGTGCACGTCGTCCGGGCGCACGCCGAACCGGTCGGCCAGCGACCGTCCGGCGGCGGCCAGCCGGCCCTGGCTGCAGACGGCGGCCTTGGGGGCGCCGGTCGAGCCGGAGGTGAAGTACAGCAGCAGCCGGTCGCCGGGGGTGCGCCGGGAGGCGTCCGGCACGGCGTCCCGGTAGGGCGCGAGGAGCGTGTCGTACTCCTCGGTGCCGGTGACCAGGACACGCACCGTGTCCGGCAGCGCGAGGCCGTCGAGGAGCGGGAGGTGGGTGCGCTCGGTGACCACGATCCGGCACTCGGTGTGCAGGATGTCGCGGGCCAGTTCGGGGCCGCGGCGGGTGGGGTTGACGCCGGCGACGGCCGCTCCCGCGAGCGCCGCCGCGCCCAGCCACAGCGGGTATTCCGGGGTGTTGTCCAGCAGCACGCCCACGTGCGGCTCGGCGTCCGGCGGCAGCAGGTCGGCCAGCAGCGCGGCCCGGGCCGCGGCCCCCGCGGCGACCTCGTGGTGGGTGAGCGTCCGGTCCTCGCACCACAGACCGGGCCGGTGGTCGCCCCACCGCCCGGCGACGAGTTCCGCGACCGTGCGCCTGCCGGACTCCATGGCGCGCACGATAGCTGACGCGCCGTCAGTTGTGGAGACGTGCGGCCCTGGTAGCCGGAGACGTCCGAGGCCACGAAGGCCTCGGTGTACGTGACCATGAAGACGACGCAGAACACGACGACCACGCCGAGGAACGCGAGGATGCCGAAGGTCGCCGCGGCCTGCTCGGCGCGGGCCGGCTCGTGCGCGGTGGCGGCCACCTGGGGGCCGTCCGTGTAGCAGACGGTGACGAAGTCGCCCTCCAGCCGGGTCGCCGGGCCGCCCTCCTCCTCGAAGCGGATCCGGCGGCCGTCGCGCGCGGTGAACTCGTGGACGTGGTGCAGGGGGGGTGCGCACGGAGCTGTCGTGGCCGCCGCCGTGGGTCGTGGTGAACGTCCGCAGGCACCGGCCCTCGGCCGTCAGCCCGCCGTTCCAGGCGCCGCGCACCTGCAACCGGCGGCGCGTCACGCGGTAGGCCGTGAAGAGGGCCAGGGCGATGATCAGGCCGGGCCCGAGGCAGAGCAGCACGTCCATGAGATCCCCCGGTCACGGTGCGCCGCCCGCCGGCGGGCGTGCCAGGAAAGTACCCGGGGGAGATCCCGGCGGGCTTGAGGAGTCCTCAGAGATCGCGCGCCGGGGCGGGGACCCCCGGCGCGCGGCCCGGCCCGGGTCAGAAGGTGACGTCGGAGCAGGCGTAGAACGCGTTGGGGGTGTCCGCGACCGTCCACACGGCGAGGATGACGTGGTGCCCGCTCAGCCCGGACGGCAGGGTGCCGCTGTGGGAGAGGGTCGACGGCGGACGCTGACCGCCGTAGGGCACCGTCAGGAACGGCGTGGTGTCGAGGTCGGAGCGGGCCAGGTTGTGGTCCTGGTTCCAGCCCTGGCGGGTGACGTAGTACCGGAAGTCGGTCGTGGCGTGCCGGGCCGTGAACTGCCAGCGGAACGTGTAGCTCTGGCCGCCCGTCACCGCGGTGGTCGGCCAGGCGTCGCCCGAGGGGGTGCGCGGGCTGTCCAGCTGCGCGAAGCGGGTGTTGCCGCCGGAGCAGATCTGTCCGTCGGCCGGTCCGGCGGCGGGGAAGCCCTTCAGGCCCTCGACGCTCTGCGGCTCCCACTGGATGTCACCGCAACCGGTGACGGTGCCGTTCTGGCAGAGCTTCTGCCTGCTGACGGGGAGGTCGGTGTAGCCGTGGCTGCTTGCACCACCGGAGGAGAGCACGAGGGCTCCGGCCGTGGCGAGGCCCACCACGGCGGCGTACGACTTGGTTCTTGTGCGCATGCTGCCGCTCCTGGAGAACGTGGGGAAGGTTCAGTGAGCTGTGCTGGTAGGTCTAGACCAACCCTCACGTTATGACCGGGACTTGAACATGTCCAGACCAATTGCAGAGGTCGTTCTCAGTGCCCCGGCTCCGCCCGGCCCACGCAGAACGCCACCGTCAGGTCCTTGACCAGGGCCTTGCGCTCGTAGTCGTCGAGGTCCACCAGACCCCGCACGGTCAGCCGGGTCACCGTGTCCTCCACGGAGTCGACCACCGACGTCAGCATGCTCGCCCGGTTCCGCGCGTCCAGCGCGGCGACCTTCCGGCGGTGCATCGCGGCGGCGACCTCGGGGGCGTACTCGACGCGGACCGGCTGCACCGAGTACACCTCCAGCCCGACCGGCGCGGCGTCGGCCGCCACCAGCCGGGTCAGCGCCTCCCCGGCCGCATCCGCCGCCCGCGCCGCGGCGTCGGGCGTCTCCACCGGCACCCGGGCCAGGGCCGCCTCCACGCACTCGCGCAGGTAGGTCTCGTGGTCGTCGACGCCCAGCACGGCCCGCGCGGTGTCCCGCACCCGCCACACCGCCAGCACGACCACCCGCAGGGCGACCCCGCCGCCGTCGACCGCCGGCATCGGCTCACTGCGCCAGTGCCGCAGCCGTACGTCGACCCGGCGGCGCAGCAGCAGCGGGTTGACCCACATCAGGCCGGTGCGCCGCACGGTTCCCCGGTAGCGGCCGAACAGGCCGACCACCAGGGCCCGCCCGGTCCGCCCGCGGGTCAGCCCGGCGAGGCCGAACAGCCCTACGGCGCCCGCCCCCGCGCAGGCCGCCCACTGCGCCGGCCCCAGCCCCGTCCCCGCGTACGCCGGCAGCCGCAGTGCCTCCAGCGCCGCCCGCGGCAGGACGCCGGCCCACCATGACGCGGCCGCGCAGCCGGCCGCCCCGCAGACACCGGCGAGGACCCCGGCCGCGCCGGGCAGCACCCGGGCCGGCCGTTCCACCAGCTCGGGGTCGGCGCGCGGCGCGGCACGGTTCCTGACCGGCGCCGGGCCGCGCAGCCGCGGCTGCTCCCCCGTGCCCCGCCGACGCCCCACGACCGCGGGCTTCAGCGGCACCGGCACCGGGCTCGGCTCGTCGCGGAACAGCAGGTGGACGGGGATCTCGGTGGTCGCCTCGTTCTGAATGAGACGCCCGGACCTGCCCGGCCCCTCGAACTCGGGCGTGTGTGACGTGGTCGTCGTGCTCAAGCGTGCCTCCAGCCTCCGCACCAGATGCGCCAGATGCGCCACAACAGATGGATCGGGACGCCGCGGCCCCGGTGGGCCAGGGCTGCGGCCGCCCCGGTGGGCCCGGACGCCGCGGCCCCGGTGGGCCAGGGCTGCGGTCGCCCGGTGTGGGTCGAGTGAGGTGGGTCGGGTGAGGGTGGGGTGGGTGGACCGACCGGGGTCGGTCCGGTGAGGTCGGTCAGGAGAAGAGGCGGCGCCAGGTCTCCGGGCCCGGGCAGCCGTCCGCCGCGCCGCCCCGCCAGCCCTGGGCGCGCTGGAACGCCTGCACGGCACGCCGGTCCGCCTCGCCCCAGCGCGGCCCGGGCCCGCCCGTGTAGAAGGCGCCGAACCCCTTCTTCACCAGTTGCCGTCCCAGCCGGGTGACGTACGCGTTGCTCGCGCCCGGCCGGAACAGCGCGCGCCCCGGATAGCCGGGGACGCCGTGCGAGGCGGGCGGCCCGGCGGTCGACGCCGGGATGCCGCTGCCCTTGCCGGTGACCAGCAGTTTCCAGGTCGCCGGGCCCGGCAGCCCGTCGGCGTCCGCGCCGCGCCAGCCCTGCGCCAGCTGGAAGGCCTGGGTGGCGCGCCGGTCCGCGTCCGTCCACCGCGGACCCGGGCCCGAGGCGTAGAAGCGCCCGCCGCCGCGCGCCACGAGCAGCTGTCCGAGCCGGGTGACGTACGCGTTGTTCGCGCCGGGGCCGAAGTACTCCGCGCCCGGATAGGCCGTCGCGGCCTGCTGGGCGGCCGGCGTGCCGGGGTTCGCGCCCACCGCGATTCCCTTGTACCGGTAGGGGACGTAGCGGTCCGAATTGCTCGAGTAGGCGTACGGGGTGGCCCGGCGGCGGGCGTGCGGGGGAGTCTCCTCGTAGGCGACGTAGGAGGTGTGCGTGGAGTCCGTCCAGCCGCCGAAAAGGACGACGTGCGAACCCTTCTCGGGGTTGTCCGGATTGTGGAACAGCAGTATGTCGCCGGGCTGGAGTTCCGCCTTGGAAATGCGTTCCCCGTATTTGCCCAGGCTGCCCGTCCATTCGTTCCCGGGCAGGCTCCAGGCCATCGACACGAAGCCCGAGCAGTCCTGCCGGTAACCGTCAAACCAGTAGTCGGACATGCTGTACGGCACCTGCGCGGCGACCCAGGTCTTCGCCCGGCTGATGATCTCCGTACGGGTGATCTTCGGCAGCCGCACGGGCGCTGCGGGCAGCGCGGGACGGCCGGCCGGACCGTGCAGCGGGGCCCTGCCGCCCTGTGGCGTTCCGGGCTCGTCACCTGCGGGGACGCCCGGCCGGTGGGGGGCGTGCGGCGCGGCGAGAGCGGGTGCGGCATGACCCGCGGCGAGGGCCGCGGAGGCGGCGGCCGTGACGATCACGACGCGGTGCGCGGCCGGGTGGGCCGGACGCCGGGCGGCCGGGGAATACGGCAGGACGCGGCGCCAGTGCGCGCAGCCGGGGCAGTCGCAGTCGCTCGCGGGATCGAATTCCTCGAATACCGGAGTTCCCATGCGATTCCCCTCACACTCCCGACGGAAATGACGGCGCCTGTGCACGTCGATCAGTTTCCCAACCGTCGTCGGACCGCGCATGTCGACGGTCCGAACGATGTACCCGGACGCCCGCCGCACCCGCCGGGGCGCCGGGTGGTCGGGAGCACCCTCCGGCGTCCGGTAGAGTTGCCGCGTCAGCAGGCGCCGCTAGCTCAGTTGGTTAGAGCAGCTGACTCTTAATCAGCGGGTCCGGGGTTCGAGTCCCTGGCGGCGCACCGACAGCCAGAGGGCCCCCCGTGGGAACGGGGGGCCCTCTGCTCTGTATGCGCCGGGCGAGGGCGAAGGAGGCGGCATGGAAGCGATCGGTCGGCATCCGCGCAGGTCCGTCCGCGATCGGCGCACATGCCACCCACAGCTGGCGCAATGAACGCGTATGACCGGTGAACACCGCGTTGCGCATCTTGCGATCATGCTGAACGCCGTAGAACCCTGTCGTGCAAGATGCCGCGGATCCGCGGTACTTGGGGGGCAGGGAACCGGTTGCCGGGTCTACGGGGTGAGGGGCCCCGTTCACGGGGCGGTGCCGAGGGGGGCATCATGCAACCGGAAGGTCGCGGTTCCGTGTCCATGTGGGTGGACAGTGTGGTGACCGCGGCCCGCCACTGATACGTCTGTACGGAGTCGAGGGGGACTCGTGCGGGCGGTAAGGAACTACACGACACGCGGTCGCCTGCGTGTGGGGGGATGACTCATGACGTCGACGCCGACGGGCGCCCGGCCGGACCCGGACCCGTCAGACACCACCCAGCTCCGGGTGCCTTCGCACCGGAGCGGCAACACGGGGGCGTTCCGCCGGATCAAGAAGACCCTGCCGAAATACGACTACGAGCACTACAGCAGGCTGGCCGGCCCCCTCACCCAGCCGGACCCGGACAAGCCCTACCGGGTCCAGTACCGCTCGCTGCTGTCGCAGGAGCCGCACCGCGTCCGGGCCGCGCTCATGCTGGGTGCGGCGCCGCTGCTGTCGCTGGTCCTGCTGGCCTGGCTGCTCCAGCCGGAGCACTGGACCGAGCGCGACTACCCCGCCTTCGACTTCCTGCCGGCGCTCGACGTCGTGATGCTCGTCTCGATCGGTCTGATCGAGTTCTTCCGCTGCATGAACGTGCTGTCCAACGCGCACGCCACGCTGGTCGCCCGCGACCCCGTTCCGGTGGTGCCGGAGACCGGCACCAAAGTGGCGTTCCTCACCTCCTTCGTGCCCGGCAAGGAGCCGCTGGAGATGGTGACGAAGACCCTGGAGGCGGCCGTCCGGCTGCGCCACCGGGGCCTGCTGCACGTCTGGCTGCTCGACGAGGGCGACGACGCGGAGGTCAAGGAGGTGTGCGCGCGGCTGGGCGTGCACCACTTCTCCCGCAAGGGCGTGGCGAAGTGGAACCGGCCCAAGGGCCCGCACCGCGCCAAGACCAAGCACGGCAACTACAACGCCTGGCTCGAGGCGCACGGCGACGACTACGACTTCTTCGCCTCCGTGGACACCGACCACGTGCCGCTGCCCAACTACCTGGAGCGGATGCTCGGCTTCTTCCGCGACCCGGACGTCGGCTTCGTCATCGGCCCGCAGGTCTACGGCAACTACGACAACCCGATCACCAAGGCCGCCGAGTCGCAGCAGTTCCTCTTCCACGCGCTCATCCAGCGCGCCGGCAACCGCTACGGCGCCCCGATGTTCGTGGGCACGTCGAACGCCGTGCGCATCAAGGCGATCAAACAGATCGGCGGCCTGTACGACTCGATCACCGAGGACATGGCCACCGGCTTCGAGATGCACCGGCACAAGAACCCGGCGACGGGGAAGAAGTGGCGCTCGGTGTACACGCCGGACGTGCTCGCCGTCGGTGAGGGCCCGGGCGCCTGGACGGACTTCTTCACCCAGCAGCTGCGCTGGTCGCGGGGCACGTACGAGACGATCCTCACGCAGTACTGGAAGGGCTGGGGCACGCTGCCGCCGGGCAAGCTCTTCAACTACACGATGATGATCATCTTCTATCCGATGTCGGCCCTGAACTGGATCCTGGCGGCGCTCAGCTGTGCGCTGTTCCTGGGCCTGGGCGCGTCGGGTGTGAACATCGACCCGACCGTCTGGCTGATGCTGTACGGCAACGCCTCGGCGCTGCAGATCGGCCTGTACGTCTGGAACCGCCGGCACAACGTCTCCCCGCACGAGCCGGAGGGCTCCGGCGGCGTGGCGGGCATGGTGATGTCGGCCCTGTCGGCGCCGATCTACGCACGCTCCCTGATGGACGCCGTGCTGCGCCGCAAGAGCAAGTTCGTGGTGACGCCGAAGGGCGACTCGGCGAGCCCCGACACGCTGTTCGGGACGTTCCGCATCCACCTGTTCTTCATCCTGGTCTTCGCCGGCTCGATCGCCGCCGGTCTCGTCCTCGGGCACTCGCACCCGGCGATGATCACCTGGGCCACGTTCGCCCTGCTGATCACGGCCTCGCCGATCTTCGCGTGGCGCTACGAACTGCGTCAGGCGAAGAAGCGGCCCCCGGCGCCGGCGCCGGAGCCGCAGGACGCGGTGCCCCCGGGACACCGGCCGCAGCCGCTGCCCGGGCAGCAGGCGGCGCACGGCGGACACGCGCCGCAGCCGAAGCCGAGCTGGGCCGCCTCCGACGGGGGCAACGACCAGACCATGCAGATCGCCCTTGGTGGACTTGGGGGACGTAAGGAATGAACGACCGTGCAGGCCGCCGCCGCGCCCGTCGACTCGCGATAGGCACGGCGGTGGTGCTCGCGCTGGCCGGGATGAACGGGCCGTGGCTGTACCGCTTCGGGACCGAGAAATACCACCAGTACCAGATCGACAAGCCCGAGTACAAAGCGGACAACGGCCACTGGGACATCGTCGAGTTCCCCGAGGAGTACCGCCAGGACACCATCCACGCGGCCCTCCTGCGCACCGGCAAGGTGCTGCTGATCGCGGGCTCCGGCAACAACCAGGACAACTTCGACGCCAAGAAGTACGACACCCGCGTCTGGGACCCCGTCAAGGGCACCATCAAGAAGGTGCCGACGCCGAAGGACCTGTTCTGCACCGGCCACACCCAGCTCGCCAACGGCAACCTGCTGATCGCCGGCGGCACCAAGCGGTACGAGAAGCTCAAGGGTGACGTCACCAAGGCCGGCGGCCTGATGGTCGTGCACAACGAGAACCCGGACAAGCCGATCACGCTGCCCGCGGGCACCAATTTCACCGGCAAGGAGAACGGCAAGACCTTCGTGTCGAAGGATCCGGTGCTCGTCCCGCGCGCGAAGAAGGTCTTCGACCCGAAGACCGGCGCGTTCCTGCGCAACGACCCCGGGCTCGGCCGTATCTACGTCGAGGCGAAGCGCAGCGGCATCAAGTACGAGACCGGCGCCCAGAACAACTACCGCATCCAGGGCCTGACCGGCGCCGACGCGCGCAACACCTACGGCATCGCGCAGAAGCTCGCCCTGGACAAGAAGGACTTCCAGGGCATCCGGGACGCCTTCGAGTTCGACCCGGTCGCCGAGAAGTACATCAAGGTCGACCCGATGAACGAGGCCCGCTGGTACCCGACGCTCACCACGCTGAGCGACGGCAGGATCCTCAGCGTCTCCGGCCTCGACGACATCGGCCAGCTGGTGCCGGGCAAGAACGAGATCTTCGACCCGAAGACCAGGAAGTGGACGTACACGTCCACGATCCGTCAGTTCCCGACCTACCCCGCGCTGTTCCTGATGCAGAACGGCAAGATCTTCTACTCGGGTTCGAACGCGGGCTACGGGCCGGACAACGTCGGCCGCGACCCGGGCGTCTGGGACGTGGCCAGCAACAAGTTCACCGAGCTGCCCGGCCTGAGCGACGCCGACCGGATGGAGACGTCCGGCACGGTGCTGCTGCCGCCGGCGCAGGACGAGAAGTTCATGGTCGTCGGCGGCGGCGGGGTCGGCGAGTCCAAGCTGTCCAGCAACCGGACGCGGCTGATCGACCTCAAGGCGAAGAACCCGAAGTTCGTGGACGGCCCGACGCTGGCGAAGGGCACCCGCTACCCGCAGTCCTCGGTGCTGCCCGACGACACCGTGCTGGTGTCGGGCGGCTCGCAGGACTACCGCGGGCGCAGCGCCTCCAACATCCTCCAGGCGCGGATCTACCACCCGGACACCAACACCTTCGACCGGGTCGCCGATCCGCTGGTGGGCCGGAACTACCACTCGGGCTCGATCCTGCTGCCCGACGGCCGCGTGATGTTCTTCGGCTCGGACTCGCTCTACGCCGACAAGGCCAACACCAAGCCGGGCAAGTTCGAGCAGCGCATCGAGATCTACACGCCGCCGTACCTGTACCGCGGCTCGCGCCCGTCGCTGTCCGGGGGCCCGCAGACCATCGCGCGGGGCGGCTCGGGCACCTTCACCTCGCCGCAGGCCTCGGCGGTGAAGAAGGTACGGCTGATCCGGCCGAGCGCGAGCACGCACGTCACGGACGTCGACCAGCGCTCGATCGCGCTGGACTTCAGGACGTCCGGCAACAGGATCACGGTGACGGTGCCGAAGAACCGCAACCTGGTCCAGTCCGGCTGGTACATGCTGTTCGTCGACGACGACCGGGGCACCCCCAGCAAGGCGCAGTGGGTGAAGGTGCCGTGAGTCACGGGCTCATGAGCCCTTGACCCGATGAGCCTCAGGGGCGCCCTCCGGGAACGGAGGGCGCCCCGTCTCATGTGCCCGGGTGACTGCCTGCTGGGCGCCTACCGCTGACTGCCTGCCTGCTGACTGCCTGCTGACTGCCTGCTGACTGCCTGCTGACTGCCTGCTGACTGCCTGCTGACTGCCTGCTCGCTACTTGCCGGCCTTCGCGAGCTTCAGCGCGTACGCGGACCACCACTGCCCCGCCTTGGGGCCGCCCTTGCACTCGCCGTCCGACTCGCCGGGGCGCTTGACCCACAGGTAGGCGTCCACCAAGGGGTCCGACGTCTTCGTCGTCGGCGGCTCGCCCAGCGCGCGGCCCGGCGGGTTGCACCAGCGCTCGTCCTGGGCGCCGCCGTCGTAGGGGCCGTTGCCGTTGCGGCTGGTGTCGACGACGAAGTGCTTGCCGCCCACCTTCGCGGACAGCTGCTTGCCGTACGCGATGGAGTCCTCGGTGGTGTAGAAGTTCGAGACGTTGACCGAGAAGCCGTCGGCCTGGTCGATGCCCGCCCACTTCAGGGGCTCGAAGATCTGGTCGGGGTGGCCCCAGCCGGCGTTGCCCGCGTCCAGGTACACCTTGGTGTTCTTCAGGGACTTGAGTTTGCCGATGGCGCCCTTGAGGAGGTCGTAGCGCTCCTCGTGGAACTCGTCCGGGGTGCAGCCGTCGACCAGGTGCAGGACGGCGTCCGGCTCCAGGATCACCGTGGCCGAGCGGTCCTCGATGCCCGCCGCCACGCCGTCGATCCAGGCTCGGTAGGCGTTGCCGTCGGCGGCGCCGCCCTGCGAGTACTGGCCGCAGTCGCGGTGCGGGATGTTGTAGAGGACCAGCAGGGCGGTGCGGTCGGCCTTGTCGGCGGCCTCGGTGTAGCCGCGGGCCTCCTGCTCCGGGTTCTCCGGGCCGATCCACTCCCCGGTGGGCTGCTCGGCGATCCGCCGGATCCGCTCGGCGTCCGCGTCCTTGCCGGCCTTCTCGTACGCGGCGACCTGCCGGGCCGCGTTGCCGTCCGGATTGACCCAGAACGGGTCGGTCTCCTTGGGCTGTTGGGTGATCTTCGCGCCGGCGCCCCGGTTCTTGCCGTCACCGTCCCCGGACGAACACCCCGCGATCAGCAGTGCCGCCCCCAGCACCATCGCGGAGCTGCGCACTCCGGCCCCCCTGCTGCCGTACATCCAACTCCCCCTTGGGTGCACTCTTCCGAGGGCCAATCGTGTCACACGCGCCCGGACACCCACGAGGTCGCGGGGTTGCCCCGGCGGGCCGTCACCGCACGGGCGGCGCGGGCAGGCGACGGGCCTGAAGGGGGCGGGCTGAAGGGGCGGGTGAAGGGGGCGGGCGGGCAGCGGAGCGCGTACGCCCAATACCGGGACCTGGCGAGGCAGTTGCGGCGGACGTCGTCCAGCGGGGTGCTGCTGGAGCAGGCCGACGGCATGCCGGCCGAGCGCTGAGACGCCTGCCCCGGCCGGGCGCGAGGGAGGCCGCCGTAAGGGCTCAACCGGGCTCACCGGAGAGGCCGTGGAGGTTTGCGGGAGGGGCCGTGAAGGAGCACAGGAGGGGCCGTGAAGGCCCGCTACCTGCGCCGATGACTCAGGGCGAGCGGCCGGGGACTCGGCGTCGCCGCCCTCTGGGCCCGGCCGCTCATCCGTTCTAAAGTCTTCTCGGGCGGCCTCGGACCCCGGCCGGCCGATCTCCCGTTCGGTTCCCGAGACCTCCCGCGCACCTCGCCGGGCTACTCCCGCGGCCCGGGGCGGGCGCGCGGTCGAGGACCGGCCCGGTCGGCGGCTTCAGGGGGAGCGAGCCGTCGACCGGGCCAGGTGCGGCCGGGCGGGCTCACCCGCCGACCCCGTGAGGTACGCCGAGACGATCACGTTCGCCGTGTAGGTGTGGGTCGCCCGGTCGAACGTGCCACCGCAGGTGATCAGCCGCAGCTCGGCGCGCCCCGGCCGGCGCGGCCCGTAGGCCTGTTGGGCGTCGAACTGGTCACGCGCCTGGACCTGCACGTCGTCCACGGTGAACTCGGCGATCCTGCCGTCGTCGCGCACCACCCGGATCGTCTGACCGGGCCGGAGGGAGCTCAGCCGGTGGAAGACGGCGGGCCGGGTCTCGGTGTCGACGTGGCCGACCATCAGCGCCGGACCGACGGCCCCCGGCGCGGCGCCGCCCGCGTACCAGCCCACGGCACCGGCCTGGTCGAAGGGCGGTGGGTCGATGGCCCCCCGCGCGTCGAGGCCGCGGGCCACCACCGGCGCCTGCACGCCCAGGTCAGGGATGTCGATGCGCTGCGGCAGCGCGTCCCCGAGCGGGCGCAGCGCGGGCGGCAGCCGGGTCTCGGGCGGGCGGCCGACGGCCGCCATGTCACCGGTGGTCGGCGCGGACGTGCCCTGTGCCACGTCGGTCAGCTGACGCCCCCACAGCCACAGCCCGAGCAGCAGCACGACCCAGGCCAGCCCCATGAAGAGGCGTCCGGCGCCGGCGGAGCACTCGCGGTCGAACCTGACCGGCACGGCGGTCAGCCCCTGCCCCGGCCGCGGCGGGTACCCAGCACCGCCACGGCGGCCGCGGCGGCGCAGGCCAGCACCAGCCCGGTCACCTCGTGGACCGTGCCGGGGCCGACCGGCCGGGCGTCCGTGACGGCCAGGCGGGCGGTGCCGCCGCCGCCCGCGGGGACGGGGGCGACGGGCGAGGCGGGCCCGGCGGGACGGCCGGACGACGCGGCGGCGACGGTGATCCTGCCCTTCACGTCCGCGTCCGCGTCCGCGCAGGCGATCTCCACGTCGTAGGTGCCGGGGCCGATCGAGGAACGGACGCGGGTCTCACCGGCGAGCGTGCCGCCGGCACCGGCGAGCCGGGCCTGCGCGACGAAGGCGGCGGAGTGGGCGGTGGCGGTCCGCGACGCGCAGCCGCTCACGCGCAGGGCCACGTCGCCGCCGGGGGCCGGGGACGACGGGCTGACCGAGACGCCTCCGTCCTGTGCGTACGCCGACGGCGCGAGCGCGACCACGGCGGCGGCGAGGACCGCCACACGGAGCGTGGCTTTCGTGGAACCCATCGTGAACCTCCAGATACCTGGAGGTTCCTCCCCGGCACCGCGTCCCGCATCCTCAGCGGGCCCCGGCTGCTCCGTACGGGTTCGGAACGGGTTCGGAAGGGGTTCGGAAGGGGTTCGCCCTCGGTCCGCTCGGCTCGGATCCGCTCGGCTCAGATCCGCTCGACGAGATCGGCGATGGAGTCGACCACCTCGGACGGCCGGTAGGGGAAGTCCTCCACCTGCCCGGGCCGGGTCAGACCGGTGAGCACCAGGAACGTCTGCATCCCCGCCTCCATGCCGGCCAGCACGTCGGTGTCCATGCGGTCGCCGATCATCGCGCTGCTCTCGGAGTGGGCGCCGATCGCGTTGAGACCGGTGCGCATCATCAGCGGGTTCGGCTTGCCCGCGAAGTACGGCTGCTTGCCGGTCGCCTTGGTGATCAGCGCGGCGACGGCGCCCGTCGCCGGCAGCGGGCCCTCGGTGGAGGGACCGGTCTCGTCGGGGTTGGTGGCGATGAAGCGGGCACCGTTCTGGATGAGCCGGACCGCCTTGGTCATGGCCTCGAAGGAGTAGGTGCGGGTCTCGCCGAGGACGACGTAGTCGGGCTCGTGGTCGGTGAGGATGTAGCCGATGTCGTGCAGCGCGGTGGTCAGCCCGGCCTCGCCTATGACGTACGCCGAGCCGCCCGGCCGCTGGTCGTCGAGGAACTGCGCGGTGGCCAGCGCCGACGTCCAGATGGACTCGACCGGGATCTCCAGGCCCATGCGGCGCAGCCTGGCGTGCAGGTCGCGCGGGGTGTAGATCGAGTTGTTGGTGAGCACCAGGAAGGGCCTGCCGGACTCGCGCAGCTTCTTCAGAAAGGCGTCGGCGCCGGGGATCGGTACGCCCTCGTGGATGAGAACACCGTCCATGTCGGTGAGCCACGACTCGATGGGCTTGCGGTCTGCCATGTGCAAGATCTCCTGCCGTACGCGTGTGCGCGGGTACGCGGTGCTGGGTGGCCCAGCCTAGACAGTGACCGGATCTTGAGGGAATGCCCGGTTCGGCGGGAGCGTGAACGCTGGACGGCACGTTCAGCGGCGCCTCCGTGGTCTGCCCGGCCCGCGCAGCACTCGTCCGAGCGGCTTCCGGGCGAGCAGCAGCGCGCCGGCCGCGACGAGGAGGGCGGCGGTGGCGGCCATGGCTCCGGTGCGGGTGGCGAGGCCGGTGCGGGCGAGTTCGTCGGCGAAGGGCAGGGATGCGTCGGGGCTGGGGGAAGCGGTGGGGGCGACGCCGACGGAGGTGCCGGTGGGGGCGTCCTCGGCCGTGGCGTCGGGGACGGCGTCCTTGGCGGTGGCGGTGCCGGTGGGCCGGGGTGTGGTGGGCTGGGGGGTGGCGGGGCGCGGGGTGGTGGGGGTCTGTTCGGGCTCGACGCGGAAGCGGTAGTCGTTGGACTGCCCGACCCAGTCGCCGTCGTCGTCGTGCCGCTGGACGACGGCCGCCGTGGCGGTGATCTCGTTCGGTCCGGTGCCGGCGGCGAGGGCGAGCCGCACCTCGACCGTGACGGTGCGGCCGGGGCCGACGGTGAATCCCGCGGAGCCGTCGTCGAAGGCGCCGACGAGTTCGTTCTCGTCGGTCTTCTCGAAGTGGACCGGCTGCGGCCGGGTGCCGGCGGAGAACTCCAACCGGGGCTGCGTCGGCTTCAGCGCCCGCCGTTCGTCCACGAGGACGATGACCGGGTGGATGTTCGTGCAGGTCCGGGTGGTGCGGTTGGTGAGGTCGAGGAACCAGGTGCCGTACCCGCCGCCGGCCCGGTAGGCATCCGGGCCACCGCGGACGCGGGTGGTGAGGGGGAACCCGCGCCCGGTGTCGCAGGTCGGGGTGGGGGCGGGGCCGGTGCCGGGAGCCGCGTACGCGGGGGCCGCCGCGGGGAGGAGGGCGGCTGATGCTGCGAGACAGAGGGACAGGGACGGGCGCAGTCGCATGACCACATGATCGTGCCGGAGCGGGTCACCGAGAGGCGGCTACCACCCGCACGAACGCCCGAAAGAGGGGAGAAATTGCGCCGCCCGGCCGGGAGCACGCACGGCGGCAGCCCGGCCGGGAGCACGCACGGCGGCAGCCCGGCCGGGAGCACGGCACGCTCGGGGGGAGGCGGCCGCCGGCTCAGCCGTCCGTCCGCCCGAACAGGGGCGCCAGCACGAGCTGGGCCGCGCCCTCCGCCACGCCGCCGGAGGCGACCCGCACCGGCACCGGCGGCTCCCCCGTGCGCCGGGCGCGTTCGGCGAGGACCGCGGCGACGCCGTCGGCGAAGACCTCGGGCGCGGCGGCGACGGTGCGGCCGCCGAGGAGCACCAGGTCGATGTCGAGCAGCGCGACGAGGTTGCCCGCGCCGGTGCCCAGCACGCGGGCCGCCTCCGTCAGGTCGCCGCGCGCCACGGCGGCCAGGCACAGCGCCTCCACGCAGCCGCGGTTGCCGCAGCCGCAGGGCGGCCCGTCCAACTGGACCACCTGGTGCCCGAACTCCCCGGCCCCGGTGCGGGCGCCCCGGTGCACGGCGCCGCCGATCACCAGCCCGGCGCCGAGGCCCGTACCGACGTGCAGGTAGGCGAAGGAGCCACCCGCCCGGCCACCGCCCGCCCCGTCGCCGCCGTGGACCGTGCCGTCGTCCCCCGCGCCGCCGACGGCGAGTCGGAGCGCGGCCGCGTTGGTGTCCTTGTCGACGACGACCGGCACCCCGAGCCGCCGCGCCAGCTCGGCCCGCAGCGGGAACCCGTCCCACTCGGGGAACCCCGTGACCCGGTGCAGCACGCCGCTGACGTGATCGAGCGGACCGGGCAGGGCGACACCGACGCCGAGGAGGGGGCCCGCCGGGGCCGCGCACAGGTCTCCGCCGCCCCCCAGCACCCGCTCCACCAGCGCCGTCACCTCCCCCGCGACCCGTCCCAGCACGGCCTCCGCCCCTGCGCCCAGGTCCAGCGGGGTGCGCAGCCCGGCGACCGTGGCTCCGGTGAGGTCGGCCAGGACCACCCGCGTCTCGTCCCGGTCCACGTGCACGCCGACCGCGTACCCCGCCTCCGGCACCAGCCGCAGCACCGTGCGCGGCTTGCCGCCCGTCGAGGCGCGGTGCCCGGCCTCCGTGACGAGGCGTTCGGCCCGCAGCCGGGCGGTGATCTTGCTGACGGCCTGCGGGGTCAGCCCGGTGCGCTCGGCGAGCTCCAGTCGGCTGATGCCCTCCGCCCCGGCCGTGCGCAGCAGGTCGAGGACGAGCGCGGTGTTGTGACCGCGCACGGCGAGCAGGTTCGCCCCGCCCGTCGCCCCGCCGCCCCGCAGAGCCGAAGCCGCCGCCCCGGCGATGCGCAGAGCCCCCTCCCCCGCGCCCCACGGGTCCCCCGCCCCGGCGCCCCGTGGAGCCGCCGGACCAGCGCGCCCCGGGTCCTCCGCCCCGCCCTTCCTCGTCATGTCCACGCCGCCATTGTCGCCCCGCGCTTGCACTTCGGCAACAGCGTTGCCAAAGTGGAGGCATGACTGCTGCACCCCTCGGCCCCTCCCCCGGCTCCCCGCTGCGCGTGGGCCTCGTCGGCTACGGCCTCGCGGGCTCCGTCTTCCACGCCCCGCTGATCGCCGCCACCGAGGGCCTGGTCCTCGACACGGTCGTCACCTCCCGCCCGGAGCGTCAGGAGCAGGCCCGCGCCGAGTTCCCGGACGTACGGATCGCGACGGACGCGGACGAGCTGTTCGAGCGGCGGTCCGCCGAGCTGGACCTGGTCGTGATCGCGTCGCCGAACAAGACGCACGTCCCGCTCGCCACCGCCGCCCTGAAGGCCGGCCTGCCGGTCGTGGTCGACAAGCCGCTCGCCGGGACGGGCGCCGAGGCCCGTGGGCTCGCGGCGCTCGCCGAGGAGCGCAGCCTGCTCCTGTCCGTCTTCCAGAACCGCCGCTGGGACAACGACTTCCTGACGCTGCGCAAGCTGCTCGCCGACGGCGAGCTGGGCGACGTACGGCGCTTCGAGTCCCGCTTCGAGCGCTGGCGCCCGCAGCCGAAGGGCGGCTGGCGCGAGTCAGGGGACCCGGAAGAGATCGGAGGTCTGTTGTACGACCTCGGCAGTCACGTCGTCGACCAGGCCCTGGTCCTGTTCGGCCCCGCCACGCGGGTGTACGCGGAGACGGACGTCCGGCGTCCGGGCGCGCAGGCGGACGACGACACCTTCATCGCGCTCACCCACGCCGGCGGCGTCCGCTCCCACCTCTACGTCTCCTCGACGGCCGCGCAACTCGGCCCGCGTTTCCGGGTGCTGGGCTCGAAGGCGGGATACGTCAAGTACGGCCTCGATCCGCAGGAGGCGGCCCTGCGGGAGGGCCGGCGCCCCGGCACGGCCGCCGACTGGGGCACGGAGCCCGAGTCGCGGTGGGGCCGGGTCGGCTCCGGCGAGTCCCCGCTGACCGGCGGCGGCCGGCCCGAGCCGACCCTGCCGGGCGACTACCCGGCGTACTACGCGGCCGTGGCCAGGGCCCTCACCGGCGACGGCGCCGACCCGGTGCCCGCGCTGGAGGCGGCCGCCACGCTCGACGTGCTGGAGGCGGCCCGCCGGTCGGCCCGCGACTCAGTGACGGTGACGCTGTGACGCCCAGCACCGGGACGCCGAAGATCCGACCGGAGACCCCACCGACGCTGGAGGAGTTGGAGGCGCAGGAACGCCGGCTGGTCTTCACCCGGTTCACCCACGACGACGCCTGGGCGCTCGGTTCGCTGCTGGTGGAACTCGCCCGCGAGCGCCGGGCCCCGGTCGCCGTGGACATCCACCGCGCGGGCCGGCAGCTCTTCCGCGCCGCGCTGCCGGGCTCGACCCCGGACAACGACGCCTGGATCGCCCGCAAGCGCCGGGTGGTGGAGCGCTACGGCAGCTCGTCCTACCTGGTCGGCGCGCGCTTCCGCGCCAAGGGCAGCACGTTCGAGGAATCCTCCCGCCTGGACCCCGGCACCTACGCCGCGCACGGCGGGTCCTTCCCGGTCAACGTCGAGGGGGTCGGCGTGGTCGGCGCGGTGACGGTGAGCGGACTGCCGCAACTGCGGGACCACCGCCTGGTGGTGGAGGCGCTGGAGAAGTTCCTGAACCGCTGGAGGAGTTCCTGAACCGGCTTAGGAGTTCCTGAACCGGCGGAGGAGTTCCTGAAAACCGCCGACGGAGCGCGCCGGGGCCCTCAGGGGCGCGGGCACCGGCCCCGGCACACCGCCGCCCCCGCGGCCCCGGCACCCCGCGGAGCGCCTACGCGTCCTTCAGTTCCTGCCGCTGCCGCCCCAGCCCCTCGATCTCCAGCTCGACGACGTCCCCGGCCCGCAGGTACGGCTTCGGTTCGGGCGCGCCCATCGCGACCCCCGCGGGCGTCCCGGTGTTGATGACGTCACCGGGATACAGCGTCATGAACCGGCTGACGTACCGCACGACTTCACCGACCGGGAAGATCTGTTCGGCGGTGCTGCCGTGCTGCTTCAGCTCCCCGTTCACCCACAGCCTGAGCGTGAGGTCCTGCGGGTCGGGCACCTCGTCGGCGGTCACCAGCCAGGGGCCCAGCGGGTTGAACGTCTCGCAGTTCTTGCCCTTGTCCCAGGTCCCGCCCCGCTCGATCTGGAACTCCCGCTCGGACACGTCGTGCGCCACCGCGTACCCGGCGACATGGGCGAGCCCCTCCTCCGCCGACTCCAGGTAGCGGGCGGTGCGTCCGATGACGACCGCCAGCTCGACCTCCCAGTCGGTCTTGACCGAGCCGCGCGGCACGAGCACCGTGTCCTCGGGCCCGACGACGGTGTCCGGCGCCTTGAAGAAGACGACGGGCTCCGCGGGCGGCTCGGCCCCGGTCTCACGCGCGTGGTCGTGGTAGTTCAGCCCGATGCACACGATCTTGCCGATCCGCCCCACCGGCGGCCCGACGCGCAGCCCCGCCGCGTCCAGGGCGGGCAGTTCACCGGCGTCGGCGGCGGCACGGATCCGGCCGAGCGCGGCGTCGTCGGCGAGCAGCGCGCCGTCGATGTCGGCCACGACACCCGTCAGGTCCCGCAGGGTGCCCTCGGCGTCGAGCAGCGCCGGCCGCTCCGCTCCCGCCGCACCGACTCGCAGCAGCTTCATGATCTCCATCTCCCTCAGTCGCGGGTCGCCCGCCGACGGTCACAGTCATCGGAGGACTGGCCGATCGTCCAAGGTCGCCGTGCACTATTGCAAGAGCGGTTCACGTAGTGGACCGCGACCGCTGACCTGACCGGTACAGCGCCGCCCGCTCCTCGGTCCCCAGGCCGTGCTGCCCGCCACGTACAGCGCGGCGACCGGCCGGTGGGAGAACGGCCCGCCGGCCGTCCGCCTTCAGCCCCGCGGCCGCATCGACGCCAAGGTCCCCCACACCACCAGCCGGTACCGCGAGGTGTACTCCGGAGTGCAGGTGGTGAGGGTGATGTAGTAGCCGGGGCTCGGGTAGCCGTAGGCGGGGCGGACCGTGGAACGCGGGACCGGCCGCAGGACGCCCCCGTCGCGAGCCGACGTCCGCGGCAGCGTCCGGTCGACGGTGTACGTGTACACCGCGCCGTGCGTCCGCACCTCCAGCACGTCCCCGCGCCGCAGCCGGTCGATGTGCCGGAACGGCTCCCCATGCGTGTTGCGGTGCCCGGCGAGCGCGAAGTTGCCTGCCTGGCCGGGCTGTTGGGTGCCGGGGTAGTGGCCGGCGTACCCCTTGTCGAGGACGTCCCGCTTGCCGACGCCCTCGGCGACGGGGACGCGGAGGCCGAGGCGGGGGACGGTGAGGACGGCGTAGGCCTGGGAGCGGCGGGGACGCGACAACGCCCCGACGGCGGCCGCCGGTTGCCGCCGGGACCGGGCACCGGCGCCCTGCCGGCCGGACGGCGCCGGTACGGCCGTGGGGGAGGAACCCCGGTCGCCGCCGCCACCGCCCGCCGCCCACTCCCGTTCCAGCGCCTCCACCTTCCGCTCGGCCCCGCGCCGCGCCTCCCGGTTGGTCCACCACAACTGGTGGGCGACGAGGAGCAGAAGGACGACCCCGACGGTGACGAGCGCCTCGCCCCCGGCCCACAGCGCGCGCCGCCGCCGGTCCCGCCGCCGTCGGCCGCTGTGCTGCACGACAGGAACGCGCATCGTCATGCCGCCTCCTTCACCGGGCCGCCCGCACGATAAGGGCAGGACCGCCAACTCACCAGCCCCGTAAGCCCGTAAGCCCGCAACCACGACCGAACTCCTCGTTCGAGACTTCGTACGGCGTCGGGAAGGTGCTGTCACAACCCTCGGCAACCCCACCCGCCACACCCTCCCTCGTGGCATGCACGGGACAAGCCATGTCGACAAGGCGTACGGCCCGGAAGGGACCGGGGAAGGCCCCGGGGAAGGGACCGACCGATGGCCGGGAAGGGACCGACCGATGGCCGGGAAGGGGCCGGGAAGGGACCGGCGGATGGCCGGGAAGGGGCCGGCCGGCCCGCGTGCGGAGAGCCGTCCCGAAGCAGCGCACCCTTGCGCCGGGACGGCTCTCCCCGTGTCGGCGGTCGGCAGTACGGTGTCACCCATGCGCCCCGACACGCCTGCCGAGAACGTCGACCACACCGCGGAAGCCGCCCGCCTGGAGCGGACCGCCGGCCTGTATCCCGAGGACTCCGAAGCGCTGCTCCTGCGGGCCGCGGCCCACCTGGAGCTGGCCGGCGACCGCCCCGCCGCGACCGCGCTCTACGACCGCCTGCTGTCGTCCCGGGACAGCCTGGAGAACCCCCACCTGGTACGGGCCCTGAAGGCCTCCAACCTGTGGGAGTACGGCCACGAGGCGGAAGCCCGCGCGATCATCACCGGCCTCCGCGCGACGGCCCCCCGGGACCCGGCCCCCTGGGTGATCGTGGCGGAGGCGCTGGAGTCGCACGACGAGCTGGAGGCGGCGCAGGAGACGTTCACGGAGGGCGTCCGCCTGCTGCTGACGGACGTTCCCGAACCCCCGTACGCGACCCACCCGCTCCTCTTCGGCCGCCACCGGGTCCGCCGCATGCTCGGCGCGGCGCACGACGACTGGGACGCCCTCGCGGACACGCTGCACTCCTCGCCCGTCTCCCTGGACGAGCTCCACGACCCGAAGCGCGTGTGGTCCCTCGGCTCGGACAACCCGGCGGAACTCGCGGCGGAGATCTCCCGCCTCCGCGCCGAGCTGGGCACCTACCGCGAAGCCCTCTCCCGCCCGTTCCCGGTGGCGGTCCTGCACTGGCCGGCCGCCGAACTGGCGGAACTCCTCGCGGCGTACCCGCCCCTGTCGGCGGAGTACCCCTCCCACGCCGACCACCTGGCGACGATAGAGGCCTCGCTGCGGGAGCTGGCGGCCTCCGGCACCCCCAACCTGGGCATCGTCACGGGCACGGTCCCCTCCTACGAGGCCTTCGCCGCCTCGGAGGGCGCCTCCCCTGCGGACCCGTCCCTGCTCCCCCAGTACGCGACCACCCTGGCAGCCCGGGGCCGGGCGACGGCCTGGCCGCCGCAGCAGGGCGCGGCCTGCTGGTGCGGGTCGGGCCGGGCTTACGGGGAGTGCCACGGGGCCTGACCTGCGGCCCGGCACAGCACGCCGGAGCGGCCCGGGGCACGGCCGGCCCGAGAACGCCGGGTCGGCCGCCCGCCGCCGCCTCGTGCGCCGCCCTCCCCGACTCCCTCCGCCGCGGCCCGCGCGGCCTCGGCGTCGTCGCAGAAATTGAGTAATAAGTACTCAGGCCGGGAGACACCCCCTGGCCGAAAAGTCAAGTACTGTCTGCATCCGTGCGGATCAGCTACGCAGACCACCCGAATCGGTGATTTGGTGAGGACTCGTCAGCTGACGACCGCACGAGGTCTGGCGAGCCTCCTGGTCACGCGTCGCCTCGACGCGTGATGTGCGTATGCCGCGACCAGGTAACGGCTCTTCTTACTCAATGACGTAACAGAGATTCTCGGGGGACTGTCATGGCTGATGGCATATCCAGCGTGCTCGGCGCCAAGCGCAGACGGCTGGGCCTGGTGACGATCACGCTGGCGGCGACGGCGTCGGCGGCGGTGCTGACCGGCTGTTCGAGCAGCGACGACAAGGGCGCGAGCCCCTCGAAGCCCAGTGCGCTGCCGGACGCCTCGCGCATCGTCGCGGAGAGCGCGCGCACCACCCAGACCTTGCACGACGTGCACCTGAACCTGGCTGTCGCCGACATCCCGAACCTGCCGGTGGAGAAGGTCGACGCCGACGTCACCAACAAGGTGAAGGGACAGGGGCAGGCGGCCGGCGCGGCCCGGGTGCGCACCAGCAAGCAGGCCGACTTCACCGACACCAAGTTCGTCGTCTCGAACAAGACCCTGTACGCCGGCGACGGTTCCGCGTACCAGCCGGTCGGACCGGCGGAGAAGGTCTACGACCCGGGCGTCATCCTCGACAAGGACAAGGGCATCGCCAACGTGATCGCCCAGATCAAGAACCCCAAGTCGGAAGCGCGGGAGAAGATCGACGGCGTCGACACGGTGAAGATCAGCGGCACCGTGGACGCCTCGGTGATCGACTTCATCGTCCCGCAGTCCGGCAAGAAGGGCGGACCCCTCCCGATCACCGTCTGGATCAAGGACGTTCCGCCGCCGAGCGGTTCCGCCAAGTCGTCCGCTCCCGGCAAGGGCTCTCCGGACAAGGCTCCGAACCTGGTCAAGGCCGTGGTGCAGCAGGGAGACGGAACCATCACGGTGATGCTGTCCAAGTGGGGCACTCCGGTTTCCATCCCCAACCCGGCCGCCTAGCGAACGGATGCCGGCCCGGGAACGCGGAATGGCGGCGACGCCTGTCAGACCGCGCCCCGGGCCGGTTTCGTTTTCTGGTTCCGACACGGGGGGCAACACATTGTTCTACGCACGCAGACACACGAATCACTTTCCGGCGGACCCCACGTACCGCTTGAACGCAGGAAAACCAACCGGTGCACTGATTGCGAGATCAGGCGGGGAGGAAAGCAATGACGACAACTGACCGCCCGGAGGCCGAGCCGACCGGCCGGCCGGAGGCCGAGCCGGAGGAGTTCAGCCGACCTCCTCACCCGGAGGGCCCGCCGCCGATCTCCAACGTCTGGGTCTACGACGGAAAAGCCTACGACCTGAGTGAATGGATTTCCAAGCACCCGGGCGGCGAATTCTTCATCGGACGCACGAAGAACCGCGACATCACCGCCATCGTCGGTTCTTACCACAAGAACCCCGAGGCCATCGCGAGAATGCTGGAACGCTACTCGCTGGACCGTGTGGCACTGCCGGAGGACATTCACCCGAAGGCCAACGCCCCGGCGTTCCTCTTCAGCGAGGACTTCGACAGCTGGCGCGACACCCCGAAGTACCGCTTCGACAACAAGGACGATCTCCTTCACAAGGTGAAGGCCCGGCTCAAGCAGCGCGAGATGGCCGCCCGCATCAGGCGGATGGACCGCTACTTCAACATCACGGTGGCGATCCTGGCCGTCCTGTACTTCGCCGTGCAGGGCCTGCGCCTGTTCGAACGCAGCTGGATACCGCTGCCGGTGTTCGTGGTCGCCATGGTGCTGCTGCGCAGCGCGATGGCCGGTTTCGGTCACTACGCGATCCACCGTGCCCAGAAGGGCATGAACAAGATCTACGTGAATGCGTTCGACCTCAACTACGTCGCCCTGTCGTTCGTGACCGCGGACGGCCACGCACTGCTGCACCACCCGTTCACGCAGAGCGAAGTGGACATCAAGAAGAACGTCTTCACGATGATGATGCGGGTGCCACGGCTGTTCCGCATTCCGCTGCACACTGTACACAAGTTCGGTCACACGATGACCGGCATGATCATCCGGCTTCTCGATGTCTGCCGGCTCACCCGCAAGGTGGGCGTCAAGGACATGTACGGGACGTGGGGCGGAGCGCTGCCGCACTTCATCGGCTCGTTCGGCGTGCGTTTCCTGCTGGTGGGCGAGTTCGTCCTGTTCGCCGTGATGGGGGACCTCTGGGCCTGGGTGCTCCAGTTCCTGATCACCATGTGGATCAGCACGTTCCTCGTGGTCGCCAGCCATGACTTCGAGGTCGAGACCGAGGAACTGGTCCACAACACCGAGGACTGGGCCGTCGACCAGATGGAGCAGGCCTACGACCTGAAGGTCGTCGGGAACCGCTACGTCGACTGCTTCCTGTCGGCCGGCCTCAGCTCGCACCGCGTGCACCACGTGCTGCCGTATCAGCGCAGCGGCTTCGCGAACATCGTCACCGAGGACGTGCTGCGTGAGGAGGCGGCGAAGTTCGGGGTCGAATGGATACCGGCCAAGAGCTTCTTCACCGACCGTTTCCCCAAGCAGATCAACACCTATCTGCTCTCGCCCTCGGACGATGCCGTGGAGAAGGACTGGGGATTCTGGCGCGAGCATTTCTCGCCGCTCGCCCTGAAGCAGTGTGTCGTCTACGCGGCGCAGGGATTCACCGGAATCGGCACCGTCTGAGGCTGCCGCTCAAAGAAACTTCACTGGCGATCGGGCTCGACCGCGCCTCATCTCGTCGGCGCTCGCCCGGTCTGCCGTTCATTCCATGCAGAGGAGAAATCCGTGACTATCACCATCGGTGACGGCTTCACGTCTTCTGAAACAGCGACCGGCATGGCCGGACGCATACCCGCCCACGACCCGATCGGAGGTGCGCTGCCGCCGGCTCCGCTGACCACCGTGGGCGTGATCGAGAGCATCGCGACGGGCTCGCCGGACCGCAACTTCGAGCAGGCCGAGGTCGCCGAGCGGGTGGCCGCGCTCTTCTCGGAGCCCGCGCAGCGACGCCGTATCCCGCGGCTGTACCGCAGGACCAGGATCACCTCCCGTCACCTGGCGATCGACCCCCTGGACCCCGACTTCCTGAAGTTCAGCAAGGAAGTCGGCACCATCCGGGATCGCATGAACCTCTTCTACCGCCATGCGGTGCCGCTCGCCGTCGACGTGGCCGGCCGCGCTGTCGCGTCCCTGGACGACCCGGCGTCGGACATCGGCATGCTGGTCTTCGTCACCAGCACCGGATTCATCGCGCCCGGCGTCGACGTCGCCCTCATCAAGCAGCTGGGGCTGTCACCGACGGTGAACCGGGTGGTCGTGAACTTCATGGGCTGCGCCGCGGCCATGAACGGCATGCGCACCGCGGTGGACTACGTTCGCGCCCACCCGGACAAGAAGGCCCTGGTGGTGTGCCTCGAACTCAGTTCGGTGAACGCCGTCTTCGACGACGACGTCAACGACGTGATCACCCACAGCCTGTTCGGCGACGGCTGCGGCGCGGTCGTCATCGGCGCCGGCCAGGTGCACCAGCCGCTGGCGCCCGGCAAGGTCGTCATCCGCGACACCTTCAGCCACCTCTTCGACGGCGCGGAGGACGGCATCGTGCTCGGCGTCAACCACAACGGCATCACGTGCGAGCTGTCGCAGAACCTTCCCCAGTACATCTACCAGGGTGTGGACCCGGTGGTATCGGCGGTGCTGGAGCGCAACGGCCTGGCCAAGTCCGACGTCGATCTCTGGGCGATCCACCCGGGCGGACCGAGGATCATCGAGGAATCGGCGCGCTCGCTGGGCATTCCCGAGGAGCGGGCGGCATCGAGCTGGGACCTGCTCGCCCGGCACGGAAACATGCTCAGCGTTTCGCTCGTCTTCGTACTGGAGCAGATGATCTCCCAGGCCGAGCCGGACCAGCAGATCTCGACCGGTGTGGCGTTTTCCTTCGCGCCCGGCGTCACCCTCGAAGGCATCGTCTTCGACATCGTCCGGCAGTGAGCGCCGAATCCAGGCCTGATCGCGGCCTACGAAAAGAGCGGTAACCATGCAACTCATCAGGTACCTCATCTCGATATCCAGGATGCGGATCGCCGCCGTCATCGCCGCCGGCCTGGTCTGCGGTGCGGCCAACACCTATCTGGTGATGCTCATCCGGGGCGTCGTGTCACCGGAACCGCATCCGGGCGTGACCGTCCACAGCTTCGCCCTGACCGGACTCGTCATCCTGGCCGGCGGTGTCCTGTCGCAGATCCTGCTGATCCGGCTGGCCCAGGACGCCATCTACCGGCTGCGGACCGACCTGAGCGCGGGCATCGTCTCGGCCCCGCTCGAGCACCTCGAACGGCTGGGCACGCACCGCCTGATGGCCACGCTGACCGAGGACGTCCGCTCGCTGTCGCAGGCCGCCACGGCCATTCCGAGCATCTGCATCGACGCGGCCACCATCATCGGCTGCTTCGCGTTCCTGGCGGCCGTCTCCGGGATCGTCTTCGCGGTGACGGTGGCGGCCACGCTGCTCGCCATCGCCTGCGTCGAGGTCATCCTCAAGCGCGTACGGCGCATCTACCGGGAGGCACGGGAGCAGGAGGACGCGCTGCTGCGTTCCTACCAGGCCGTCTCGCTGGGCATCAAGGAACTCAAGCTGCACCGCGTCCGGCGCCGGGACTTCATGACCCGTCACCTGCTCGGCTCGGCCGACACCCTGCGCGCGCAGAACGTCAGAGCCGGCTCGAAGTTCTCGGTGGCCCAGGGATTCGGCCAGATGATGCAGCTGGCGACCATGGCCCTCGTCCTGTTCGTGCTCGCCGAGGCGATGAACTTCGAGCGCGATGTCATGGTCGGGTACGTGCTGGTCACGACCTTCCTCGCGATGCCGATGCAGAACTTCATGCACCGGATCCCGGACCTGCTGCGCGGTGACGTGGCGCTGGCGAAGATCCGCTCCATGAACCTGTCGCTGGAGACCATGCACAACGAGGACAGCCTGCCTTACAGCGACCGGCCGCAGGCGGGCGAGGCGCGGCTGGAACTGGTCGACGTCGGCTACAACTACGCGGCGGAGCCTCCGTCGCCGTTCCCTCCGCCACCCGGAACCCAGCCGCCGCCCCATCTCGCGGGCGGCCGCAAGCCGGGTCCCGGGGGACATCCGCCCAGAGAGCACGCCGGTCATCCCGCCGGGCACCACGGCGGGCGTCCGCCCGCCCCGGGCTCGGGTCCGGCGTCACCGCCGCCGGATGTCAACGGCCGTCACCGGATCAACCACAGCTTCGGCAACGGCCTGCCCGCGCCCATGGGACCGCCGCCGGGTGACGACGGCTCCGGTTTCCGGCTCGGCCCGCTCAACCTGGTCTTCGAACCTGGTCAGGTCACCTTCGTCGTGGGCGGCAACGGCAGCGGCAAGTCCACCCTGGCCAAGCTGATCACAGGACTGTACGTCCCGCGCACCGGGCACCTGGCGCTCAACGGGGAGCACATCGCCCACGAGAACATCGAGTGGTTCCGGCAGAACGTGTCGGCGGTGTTCACGGACTTCCACCTGTTCGAGGACTACCCGGGCTTCGACCAGCCGGACCTCGACGGTGAGGTGCGGCGGTACCTCGAAGAGATGCAGCTCGCGCACAAGGTGACGGTGGAGAACGGCCGCCTGTCCACCACCGCGCTGTCACAGGGGCAGCGGAAGCGGCTGGCCCTGCTGACCGCGCTGCTCGAGGACCGGCAGATCTACGTGTTCGACGAGTGGGCCGCCGATCAGGAGCCCCGCTTCCGGGAGGTGTTCTACCGGGAGATCCTGGCCGACCTGAAGCGGCGCGGCAAGACGGTCATCGTGATCACGCACGACGACCGCTACTTCGACCTGGCCGACCAGCTCGTCAAGCTGGACTTCGGCCGGGTGGCGGCGGTCGAGCAGCTGCCGCAGCCGACCGTGGCCGCCGATTAGCGGCCGGCGGCCACGACCGGAGCCGGTACACCTCCGGCCCCGGTCCACCCGCTCGACGATGGCCCGCTCGGTCCGGAGAACGTCTCCCCGGGCCGAGCGGGCCTGATCACATCCCGCCTGATCACATCCCGTCTGAACACATCCCGCTTGATCACCTCCCGCGTGAACACATCCCGCGTGGCAGGACCTGCCGATACCCACGCCCGCCCAAGTTCAAGATCAACACATTCCGCTGTCGCCTGGACGCGCAGGATGCCGTACTTTGAGGCGCTTGATCCAGTCAGCCGGTCCTGGCCACCGAGGCTCATCGACAGCCCGGAGGCGAGGTCCGCAGGGGGCGTAGGGGTGGACATGGAGAGATCGGGCCACGGCGGGTGGCAGCCGCGGGCACGGGCGCGGGCGTCGTTCGGAGGCCGCGGGTGAACGCGCGGCCGAGCGCCTCCCGCTGGCCGCTGGTCGGCAGGGACGGGGAACTGGCGCTGTTCACCCGGGCGTGGGCGGACCGGTCGTGTCAAGGGGTCGTGGTGTGCGGTCCGGCCGGCGTCGGCAAGACACGGCTTGCCGAGGAGTGCTCGGCGCACGCCGTCGCCTCGGGTTCCAAAGCGCTGCGGGCGACCGCCTCGGCAGCCGCCGCGACGGTGCCGCTGGGGGCGATCGCGCACCTCCTGCCGGCCGATGTGGACCTGTCCGACCCGGTACGGGGCTTCGACCAGGTCGCCGCCGCGTTGGCCGCGCCGCGAGGGCACGAGTGGGCGGTGTTCATCGATGATCTGCACCTCCTGGACGCGACCTCGGCCGTTCTGCTCCGCCAGCTGCTGGACGCCCGCGTCATACGGCTGATCGGCACGGTGCGCACCGGAGAACCGGCGAGTGATGCGGTGGCCGCCCTGACCGGTCCGGAAGCGGTGTGGCGCATGGACCTGGGCGAACTGAGCGAGGAACAGACCGACCAGTTGCTGCGCCAGGTGCTCGGCGGCCCGACCGGCCACCGCACCCTGAAGCATCTGCACACCGTCTCCCAGGGCAACGTGCTCTACCTGCGCGAGCTGGTCGTCGGCGCGCTGCGAGCCGGGACGCTGACTCGCCGCGGCATGGTCTGGGAACTGACCATGGACCTGCTCACCAGCACGCCCAAACTCACGGAACTGATCAAAGCCCGCCTCCTGGCCGGAGGCCCGGCCGCGCTTCCGATCCTGGAACTGCTGGCTCTGTGCGAACCGCTGCCGCTCGCCGACGCGCAGGCGACCGCGTCGCTGGACGTACTGACCGACCTGGAGGGCGCCGGCCTGATCCGGGTCACCACGAGCCGACGCCGCACCACCGTGCAACTGGCCCACCCCCTCTACGGCGAGGTGCTTCGCGCCGGCATCCCCTCGCTCCGCCGCCGGACCCTGCTGCAACACCAGGCCGAGCGCACGCTGGCTCATGGCGCACGCCGGCGTGACGACGCGTTGCACCTGGCCACCTGGCAGCTCACCGCCACCGGCACCGCCGAACCGGGCCTGCTGAGCCAGGCCGCCGCCCTCGCCCGGCACGCGCACGACTACCGGCAGGTCGTCACCCTGCTCGAGGCCCTGCCCGAGACCCACCGCACGACCGCCACCCGGCTGCTCCTCGGTGAAGCCCACTCGAGCCTCCATCAGTTCGAGGAGGCGGAAACGGTTCTCGCGAGAGCGTGCGAGGCCGCGGAGAACGAAGCGGAACGGATCGTCACCGTCCGGGCGAGAGCTCTGACGCTGCTCCTGCACGGCCGCACGAGCGAAGCCCTGAGCGTGAACGACTGGGGCAAGGACCACATGGGCAGCACCATCGGCAAGAGAGCCATCCAGGCGAACGAGGGCTACATACGCTGCCTCACCGGGGAGCCGGTCCTCGGCCTGGGCCTGCTGGACGCGATGGCGGACCTCGAAGCGGCGATCGACTCGGAGCACATACTCGACGTATGGCTGGTGAGCGCGCTCTGCAAGAGCCTCGCCCTGGCCTTCACCGGTCAAGCAGCCGACGCCGCAGAATTCGCCACGAAGGCATACGCCACCCACCTCCGCATGGACCAGAAGGCGTTGTTCCAGCACCCTTCCGCCCAGCTTCACGGCCTCACGGTGGCCCTGACCGAGGCCGGAGACCTCGAACGGGCCCGGACGACCGGCCGGGACGCGATTGCGCAGGCAGTCGCCGCCGGATCGCCCGCCAATTACCTGTGGGCGAGTTTCTTCACCTGCCGCAGCGAGTTCATCGCCGGTCACCTGAGCGAGGCACGCGATCTCTGCGCGGAGGCCGCTTCGGAGGCCCATTCCCAGAACGTCGCCTTCGCCACCCGCCTCATGGACTCGGTCCTCGCCGCGACCCACGCGCAGACGGGCGACGTCGAGACCGCCGAAGCCATCGTCGCCGAGAGCCTGGACCACCCGATGAGTGGACTGTTCAGAGGCGAGGAGCGGCTGGGCGAGGCCTGGCTGCACGCCGCCCGAGGGGACCTGGCCGCGGCCCGGGCGGTGCTGACCGAGGCCGCCTCGAGCGCGCGCCAAGGCGGCCACGTCACCTCGGAGGCGCTCCTGCTGACAGACGTCGCCCGGCTCGGCGGCGCCGGCGAGGTCGCCGATCGGCTGGCCGAACTCGCCGGCACCTGTGACGGCGCCCTGGGACAGGCCCGGGCCCACCTCGCCGCCGCCCTGGCGGCCGATGACCCCGACCGGCTCTTCGCCGCCGCGGAAGACCTCGAAGCCCTCGGGGCGGACCTGCTGGCGGCGGAAGCCGCCACCGCGGCCGCGACCGCCTGGCTACGGACAGGAGAGACCCGGCGCGCCGCCAACGCGACAACGCGGGCCACCGTCTGCGCACGACGCTGCCCCGGCGCGAGGACGCCGCTGCTGGCCGGAGCGGAGGCCACCGCCCCCCTCACCACGCGCGAACGGGAAATCGCCCTGCTCGCCGCGGGCGGCGCCTCCAGCAACGACATCGCCGCCGCACTCCACCTCTCGGCACGCACGGTCAACAACCACCTGCAAAGCGCCTACCGCAAGCTGGGAGTCACCAGCCGCCGAGACCTGGCCGACATACTCCACCGCACAGCCGGCGACCTCCACGCGCCGTCGAATGAGGCGGCCCGCTAATTCCCGACGGCCGGCGCAGCCGGTGTTTGAGGCGCGAAGCACCGACTTCCACCCTTCCAGCGCCGATCACGGCTTGGGCTGCTCGTACGACGAGCCGGACCGACGCCATCCCGCCGGGAGAAGGATCCGGTGGCCGTACAGGATCCGTGCGCCGTGCGGCCACAGCCCGCACCGCAGTGCCGTGAACGCGCCGCACTCCAGGCCCTGCGGCACCGCGCACTGCGGGTCTCGCGCTGCCCCTTCCCCTGGCAGATGGCGACAGCCGAGGCGCCGCTCGCGACGAAGTGGCCTCTCCTTCGGGCATCATGGCGGCTTTCACAGGCATTGACCGTCAACTCGCCCCACACTGCGCCCAGTCCGCTTCTCAAATGGTCAGGTCTAGCAGCGGAACCCTGGGGCCGGCCCAACCTGGGCGTCGTCACCGGCACGATCCCTTTACAAGGGGCTTCGACCCCTACGGACCCGTCGCTCCTCCCCCAGTACGCGACCGCCCTTGCAGCTCGGGGGAGAACGGCGGCCTGGCCTCCGCAAAAGGGCGCAGCTTGCTGGTGCGGGTGGCCACCGCCTCAGACACGCCGGCAGAATACTTGCGTGTCTGAGGCTGTCCCATCCTCCCCATCCGTCTCCGCTCGCATGAGCCGACAAGGCTCCCGCGACACGGCGCCGGAGGTCGCAGTGCGACGCCTGCTGCACGCCTCGGGGCTGCGCTACCGAGTGAATGTGCCTGTACCGGGCATGCCTCGCAGAACCATTGACATCGCCTTCAGCAAAGCGAAGATCGCTGTCTTCCTGGACGGCTGCTTCTGGCACGGCTGCCCCGAACACGCAACGCAGCCGAAGGCGAACGCAGCGTGGTGGCGGGCGAAGCTCGACAAGAACATGGCTCGCGATCTTGAGACAACCGAGCACCTCACCTCCGCCGGGTGGACGGTACTGCGTTTCTGGGAGCACGAGTCCGCCACGGACGTGGCTCACCACATTTCCGCGTCCTTGACGGCGAAGCGACCACCTCCAGCCGAGGACCCCTCCGACACGGATCTCACCGAGAGTGGCGAAGAGGACAACAAATCGTGACCTTGATTGGCTTATCAACGACCACCTCGCCGCCCAATAATGTGTGGACGTTGTGTGTGGGGTGCCGACCTGCACTTCTGAGGGCATGTCTCGACGGCAGAGCTCCACGGGCGGGTGGCGCGACGAGTGAGAGCGGGGGCGGTCCAGTCCTGTGACCGACGAATTCGATGACATGTACGAGACGTTCAAGGCAATCCTGGACGCCTTTCCCCCGTCGGAGGCTGTGAAGCGACTGGAGCAGATGGGCGTCCAGTCGGAGGTCATCCAGCAGATCCGCGATCGACACGAGCAGCAGACGATACGCATCAAGGAACTTGAAGAACCTCATGCCGTCGTCCTGGGCAACCGTGACACTTGGTACACGGGGCCACAGCCCAAGGACAAGTGCTGGCCCGCAATCGAGAACATGCTGCTGAAGGACGGCTGGTCCAAGGACACCGCCATCCGGAACCTGGACGACTCGTCCACTCGGGTCGTCTCGCTTCTGAACCACCCGAAGGAAAAGGCTTTTTCCACGCGAGGCCTGGTAGTCGGCTACGTACAGTCCGGCAAGACGACCAACTTCACTTCGGTCATGGCCAAGGCCGCCGATCGAGGTTACAAGCTGTTCATTGTTCTTGCAGGCATTCACAACGGCCTTCGCCGGCAGACCCAGGCCCGCCTGGTACAGCAGCTCGTGGAACCCAACCCCTCGCTGTGGTCACAACTTACCGATCTCGACAAGGATTTCACTCCTCAGGCGAATCCAGCCTCCTACTTCGGCAAGAGCAACAAGACGCACGTACTGTGCGTCGTGAAGAAGAACGCGACCGTCCTGCGCAAGCTCTCCGGGTGGCTGGACAAGGCGTCGGACTACCTCAAGGACTGCCCCGCGCTGATCATCGACGACGAGGCGGACCAGGCCACGGTCGCGACGAAGTCCATAAATCCGCTGATCCTGAACATGATGAAGAGCCTGCCGCGTTCCGCGTACGTGGGATACACGGCATCGCCGTTCGCCAACCTGCTGATCGATCCGAGCGCCGAGGATCTCTATCCGAGGGACTTCGTCGTCAACCTGCCGAAGCCGGAAGGACACTTCGGTACAGAGGTTCTCTTCGGACGCTATGCACTGGACGGCGAGGACCCGAACCAGGTCGATGACGGCCATGACATGATCCGATCGGTGCCGGAGGACGACGTTCCATGCGTGCGTCCTGAAACGAAGGCCGACATCGAAGGCTTCGAGCCCGTCATCACAGACACCCTCCGCACAGCGGTCGAGTACTTCTGGCTCGTGACAGCCGCTCGTCGTGTTCGTCGTACCGGCAATCCGCACAGCACGATGCTGATACACACGAGTGTCAACACTGCCGTGCACAACAGCTTCGAACGACCGCTGAAGCACCTTCTGAACCGAGCCGCGCACACTCTGAACGACGCCGTCTTCCTTTCCCGGTTGCGGGATCTCTGGGATCAGGAGACGGCACGCGTTCCCCCCGAGGACTTCGGTGAAACGAAGGTGCCGTTCGACGAGCTGGTTGCGGAACTGCCCGGTGTACTCCGCAGTTGCCGCATCATCATGGACAACAGCAGCAGTGAGGCACGTCTCGACTACGAGAACGGTCCAGTCGTGGCTATAGCCGTGGGAGGCAACACCCTGTCGCGAGGCCTCACTCTCGAGGGCCTGTCGGTCAGCTATTTCGTGCGTGCAGTCTCCGCGTACGACACCCTGCTGCAGATGGGGCGTTGGTTCGGCTTCCGGAACGGCTACGCCGACCTGCCCCGCATTTGGATGACCGACGAACTTGCCGAGTGGTTCAGGCACTTGGCCACGGTCGAGACGGAAATGCGCCGTGACATCGACATATACATGACCGAGTCCGAGACGCCCCTCACCTTCGCCGTACGTCTGCGCACCCACCCTGCTCTGCGCGTGACTGCTGCTGCCAAGATGCGGGATGCGGTCACAGCCGCCTCCTCGTACGGGGGTCAGCGGGTTCAAACCCACTACTTTCACACCAACGCCGACTGGCTGCGGGGAAATACCACCGCTGCACGCAACCTGGTCACCGCAGCCATCTCGAACGCCGTCAGGATGGAGGACCGCTCGGGGGACGGCCGCTACATCTTCCGTGATGTGCCGTACGACGTCGTGACCGACTTCCTGACGACCTACAAGTTCCACGAGAAGTCACCCGAAAACGACGCTGACCTGATCAGCGGCTACATACGAAAGCGGGTCGCAGTCGGCTCGTTGCGCCGATGGAACGTTGCGATCGTAGGCAATCCCGCAGGCGAGCCGTTCTCATTCATCCCCGGCGTGGCTGTCGGGCGCAACATCCGCAGCCGTGTTGCCGTGACCAACCCGACTCCGGACTTCGCCGACATCAAGACCCTCATGAGCCGCCGTGATGCCGCCGTGGACCTGGCAGGAGACATTAGCAAGCTCACCGAAAGCGGCATTGTCGAGGAACGACGCCGCCAACTTCCGGACACGGGACTGCTCGTTCTGTATCCCATCGACAAGACGTCGGAGCCCGGCCCCGGAAAGAAGCTGCGTGCCCCACTGAATGCGGAGGAGGACGTGATCGGCGTTGGCCTCGTCTTTCCGAAACCGCATGGTGGGGACAGCACGGTGGAGAAGTACATCTCCGCGGACCTTTCGGGTGTTCGATTGGAGGACGAGGACTTCAGCCTCCTCGAAGGTGAAGACGCATGAGCGGCGACAGCCTTCGTAAGGTTGTCGAGGAACACTGGAGTGCACTCGAAGCAGAGCCGCCCAGTGGCGAGCGTCGTCTCCGTGTTTCACAACTTCCGGTGGATACCGAACAAGGTGTCGTGGCGGCAGCGGTCGACCACGACGGGTTCCGTCACCTACTCATACCCGTACGCTCTCATCTGAAAATCCGTTCAGGCCTAGATGGACCCGTTCTCGACTTGCGTAAGCGCCCCCTGGAGGATGGCGAGACGTACCAGACATACGCTGATCTCGCCTGCGTGCACTCGGACTTGAACGACCTGTTCACAGAACTGTGCGCAGACATATTGGACGCGACTGGGAAACTGCCGAACAGTCCGGTCAAGGCGCTCTATCGAGTGCTCGACCACTGGAAGGCTCTGTTCCAGCCGCAGGGCACTGTGCTTGGCCCCGAAGAACTCGCGGGCCTTTTCGGGGAGCTGTTGGTGCTTGACCGCTTCCTGCAGCACGACTCGAGTGCGCATCGCCTCTGGTGGGGACCGGACGGCCACCACCACGACTTCACGGCCGGAAACCTGGCTGTCGAGGTGAAAACGAGCGCCAAAGGAGAAGGTCGAAGACCGCGGATTCATGGGCTCGACCAACTCGACGCTCCGGAAGGCGGGACCCTCTGTCTGGCCTGGTTCCGCCTGCATCGCGCCAATGGTACTGATTTCGGTGTCGGCTTCTTGGAACTTCTCGAACAAACCTTGCGGTCATGTGACGATGAAAGTGCCCTCCTCGGACTTCTCGCTCAGGCCGGCTATCTATCCGTCGATGCCCATCGGTACCGCGATGTGCGCTTCGCCGTCGATGAGGAACGTTGGTACGAGGTGAACCCCGACTTCCCCGCCTTGACGACACGGGCGCTCGGCGCGGCAGGGGTGCCGATCTCCGTTCTCGACGTCGAATACACCATCGACCTCTCCGGTGAGAACCCGCTCCCCATGGCACCGGCCGCGGTGTCCCGAATGATCGATCGCATGATCCAGGAGTCCGCGTGACGGAACCCCGCTGGTTCTCCCAGCCCTACCCTCCAGAAGGCGCGAGCGCCGCCGAGGGCATTCGCAACCAGCTCGGACGGCCCGAGCTCGATTTGCTCACCATCCTGGTACGGGAGTCGGCACAGAACAGTTGGGATGCCCGGCTCGAGAAGTCCTCGGTGCCCGTGGACTATCGCATCGACATGTGGACTGTCGGACCAGCCCACGCCGGCGCCTGGCGAGAACTCCTCCTGGGCGGCGCCCCCAAGAACGTCGAAGACTTTCCACTCCGCGGCACCCTCAAGCGGGGCCCGATCCGTGTTCTGTCCGTGTCCGATCGCGGGACCCGCGGCCTCGGTGGCCCGACACGAGCGGACAATGCCGTGGGCCCCGAGCGTGACTTCGTCTCCTTCATACGCAATATCGGGGAACCACGCGACACGGCGCTCGGCGGTGGCACCTACGGCTTCGGCAAAGGAATTTTCTACCTTCTGTCCAAACCTGGCACAGTTATTGTCCATTCCCGCTGCCGAACCTCTGCTGGGAGGCATGAAACCCGTCTCATCGGCTGCACGCTTTGGAAGAGCTACGTGGCCTCGGAGCCCGCGGGCAATCGCCGCTACACAGGAAGACATTGGTGGGGCGACACGTCGGGCGAAGTGGTCGAGCCGTTGGTCGGCGAAGAGGCGGAAGCCGTGGCTCAACGCCTCGGCCTCAAGGCGTTCGGACCGGAGGAAACCGGAACGACGGTCGTCGTCATCGATCCGAATCTGGACGACTCCGAGCCTGCGGAGGCGGCCGAGTACCTGAGCGACACCATCGCCTGGCACCTGTGGCCCAAAATGATCTCCACTGCGGGCAAAGCACCTGCCATGTGCTTCTCCGTGACCCACGACGGAGTACAGCAGCCGGTACCCGATCCGCGCACGACACGTCCGCTCAATATGTTCGTCGCGGCATACGAAGCGATGATCGGCCCGGACGGTAGCGACCTGGCATGTCACAAGCCCAAGAAACACCTGGGGCGACTCGGCCTGGTGAAACGGATCATGCCCTCGCTGGAGCCGACGCGCGCCTCCCTCATGCTGGATATCGAGCACCTGATTCATCACGTCTGTCTGATGCGCCCTGCGGAGTTGGTCGTGACGTATCACGCCGGGCCCAAGCCACCGAGTGCGAATCAAGGCTATGCCGGGGTGTTTCGGGCGGACGAAGCCATGGACGAGGTGTACGCCAAGGCCGAGCCGCCGACTCACGACGCCTGGAACCCTCATTCCCTCGACAGGCCGGAAAGCACTTACGTACAGACGACGTTCCGGCGCATCGGCGAATGTCTGGAGCACCTTCTCTCCTTGAGCGGCACAGCCCGCCCCGGAGCCAGCAGTGTCGCGCTGGGAGCGGCCAGTTCACTCTTCTCGGGATTGGTCGGCGGAGCCTGGGGCATCGGTGGGGCCACCGCCTATTCCAAACCGGGCAGCACCGCCACGACTGCGTCCAGGTCTGCCGACGCCGAGGACACCCCGACACACAAGGTCACCGATGGTCGACGTCCCTCGACAAAGTTCACGGACCGTACCGACCTGGACGGCAGACACGCCACTGGGGACTTCGGCGACGACGGACGACCGGACACAGAAAGGCCAGAAGGTGCCGCCTTCGACGCTCCGCGTCGCCGTCCCCGGGTGCAATACGTCGGCGACCCCTACTACGACGACCGCGGAGACGTCTCCGTACTGGTGCAGGCGTTCCGACTGCCCGTACCCGGGCCTCAGCGCGTACGCATTGACCTCGCCGTCACCCTGCCCGGTACAGGCGGACGAGAGACAGATCCCCCCATCGGGGCCAGCATGCCCGTACTGATCGGCTGGGAAGACGAGACCGGCCGGCTCCATACCTCCGACCCACAGGTGGTCGAAGGCGGCGACTCCACCTGGCGGGCCGTGGTACAGCCGGCTCCGGACACCATGACCGAAATCGGCATCAAGGTCGAGGCGGTGAGAACTGCGTGACACGACGCGTACTTCCGTACCGCGCCCCGACTGAGGACGTCGTGACACCGGAGGGCTGGCGCCTGGTGGTCGAGGACGGCGAGGTGGCTCTGCCCGAGGCCTTGCCCGACTGGGACTACCAGATGGACGTACACGCTCGCAGAACCCTTCGGGTCGACCTCGATCGGGTCCGACAGCAAACCGGGCTGTCGACGGACGTTTCGCTCATGCTCTCGGTTGTCTGGACTGCCACGGGCTCCAACCTCAGCGGCCCCGCTCAGCATGTACGCCTGTCCGAAGTCGGCACCAGGACAGTCGATCTCGATGTCCGGTTGCGTGGTGCCGACCTCGGGGGCCTGCTGCTCCTGGACACCGCACTCGTGCTTGCCGAGCGCGTGAACGACGCACGGCCTTCCTCACCAAGACGAGCCGGGTCCGTGCTGTGGAGTGACCGCACGACCCTTCGTCTGCAGGGCGACGCTCCGCAGTTCCCCATGGCCGTGATCGACTTCGCGCGAACCTCATTCCCGGAGGAAGCCGCCTGGCACCTGCAGATCAGCGGAGGCATGGAAAGCGCCACCATGGGTGCACTCCTCCTGCTCGTCAACGAGCAGAACACGGTCACCGCCACAGCGTTTCAAAACGCGGGCAGGCCTCGCCCGGTGGATCGCATCGTTCTCTCAGCGGTGTATGCGGATGCCGCCCGGGTCATGGTGGAGCACGCTCTCACACACGAGGAGTTCGCCGAGGACGCAGACTTCCCCGAGGGCTCGCTGGGCGCCACTCTATTGAACCTGTTCGACCAGCTGTTCCCGGGTCAGTCGATCACCGACATACGCCTGCGCCACAGGCAGTCGCCGGCCCTGTTCTCGTCGGACCTGCAGGCCGCCGTCAAGATCTTCGAGGTGTCATGATGAGCTATCTCTACCCTCGACTACTCGCCGAACAGGCAAGACCCCTCTTCGAGGAGTACCGGCACCTCCAGCCGGCCGACTTGTCCCGGCGCGTCGCCCTCACGCACGACTCTGCGGTGTACGTGGCCACGGGGGGCGACCGCGTCCCCTCCGGTCAACTCCGCGACCTACGGGAAGGCGTGCTGGAACTCGCAAAGCATGCCGGTTTCCCGGAAGCCTCCGACCGTACGGGCAATGCCGAGTTCGACCTTCGGCTGGCCGCTCTGCTGCACGCCGAGATGGGCATGGTGCCCGCCGAAGCCGCATCACGCGATGTCTGGGCCTTCCTGGCCCTCGTAGTCCTTCCCGATGTTGCGTTCTGGCGCTATCCGCAACCGCCCAAGGACCGAGTCCTCGGCACCGACCTCACCCGGCACGTGTTCGGACGTCTCTGGTGGCGGGCACAACTCGTTCGAGCACCAGAGGAGCCCGAGCCGTACCGCGCTCTCGAGATCCTCGGTGAGGCTGCTTTCGACCAGATCTACGCACGCCGGGCTGCACTGGGCGGAAGTCCTCACCTGGTGAGGGCGATCCTGCGGGTCTGGAAAGATCTGAACCTGACCGGTCTGAACGAGCGTGAGACCCTTCGCGACTTCCTCAAGCGACTTCTCCGGCTCGCTCCGTTCGTGCTGTTCGACGGAACCGAGGAGCAGGCTCTCGACGGCGAGTTGCGTGCAGTCGCCCAGGAGTCGCTGGACGCCCAGCGCCCGAAGTCCTCCATGCCGAAGGCGCCCACAATCCCTTCGTTTCCGGTGACTTCGGTCGAGGCCCCGGAGGTAAATCCTGTCTCCGAGTCCCGCGACGAGCAGTCTTTGCGTCGTCCAGGAAGACCGCCGGCTCCTGTCGAGGTCCGACGATTCAAGTCGGTGGAGATCTGTGCAGGGGCGGGAGGACAGGCGCTCGGCCTCGAACGCGCCGGATTCGACCCGGTACTCCTCATCGACAGCAAGGCGGATGCCTGCTTCTCGATCGACCTCAACCGACCAGCCTGGGACGTCGTGTGCATGGACGTGACCCACTTCGGCCCGAGCATGCGTCCCGACGCCATCGACGTCGATCTCGTCAGTGGCGGGCTGCCACGCGTGAAGTCGTCGGCGACAGTCGGGCGGGCGGAGGACACGGAGGAACGTCGGGTACTGCGCGCCGCGATCAGCCTGGCCTGCGACATCGGGCCCAAGGCCGTTCTCTTCGAGAATGTCCCCGACCTGGTCGACGACCCAGAGTTCGCTGCGGACCGCGCTTGGATGGACCACGAACTGCAGCAGGCCGGCTTCCACACCACATGGAAGATCCTGAACGCCTCGGACTTCGGTGTCCCCCAAAACCGGAAGAGCGGCTTCCTTGTCGCTCTGCGAGATCCCTATTTCGGACATTTTTCATGGCCCCTACCGGATGAGGAACCAGCCCCCACGGTGGGAGAAGCCCTCGGCCCCTCCATGTCTGCCAACGGTTGGCCGGGCGCCGAACGTTGGATCAAGAACGCCGACCGTATTGCCCCGGCTCTCATCGGCGGCTCCGACCGCAGAGGCGGGGCCGACCTCGGCCCGACGGGCAGCAAGAAGGCGTGGGCTGCCCTCGGAGTCAACGGCAACAGCCTCGGGGACGAGCCTCCTGGAGCCGATTTCCCCGTGGACGAACTGCCCAAGCTGACTGTCGAGCAGGCGGCGGCGATTCAGGCCTTCCCAGATGATTGGAAGCTCTTCGGTGGGAAGACCTCCAGGTATCGTCAGGTCGGCCACGCCATGCCACCTCCACTGGCCTACGCAGTTGGTCAGGCCCTCGCAACCGCACTCCGAAGCTAAGATCGCCCTATGCTCACGCCCCGTTCCACCACCCCCGAACCCATCACTGTCGTCGACCTCTTCAGCGGCTGCGGGGGCTTCACTCAGGGGTTCCACGAGTTCCGCCCCACGGGGGTGCATGGTGCTGGGCCCGTCTTTCACAGCATCGCGGCCGTCGAGCACAATCGCGCCGCAGCGGCCACGTACGCTGTGAACTTCGGGGAGCTTCGCAAGGACAGGCGGGCGCCGGCGGCCCGTGTGCATGTCGGAGACATCGAAGCCTGGAAGCCGACTCCGGAAGCTCTCCACGCGGACGTCGTCGTCGGAGGCCCTCCCTGTCAGGGGTTCTCGGCCTTGAATCGCGCGAAAAAGGGCAGCGAGCGAAACCGCCTCTGGGAAGAATACGTGCGAATCGTGGCGGAAATTCGCCCGAAAGTATTCGTCATCGAAAATGTGGACCGCTTCCTTAAATCGGATGAATTCCAGAATCTGCTTAATGAGTTGAAGACGGGGGGTAAGCTCGCCGATTACCGACTGGTCGATCCCCCTGGCCATGAACCCACCGACTCCGAGGAAGAAAAGAACAAGCGCTATCTTCTGAACGCTGCGGATTACGGCGCCGCACAGGCACGCCGCAGAGCCATCGTGATCGGTGTCCGCCGCGACACCGAAAACGGTCGCACGATGAAATATCCCATCAAGTCGCACTTCCGCCGCCCGAAAAGCGGAACCACTCCGGCGAGTCGACCGATCACCGGCGTCGACGCGGGAATTGTGTACTGGGAAACCGTGGACGACATCTTCCGTGAATCCTCCAAGCGCGCACTCGGCAATCTTCCTGATCTCAAGGACTTCGTGCCGGAGTTGAAGACCGAGCTTCCCGGGATATTCAGCACTGAAAACCTTCACTTCGGCCGTAACCCGGAGACGCTCTCTCTGGCCCGATATGGCGCCATCCCTGCCGGCGGGAACCGTAAGCACCTCAGCGGCGTGTGGTACACCCAAGATGAATTCGGTGAATTCAAGTACTTCGACACACCGAAACCTCCCGGCGTGAGGACACCCGTCGACTATCTCTCGACCACCAGTTGGGACAAGCACAACTCCGGAACCGGTGACGTCATGGGCAGACTCCGTCTCGGTGAACCATCGGTGACCATCCGTACCGAGTTCTTCAAGCCCGAGAAGGGACGCTACCTTCACCCATCAGAAGATCGCCCCATTACTCATTTCGAGGCCGCTCGCATCCAAGGGTTCCCTATGGAGTATCGCTGGTGTGGCACGAAGACAGAAATTGCCACCCAGATCGGGAATGCGGTACCCATTCCATTGGGGAAGGCTATAGCGGCAGCAATTCACGCCTACCTCCGTGACTGACTCAGCCGAGCGTTGATGCCGCCCGGGGGCCATCAACGACCAAAGCAGTTGCTTCTGAGCCGCGTAGGTAGTTGCCCCGCGTGTGACGGGGTGGGGTGCGGACCAGCGGGTACGGATCGGGATCCTGTCGAAGGTGTTCACCGCTGAGCTGGTCGACGCGGCGGCAGCCAAGCACGACCGGACCGAGCGGCGGCGCTGCCTCCTGCCGGCGCGGCTGGTCGTGTACGTCGTCATGAACGCACGGAGTCCGCGGTACCCGCCTCGGCGGCTACCGCGACGGCGAATGCAGCCTCTCCTACCCGCTCTGGCCCAGCTCCAGCGGTTCCGGAGACCTGGTCATCGCTGACCGTGGCTTCTGGTCGGTCGAGTTCGCTCACGTCTTCACCATGGCAGGGCGCGGACAGTCACTCCCAGCCCTCCCGGGCCAGCCAACAACTTAGCCGGGCCACCAGTATCCCCAAGAGCCGCGACGGCATCGTCGAGGCGACGCGGGTACTACGGATCGCGCGCCGCAGCGCTGTCAAGGCCCGAACCCAGGCGATGAACGAGGTCCGCGGCCTGCTCGTCTCGGCCCCCGCGATGCTGCGCGAGCAGGTCGCGGGCCTGGACCGCGCCGCGTTGATACGCACCCTGGCCCGGCTGCGGCCCGGCGACGACCTGTCCCGGCCTCTGGCCGCGACCCGGGCGGCGCTTCGCCGGCTGGCACGCCGCCACCAGGACCTCGACGAGGATATCGCCGAGCTGGAGCTGAGATCGGCCCGCTGGTCGAGCAGGCCGCACCCAAACTGCTGGAGCTGTTCGGCGTCGGCCCCGAGACCGCCGGACAGCTGCTGGCCACGGCCGGAGACAACCCCGAACGGAGGCGCTCGGAAGCCGCGTTCGCGCACTTGGCCGGGGTCGCGCCGATCCCGGCCTCGTCCGGACGCACCCACCGCCACCGCCTCAACCGCGGCGGCGACCGGGCCGCCAACAACGCCCTGCACACCATCGTGCTCACCCGCATGCGCTTCGACGAACGCACCCGCGCCTACGTCGAACGCCGCACCAGGCAAGGGCTGAACAAGAAGGACATCATGCGCTGCCTCAAGCGATTCGTGGCCCGCGAGGTCTACCACGCCCTGACCAGCACACCAACCGAACGAGTCGCTCAACCGACCTGGCTCCAGCGGCTTGACAGCCATAGGAGCATCCCGGTGGACAAGCCATAGCTGGATGCCCTCGTCAGCGGCGACGTCGTTCGGGCGACTGCATCGGCCGTCAACGGCCCCTTTCCCCCACCGTGAGTGAATGTCCCGTTCCATGGCACAGCGACGGTGGGACAACGAGGCGTGGGTTGCCGGTGCAGGGCCGACTCAGGGCAGGGACGCGATGCACTTCTGCTGGCCATGCATGAGGACTTCTCAGAGGTTTCCTACGTCAGGCACCCAAGCTGCGCAGCGATTCATTCGTCTCAGCAGTTCAGTTCAGCGTCGTAACGCATTTGAGCGCGATCCAACGCCTCGTCCACGTCGCAGCCGTGCACGCGAAGCCAGTGAAGGAAGTCCGTGATGACCGTGATCACCGACTCCTCTGCCACTGTCCTCCCGAGTCGTCCCGGGCCGGGCCGGAGGGGCGGTTTCGTACCTGAGTAGAACTCCAACAGGGCCTCGGCCCGCTGTACGCCGGGGCCTGCGACGTGGCCGCTCGGCGATGTGAGGCCCGTTGCCAGTTCGCACCAGGTGACTTTCCCGTCGGGGCGGAGCTGCACGCCCCAGCGGTCGGCGAGGGCGTCGACGAGAGCCATGCCTCGTCCGCCCTCCGAGTCGGCGTTCACGTCCAAGAGCGTGGGCTGGGCACGCGTATCGGGATCGTGGACCTCGATGCGCAGATGCACTCCGCTCATCGAGACTGCGAGCGTGGCCGGTGTGCCGGGGCCGACGTGCGTGATGACGTTGGACGCCAACTCGCTGACGCAGAGCTGGGCTTCGTCAGTGATCTCGTGCAGGCCCCAAATCCCCAGATGCAGGCGCATGACCCGACGCAGGGCGGCCACCTCCGTCGCCTCGGCCGTGAAGGGAAGGTCCCAGGGTTCGCGTGTCACGCATGCTTCCCGGCCCACGAAATCTCCTCTCGTTGCGGCGAAACCCGTGAGCGACCCAGTGTCACCGGTCATCACGGTGGGTTGCTTCGGCATCAGAGTGCGGGATGCGGATCCCTTCATGCAATTTGCAGGACGAGATTCCCACTTCTGAGTGATTGGCAGGCACACCCCTTGGCGGCAGACTGAACGCCCGCTATCCGAAACGGGGTTGAAATGGCCGGATCACCGACGGCACGCCGTCGCCGTCTTTCGTTCGAGTTGAAGAAGCTCCGGGAGCAGAGCGCGCTCACCTGCGCACAGGTCGGTGAGGCCCTGGACTGGAGCGGCTCCAAGGTCAACCGCATGGAGACGGGAAGCGGCCGGGTCCAGCCGTCCGACATCGAGGCCCTGTGCCGGTTCTACGGCACCAGCGAGGAACTGCGCGAGTTTCTGAAGTCGTTGGCCCGGGAGGCCAAGACACGCGGCTGGTGGCAGGTGCACGGAGCCGGTATCCCCGAGTGGTTCAACATTTACATCGGCCTGGAACAGGACGCTTCGACGGTGCGTCAGTATCAGTGCGAGGTGATCCCCGGCCTCATGCAGACGGAAGCCTATGCCGGCGAACTCCACAGGTCGGGCGCTCACATGACCGCCGCGGACATCGAGAGAGCCGTACATGTACGGATGGAGCGCCAGGCCATGCTGACTCGTCCTGATGCGCCTGATGCATGGTTCGTCGTGAATGAGGGTGCTCTTCGCAATGTCATCGGGGACCGCAGTCTGATGCGGGAGCAACTCGAGCGCGTCCTGGAGTCGGCCGGGCTGCCGACCGTGACCTTGCAGGTCCTCCCCTTCGACTCAGGGACCTATCCAGCAACAGGGACGTTCACCATGCTTGGATTTCCCGCCCCGGAAGATCCCGATCTGGTCTATCGAGACGGCATCACCGATGCCGTGTACTTGGAAGGCGAGCATCATGTCCGTGAGTACACCAAGGCATTCGACGGCCTGCGGGCAGCGGCTCTGAGTCCTCAGCGCTCGGCACTATTGGTCGAGTCGATCTTGAAGGAGTACGCAAGGTGAGTTCTACAGCACCCAGGGGCACCGGCCGTCCGGTCTGGTTCAGATCCTCGTACAGCAATGGCGCGGGAGGGGAGTGCGTCGAGTGCGCGCTGGGCGATGACAGCGCTCTGGTACGCGACTCGAAGAGCACGGAGAAGTCCGCGATCACCGTCGGTAGCGACGCCTGGCGGTTCTTCTTGCAGCATATGCGGGAGACCCGACACCAAAACCTGTAGGACCCCAGGGCTCTCGCCTACTCCTCGCCGCTGTTCAGCCGTTCCAGCAACCCCAGCAGAACCCCCCGCTCCTCCTCCCCCAGCGGCGCGAAGCATTCCGCCAGGACGGCGTCAGCCACTCGGTGGCCCGCGTCCAGGGTGCGCTCGCCCTCCGGGGTGAGGTGGTGGGCGAGGCGGCGGCCTCGGTCCGGGCGGCGTTCGACCAGGCCCTGGGCGACCAGGCGGCCCACCAGGGTGCCGAAGGCCTGCTCGGTCTGGAAGGTGGCCGGCGCCAGTTCGCGGGCCGACGCGCCCGGGGTGCGGGCGATCGCGCGCAGGGCGTCCCACTGGGCGAGGGTCGTGCCGACCGTGGCCAGCGCGCCGTCCAGCGCCCGGTGCTGGCGGTACTGGGCCTGCTTGACCGCCCGGCCGAGGAGTTGAAGTCGCTGGTCGACGTGCATGAGGGCCAGGGTAACAAGAAACTAAGCTAGCTTATATAAGCATGCTTAGTTACAGTGTTGCGCATGCCTGCCGAACAGATCTGCCGCGTGTACGACGATCTTCCGCTGCGCCTCTCCGAGGACGGCCCCGAGGACGGGCCGCCCGTGCTCGTCCTGCACGGCGGCGGCGGGCCGGCCACCGTAGCCGGACTCGCCCGGCACCTCTCCGGCACCGGCCGCCGGACCCTCACCCCCGTGCACCCGGGCTGGGACGGCAACCCGCGCCCCGACTGGTGCACCGGTGTCGACGATCTCGCCCTCGCCTACCTGCACCTGCTGCACGACCGCGGGCTCACCGAGGTCCTCGTGGTCGGCTCCTCGCTCGGTGGCTGGATCGCCGCCGAGATGGCCGTACGCGACCTGGCCGGCACCGTCGGCGGGCTGGTGCTGATCAACGCCGTGGGCGTGTACGTCGAGTCCGAGCCGGTCGCCGACATCTTCGCGCTCGACCCGCGCGCCGCCGCCGAGCACTCCTGGCACGAGCCCGACCGGTACTACACCGACCCCGCCGGTCTGCCCGCCGAGGAACTCGCCCGCCGCCAGGGCAACATGGCCACGGTGCGGATCCTGGCCGGGGAGCCGTACATGCACGACCCGAAGCTGCTGCGGCGGCTGGCGCGGGTGCGGCGGCCCGCCCTGCTGGTGTGGGGCGAGAGCGACCGGATCGTCACGCCCGCCTACGGGGCCGCGTACGCGGCCGCCTTCGGCGACGGCCGGCTGGAGACCGTCCCGAAGGCGGGCCACCTTCCGCACATCGAGCAGCCGGAGGCCGTCTTCGGCCTCATCGACGCCTACGCCGGCGGGCCCAGCTCCGCGCGGCCGAACAACAGGGCGTAGCCCTGGGGCAGTTGGCTCAGGATGCGGTCGAGCAGGTCATCGCCGACCAGTTTCGACAGGACGCCCAGGACCGAGCTGACGTCCCAGCGGGCCGTGGCGGGGGTGGCTGACTCGATGCGGTCCGCCACCGCGTCGACGAACTCCTGGGCCGTCAGCGGGCGTGTGGCCGGGATCTGGGAGGCGACCGCGCGGGCCGCCTCCTCGGGCAGGGCGCGGGCGAGGTCGACCCGTTCGTCGCCGACCACATGTCCGCCGAGGGCCGACAGGACGATACGGGTGACTCGTTCCGCCTCCGCCCGGGTGGTGTACTGGCCTGCCTCCCGCACCCCCTCCACCAGGTCGTCCCATTCGGGTCTCGGGCCGGATGCCGACCCGGGTGCGGGAAGCGATGCGGGTGCGGGCCGTGGGCTCGGCAGCGTCGTCTTCGGGGTGGCCTTCGGGGCGGTCGTCGAGATGGTGGTCGTCAGCGGCACCGTCACGCTCGGTACCGTCGTCGCCGTCATGTGCGGGCTCCTCCTCCGGGTTCACGCAGGGGTGCGCCGCGTCCCGCAGGCGGACGCGCTGCCTGCGGGACGCTTGTCGCGGTTTCGTCGTGTCGCGGTTTCGTCGTGTCGCGGTTTCGTCGTGTCGCGGTTTCGTCGTGTCGCGGTTTCGTCGTGTCGCGGTTTCGTCGTGTCGCGGTTTCGTCGTGTCGCGGTTTCGTCGTGTCGCGGTTTCGTCGTGTCGCGGTTTCGTCGTGTCGCGGTTTCGTCGTGTCGCGGTCTCTTGCTGTCGCGGGTGCGGGTCAGCCGCTGATCTGCCTGGGGCGGTCGCTGCCGCCCGTGATCTGGATGCGGCGGGGCTTGGCCTGTTCGGCCACGGGGATGCGCAGCGTCAGGACGCCGGCCTCGTACGAGGCGTCGATGCGTTCGGTGTCGAGCGTGTCGCCGAGGAACAGCTGGCGGGTGAAGGAACCCGTGGGGCGTTCGGCGACGATCAGCTCCGCGCCCTCCGGCGCGGGGGACTTGCGCTCGGCGCGGACGTTCAGCACGTTGCGTTCGACGTCCAGCTCGATCGACTCGGGGTCGATGCCGGGAAGGTCGAAGTGGACGATGAAGTCGTCGCCGGCCCGGTAGGCCTCCATCACCATCGCGGCGGGGCGGGCGGTCGAGCCGAAGACCTGCTGCGCCACTCGGTCGAGTTCACGGAACGGGTCCGTACGCATGAGCATCACTGGTCACTCCTCTCCTCAGGTGCGCGCTCTCAGTGCGATGCCCTACGACTTCTTATATAGCCCGCGAGAGGAAACTTGACAACTTCAGACTCAGGTTCGGGGCGTTCGAAGTTGCTGGAGTTAGCCTCGGGCTCATCAGACGAAGCACATCAGACGAAGCTCATCAGACGAAGCTCATTCAGACGAAGTGGCATCAGCGGCAGGAGGCAGACAATGGCCATGGCCAAGGTTCCCGGTGCGGTGATCGCCGCGAGCGGACTCGTCGGCGGCTACGGCGTGGCCCGCTGGACCGGCAGGCGCCCGCTGGGCGGGGCCGTGCTGGCCGCCGCGGGGGCCGCCGCCGCGCAGCAGTGGCGGCAGCGGGCCGGCGGGAAGGCCGCGGGGGCGCTGTCGGCGGCGTACGTCGCCGCCTTCGTGGGCTCCCACCCGCTGGCCAAGAAGGTGGGCGCCTGGCCCGCCGTGTTCGGTGTCGCGGGCGCCGTGGCCCTCGCCTCGTGGGCGGTCGCCGACCGCAGGGGCTGAAACCGCGGAGTCCCCGACGGGGGAGGCGTCACTGCCGGGAGGGCACCCGCACGCCCCCTGCACCCTGTCCGGGACCGCGCGGACGGCGTCTGCGTCCCCGCGGTCCCGATCAGGCTCCGCACAGCGGCCAGGGTCACGCCGTGGCCGTCCCCGGTTCCGGGCCGGTGCGGGCGACCGCCGGGGCCGCCACCGCGGTCAGCGGCTGGGCGATGTCCTCCAGGGAGCGGCGTTCCGCGCGGACCGCGAGGGCCGCCGCCACCAGGCCGGCCAGGCACATCAGGGTCGCGCCGATCTGGAAGGCGAGCACCGTGTCGCCGATCTTGCCGGTGCCGGTGAGGTCGGCGAACAGCAGCGGGCCGCTGATGCCGCCGGCGGCCGTGCCGAGGGCGTAGAAGAAGGCGATGGACATCGCGCGGGTCTCCATGGGGAAGACCTCGGAGACCGTCAGGTAGGCGCTGGAGGCGCCGGCCGAGGCGAAGAACAGCACCACGCACCAGCACACCGTCAGGGTGGCCGCGCTCAGCGAACCCTGGCCGAACAGCCACGCCGTGACGAACAGCAGCAGGCCGGAGAGCAGGTACGTACCGGAGATCATCACCCGGCGGCCGACGGTGTCGAAGAGCCTGCCGAGCAGCAGCGGGCCGAAGAAGTTGCCGACGGCGATGACCGCGAAGTAGTAGCCGGTGCGGTCGGCGGGGACGTCGTAGAACTTGGTGAGGATCGCGCCGAAGCCGAAGGTGATCGCGTTGTAGAGGAACGCCTGGCCGATGAAGAGGGAGAAGCCGAGGACCGAGCGCTTGCGGTAGTCGGCGAAGACGGTGCGGGCGATCTCCAGGAAGGTGACGCTGCGGCGCTGGTGGATGGTGATCTCGCCGGCGGGCTCGGGCAGCGGTGCGCCGCGGCCGTCCTGGACCTGGCGTTCGATGGAGGTGACGATCTCCTCGGCCTCGTCGTCGCGGCCGTGGATCAGCAGCCAGCGCGGGCTTTCCGGGACGTGCCGCCGTACCAGCAGGATCACCAGGGCGAGGACCGCGCCGAGCGCGAAGGTGACCCGCCAGCCCACGTTCGCGGGCAGGATGCTCTCGTTCAGTACGAGGATCGACAGCAGGGAGCCGAAGACCGCGCCGATCCAGAAGCTGCCGTTGATGGCGAGGTCCACGCGGCCGCGGTAGTGGGCCGGGATCAGCTCGTCGATCGCGGAGTTGATGGCCGCGTACTCGCCTCCGATACCGAAGCCGGTCAGGAAGCGGAAGGCGAAGAACCACCAGGTCTCGAAGGAGACCGCGGTCAGAGCGGTGGCCGCCAGATAGACGGCCAGCGTGATCATGAAGAGTTTTTTGCGGCCGAAGCGGTCGGTCAGCCGTCCCCAGAACAGGGCGCCGGAACAGGCGCCGGCGACATAGAGCGCGGCCGCGAGACCGGTGACCTCGCCGGAGGTGATCGGCAGCCCGCTGCCGGGCTCGGAGAGCCGGCCGGCGATGTTGCCGACGACCGTGACCTCCAGGCCGTCGAGGATCCAGACGGTGCCGAGCCCGATCACGATGGTCCAGTGCCAGCGTGACCAGGGGAGGCGGTCCAGGCGAGCGGGTATGTCGGTGGTGATGGTGCGGCCGGTCCCGGCCTGCGCGGTGGTCATGGGCTCCCTCCTCAGCGAGTGGAACCCGGATCGGGTGCCCCCGGCCGGCGCGGTTACGCCCCCAGCGCCCGCGACACCGTGTAGATCAGCAGGCCGGCCAGCGAGCCGACCACCGTGCCGTTGATGCGGATGAACTGCAGGTCGCGGCCGATGTGCGCCTCGATCTTCTTGGTGGTGTGCTCGGCGTCCCAGCTCGCCACCGTGTCCGTGATGAGCAGGGTGATCTCCGTGCGGTAGGTCGCCACGACGTACACCGCGGCGCCCTCCACCCAGCCGTCGATCTTGCCCTGCAGCTTGGCCTCGGCCGCCATCCGGGCGCCCAGCGACAGCAGCGACGCCCGCACGCGCAGCCGCAGTTCGCTGCGCTCGTCCTCGGCCGCCGACACGATCATGGAGCGTACGGCGGTCCAGGCGGAGGCGATCAGGTCCTGGACCTCGCCGCGGCCCAGCACCTCGCCCTTGAGCCGCTCCACGCGCGCCCGGGTGTCGGTGTCGGACTGGAGGTCGGAGGCGAAGTCGGTGAGGAAGCGGTCGAGGGCGCCGCGGGCCGGGTGGGAGGGCATGTCGCGCATCTCGGTGACGAAGCGCAGCAGTTCCTTGTAGACGCGCTCGCCGACCCGTTTGTCGACGAACCTCGGGGTCCAGCCGGGCGCGCCGCCCTGCACGGCGTCCATCACGTTCTCGCGGTGCAGCACCAGCCAGTCGTGCGCCCGCCCGACGACCAGGTCGACGACCCGTTTGTGGCCGCCGTCGGCGACGACCTTCTCCAGCATCTTCCCTATGCCGGGCGCGATCTCCTGGGCCTCGGCGCGGCGGGTGATCGCCTCGCCGACCACGGCCTGCACGTCGGAGTCGCGCAGGACCGTCAGCGCCCCCCGCAGCGCGGCCGACAGCTCGGCGGTGACCCGGTCGGCGTGCTCGGGCTCGGACAGCCAGCGGCCGAGCCGGGCTGCGATGCCGACGGCGCGCAGCCGCTGCCGTACGACGTCCTGGGAGAGGAAGTTCTCGCCGACGAACTCGCCGAGGGAGACGCCGAGCTGGTCCTTCTTGGTGGGGATGATCGCGGTGTGCGGGATGGGCAGGCCGAGGGGACGGCGGAACAGCGCGGTGACGGCGAACCAGTCGGCGAGCGCGCCGACCATGCCGGCCTCGGTGGCGGCGGCGACGTAGCCCGCCCAGGCGCCGGCGCCCGCGTTCTCCGCCCACTTGGCGAGGACGTACACGAGCGCGACGAACAGCAGCATGCCGGTCGCGGTGAGCTTCATCCGGCGCACGCCGCGCTGCTTCTCCACGTCGGCGGCGCTGAAGGTCGTCATCGCGCGTACGGCCGCAGGGGGGACGGTCCGGCCGGCGGCGTCCGGGCGGGCGTGCCGTACCGCGTCGTCCGTCGCGTCGTCCGGTTCAGTGGGTTCCATACGTTGCACCCGTTCCACCCGTTCCACCCGCTCCACCAGGTCCCCCGCTCCACCAGGTCCACCCGTTCGTGATCCCTCGCACACATTGTCCCTTCCTGACCGACTCCTGGAACGGAACCGAAGTTCCCGGCGTCTGTCCGGAGGGGGAATTCACGGAGAACTCCGGCGGCCCAATGGGGGGTCCACTTCAACTACCCCTCATCCCATGCCTCATCATTGGGGTGATCATTTCGGAGCCTCGGGCTCCCACGCTCCCGAGGAGACGCGCACCGCATGACCAGGCGTCACGGTTATGCCCTGCTTTCCGCGATCATCGCCCTGATCGTGGGCCTGGCCACGGCCCTCTACGTCGGTGTCGCGGCCGACGACGGCACCGCCACCGCCGACGGCACGCCGGCCAAGGGCAGCCGCCCGCACAACTCCGCCGCCCCCGCCTCCACCGGCATGTGGGTCGGCGCCTGGGCCGCCTCACCGGCCGGCGCCGAGCCCGGCACCGAGACCGAAGGCCTGGCCGGCCGCTCGGTGCGCAACGTCGTCCACGTCTCCGTGGGCGGCACCAGCGCCCGCATCACCCTGTCCAACCTCTACGGCCAGTCGCCGCTGACGATCACGCACGCCTCGATCGCCGTGGCCGCCGGCGACGGCACCGCGGCCGCGACGGCCCGCACCATGCGGCGGCTGACCTTCAACGGCAGCACCGCGGTCGTCGTCCCGCCCGGCCGCCAGGTGCTCAGCGACGCCGTCCGCGTCGCCGTCCCGCACGACAGCGACGTCCTGGTCACCACCTACTCGCCCACCCCCTCCGGCCCGGTCACCTACCACCCGCACGCCCGCCAGATCTCCTACGTCGCCGACGGGGACGCCACCGAGGACGTCACCGGAACGGCGTACACCGAACAGGTGGCGTACTGGCGCTACCTGACCGCGCTGGACGTGCTGAGCAACGAGTCGGACGGCACGCTCGTCGCCTTCGGCGACTCCCTCACCGACGGCATCACCTCCACCGAGGGCGCCAACCACCGCTGGCCGGACGTGCTGTCCGGGCGGCTGCGCACCGCGCACGCCTCCGGCCGGAACGTGCCGCGCTACAGCGTCGTCAACGAGGGCATCAGCGGCAACCAGATCCTGGCGAGCGGGCTGGGCCGCCCCGCCGACAACCAGAGCGGCCTGCTCCGCTTCTCCCGCGACGCGCTGGCGCGGACCAACGTCAAGGTCGTCGTCATCGACCTCGGCGTCAACGACATCCTGCGCAACCCCCGGCTCGCCGACCCCGACGAGATCCTCGACGGCCTGCGCACCCTGGTCCGCCAGGCCCACGCCCGCGGCATCAAGGTCGTCGGCGCCACCCTGATGCCCTTCCAGGGCCACCGCGGCTACAACCCCGCACGCGAAGGGGTACGGCAGCAGGTCAACGCCGAGATCCGGGCCGGCCGGATCTACGACGCCGTCGTCGACTTCGACAAGGCGCTCCGCGACCCGTACGACCCGCGCAGGCTGCGCTCGGACTACGACTCCGGCGACCACCTCCACCCCAGCGACAAGGGATACGCCCGGATGGCGGAGGTCTTCGACCTGAAGGACCTCAGCGGGTCGGCGCCGGCCGAGCTGTAGCGCGCGGCCGGGTACCGGGAGACCGGTGGCGGTCAGCGAAGGTCAGCGGTCGTCGAAGCGGCGCCGCTCCCGACGCTCCTCACGCTGCTCCCGACGCTCCTCACGCTGCTCCTGCCGACGCTCGCGGTGCGCGTCGAGCATCCGGTGGTGCTCCTCCAGCATCCGCCGGTGGGCCCCGTACTCCTCGATCTCCTCGATCTCCTCGTCCCGCCCCTCCGGCAGGGACCCCCGCCGCTCGCGCTCCAGCCGCTCCCGGCGGCGCTCCTCCTCCAGCCGGCGTCGCTCCGCCCGGGTCGGCTTGCGCTCCACGCCCACACCGCCCCAGAAGGCGAAGCCGGTCACGACCACCCGCGGCGCCCCCGGGCGGCCGGGCTCGCCCTCCGCGCGCTGGTCGAACCCGCCCATGAAGCCGATCCCGCGCACGACCACCTCGACGCCGGGCGGCACGATCACATTCACCCCGCCCATGATCGCGACGCAGTTGATCACGACCTCGCGGTCGGCGAAGTCCGCCTCGCGCAGGTCGAGCTCGCCGCCGCCCCAGAAAGCGAAGCAGGTGAACCGCCGGGGCACGGTCCAGCGGCCCTTGCGCTGGAAACCGGACATCACGGCCACCGCCCACGTCGACGACCCCTCACCGCCGACGATCCGCCCGCCCCACTCCCCGCTCCCGGCGCCGTCCTTCGCGAAGGAGACCGGGGCCGGCGGAGTCACGCCCGGCACCGGCAGGTCGCGGGTGATCGGCGCGAGTTCGCCGTACGTCCGCGCCCGGTACGTCGCCTCCAGGCGCTCCTCGAACTCCGTCATGTCCAGGCGGCCCTCCGCGAGGGCGTCCCGCAGAGCCTCGGCGACCCGCTCACGGTCGGCGTCGGACGCGCGGAGATCCGGCACTGCGTCGTCGGTCATGACAGCAGCCTACGAGACCGCCTTCCCGGCGTACATCTTCGCGATGACGGCCTCGATGTCCGGCTCCCGCACCGACAGGTCCACCAGCGGGCACTCCGCCGCGATCCGCGCCACCAGCGGCGCCGCCGACTCCCCCGCCGGGAACGCCAGCCACTGCCGCGGCCCCTCCACCCGCACCACCCGCGCGCCCGGCACCTCGATCGGCGCCAGCTCCCGCTCCAGGTCCACCACCAGGGTCCGTTCGCTCTCCCCCGCCTCGTGCAGCCCCTCCAGCGGACCGTCGTACACCAGACGGCCGTGGTCGATGACCATCACCCGCGAGCACAACTGCTCGATGTCCTGGAGGTCGTGCGTGGTCAGCAGCACCGTCGTACCGCGCTCGGCGTTCAACTCCCGCAGGAACTCACGCACCTTGGTCTTCGAGATCACGTCCAGGCCGATCGTCGGCTCGTCCAGGTACAGCACCTCCGGATCGTGCAGCAGCGCCGCCGCGATGTCACCGCGCATCCGCTGTCCCAGCGACAGCTGCCGCACCGGCACGTCCAACAGCCCGCCCAGCTCCAGCAGTTCGACACAGCGGTCCAGGTTCTCCCGGTAACGGGCGTCCGGGATGCGGTACATGCGGTGCATCAACCGGTAGGAATCGATCAACGGCAGGTCCCACCACAGCGTCGTACGCTGCCCGAACACCACCCCGATCCGGTGCGCGAGCCGGGTCCGCTCCCGCGACGGGTCGTGACCCGCCACCCGCAGCCGGCCGCCGCTCGGCGTCAGAATGCCCGTCAGCATCTTGATCGTCGTCGACTTGCCCGCGCCGTTCGGCCCGATGTAGCCGACCATCTCACCGCGCGCCACGGTGAACGACAGCGCGTCCACCGCCCGCACCCGCCGACGCTCCCGTTTCAGGAAACCGGTCTTCCTGCGCACGTCGAAGACCTTCTCGACGCCGTCGAGTTCGATCAGGGCACCGTCCACCGTCAACTCCCCGTACTCCGATAGGACCGCAGCCCGGCCCGCCAGGCGAGACCCGCCACCGCACAGCACACCACCGCCACCAGCGGCGAAGCGAACGCCGTCCACCCGGGCAGACCCAGCGGATACGGCCGCCCCAGCACATGAGCCGCCGGGATCCAGTTGACGAAGGCGAGCGGCAGCACGAACGTCACCCCGCGCACCAGGTCCCGGCCGAACACCGTCGGCGGATACTGCAACAGCGTGGTGCCGCCGTAGGTGAACGCGTTCTGCACCTCCGCCGCGTCCTGCGCCACGAACTGGAACGCCGCGCCCGCCACGAACACCGCGCCGAACACCGCCGCACCGCTGGCCACCGTCACCGGCACCAGCAGCACCTTCCCCGCGCTCCAGGCGACGTCGACGGAGGCCAGCGCCCACCCCAGCACCAGCGCGCCCTGCGTGATCCGGCCCAGCCGCCGCAGCGCGAAACGGTCCGCGCCGACCTGGGCGAGCACCGGAACCGGCCGCACCAGCAGCGTGTCGAAGGAGCCGTCGCGCATCCGGGCGCCCAGCGCCTCCGCCGAGCCGAACAGCAGGTCGGCGATCCCGAACGCCGTCACCGACAGCCCGTACAGCAAGGCGACCTCGGGCAGCGTCCAGCCGGCCAGCGAGTCCACCCGGGAGAACATCAGCAGGATCGCGACGAAATCCATCCCGGTCAGCAGCAGGTTGCCCGCCACCGTCAGCGCGAAGGACGTGCGGTAGGTCATCGTGGAGCGGATCCACATACCCGCGATCAGCCGGTAGGCCCGCAGGCCGTCGATCACCCGGGAAGCCGCCCCGCGAGCACCGCCCAGCCCCGCCGCCTCGTCGGCCACGACGCCTCCGGCCGCCTTCCTCGCCCCCGAGACCTCACCCACCCTGCACCACCACCCGCCGCGTCGCCGCCGACTGCACCAGCCGCCCCGCCGCCAGCAGCACCACCGCCCACGCCGCCTGGAAGGCGAACGCCGACAGCGGCGCGGTCTCCCCCATCAGCACGTCCGCCGGCACCTGCAACTGCGCCGCCCACGGCAGCACCCGGACCACCTCGCCGAGCCCGCCCGGGAAAACGTTCAACGGCAGCGTCAGCCCCGAGCAGAACACCCCCGTCACCATCAGGGCCTGCCCGACGCCGATGCCGTCCAGGAGCCAGAACACGCTCAGCGCCGCCAGGTAGCGGATCCCGAAACTGACCGCCATCGCCAGCACCAGCGCGACACCGAACGCCGCCCAGGTGCCGACGTCACGCGGCAGCGCCACCGGAAAGAACAGCGCCCCGAACACGAACGGCACCACCCCCCGCCCCAGCAACTGGAACAACGCCCGCCCCATGTCGCTCGCCAGCCACCACAGTTGAAGATCGACCGGCCGGTACAGGTCGACGGCGATCGCACCCGTGCGGATGCGGTCCATCAACTCCCGCTCCACGCCACCGCCCTGGATGGCCAGCGTGGAGAACATCGCCTGCCCCAGCCACACGTAGGTGACCGCCTGCGCCCGGTCGTAACCGCCCAGATCCGGCTTGACGTCCCACAGCGCCAGGTAGGTGTAGACGAGGATCACCCCGAAGACGGTGTTCGTGAACACCCCGGCCGCAGTGGCCGTCCGATACGTCGCGTACCGTCTGAACCCCCCTGCCGCGACGGCCGCGTACAACCGGCCCGAACCCACGCCACAGACCTCCTCAGCCGACCGGCACCGAAGCGCAGGAGCCTAGTGCGCGGACCGTGACGCACGCCACGCGTTTTCCGCACCGGACGCGTGCCGGGATCCGGGAACGGAACGACGGGTGCGAGAGTCTTCAACAGGGGGCGCAGAAGGCGAACGAGGTCGTACGGGAACGTACGACGCGAAACAGGAGTCCGTGCAACACATGAGTGACGAGGCGCAGCAGCCGGCCGGCCAGGGCAGTCAGCAAGGGGGTGAACAGGACGGGGGGACGAAACCCAAGCGGCCCCGGCGCACCGGCTGGCGCCGGCTGTTCCCGACCTGGCGCATGGTGCTCGGCACCTTCGTGATCGGCGTCCTGCTGCTCGTCGGCCTGTTCTTCCTCGGCTACTCGATGGTGAAGATCCCGCCGGCCAACGCGCTCGCCACCAAGCAGGCGAACGTCTACCTGTACGCCGACGGCTCCCAGCTCGCCCGCGACGGCGAGATCAACCGGGAGAACGTCACCCTCGCGCAGGTCTCCAAGGACGCCCAGCACGCGGTGCTGGCCGCCGAGGACCGCGACTTCTACACCGAGTCCGCCATCGACCCCAAGGCGATGCTGCGGGCCGGCTGGAACACCGCCACCGGCAAGGGCAAGCAGTCCGGCTCGACGATCACCCAGCAGTACGTGAAGAACTACTACCTGGCCCAGGAACAGACCGTCACCCGCAAGGTGAAGGAGTTCTTCATCTCGATCAAACTGGACCGCACCCAGTCCAAGGACCGGATCCTCGAGGGCTACCTCAACACCAGCTACTTCGGCCGCAACGCCTACGGCATCCAGGCCGCCGCGCAGGCGTACTACGGCCAGGACGCCGCCGACCTCGACCCCGCCCACGCCGCCTACCTCGCCGCGCTCGTCAACGCCCCCAGCGAGTACGACGTCGTCGCCCACCCGCAGAACAGGCCCGCCGCCGTCGCCCGCTGGAACTACGTCCTCGACGGCATGGTCAAGAAGGGCTGGCTGACCCAGTCGGCGCGCGCCGGACTGCAGTTCCCCACGCCGAAGGAACAGACCGTCTCCACCGGCATGTCCGGGCAGCGCGGCTACCTCGTCGAGGCCGTCAAGGACTACCTCACCGAGAACAAGATCGTCGACAAGGACGAACTGGAGGCCGGCGGCTACCGCATCACCACCACCCTGCAGAAGAGCAAGCAGGACGCCTTCGTGAAGGCGGTGAACGACAAGGTGATCTCCCGGCTCGACAAGAAGCACCGCAAGGTCGACACCTACGTCCGCGCGGGCGGCGCCTCCATCGACCCCAGGACCGGCAAGGTCGTGGCGATGTACGGCGGCATCGACTACGTCAAGCAGTACACCAACGGCGCGACCCGCGGTGACTTCCAGGTCGGCTCCACCTTCAAGCCGTTCGTGTTCACCTCCGCCGTCCAGAACGAGTCCGAGACCCAGGGCGGCGCCCCCATCACACCCAACACCTACTACGACGGCACCAACAGGCGCCCCGTGGAAGGGTGGAGCGGCGGCACCTACGCCCCCGAGAACGAGGACAGCGTCTCCTACGGCGACGTCACCGTCCGCACCGCCACCGACAAGTCCGTGAACTCGGTGTACGCGCAGATGGCCGTGGACGTCGGCCCCGACAAGGTCAAGCAGACCGCGCTCGCCCTCGGCATCCCGTCCGACACCAAGGACCTCAACCCCTACCCGTCGATCGCGCTGGGCACCGCCACCGCCAGCGTGCTGGACATGACACAGGCGTACGCGACCCTCGCCAACCACGGCAAGCACGGCGTCTACACGATCATCGAGTCCATCACCAAGGACGGCAAGGACGTGATGGACCTGCCGAAGAAGACCACCGCCCAGGCGGTCAGCCGGGAGGCCGCCGACACCACCACCTCGATCCTGCGGTCCGTCGTCCAGAACGGCACCGCCACCGCCGCACAGGCCGCCGGCCGGCCCGCCGCCGGCAAGACCGGCACCGCCGAGGAGGACCGGGCCGCCTGGTTCGCCGGCTACACCCCCGACCTCGCCACCGTCGTCGCCGTGATGGGCCAGGACCCGGTCACCGCCCAGCACAAGTCGCTGTACGGCGCGATGGGCCTGCCCCGCGTCAACGGCGGCGGACCGCCCGCCGAGATCTGGGCCCAGTACACCAAGGCCGCCCTGAAGGGGAAGCCGGCCGCCGACTTCCAGCTGCAGCTCCAGCCGGGCGCCGACGTGATCCAGCAGCCGCCGAGCGCCTCCCCCACCCAGGAACCGGACACGGGCGGCCAGGACGGCGGCACCGACAACGGCGGCCAGGACACCGGCGGCACGACCACCGGCGGCACGGCCACACCGACCGACGGCACCACGACCGGCGGAACCACCGGCGGCACCACGGGCGACACCACCGGCGGAACCACCACCACCGGCGGCGGCACGACCACCACGGGCGGCACGACCGGCGACACCACCACCGGCGGCGGCACGACCACCGGCGGCACGACGACCGGCGGAACCACCGGCGGCACGAACGGCGGCACCACCGGAACGGACACCGGCGGAACCACCGCGGGCCTGCTCGCCGCCGGCCGCAGGCAGTAACACGACGACGGACGGCGAAGGGGGCCGGTGACAACCGTCACCGGCCCCCTTCGCCGTTGTCCGTCCTGCGTCTTCCTCAGAGGTAGAGCCCGGTCGAGTCCTCGGCTCCCTCGAAACGGTCGGCGGCCACGGCGTGCAGGTCACGCTCACGCATGAGCACGTACGCCACGCCCCGCACCTCCACCTCGGCCCGGTCCTCCGGGTCGAACAGGACCCGGTCGCCCGGCTCCACGGTGCGGACGTTCTGCCCGACGGCCACGACCGCGGCCCAGGCCAGCCGCCGCCCCACCGCCGCGGTGGCGGGGATCAGAATGCCCCCGCCCGACCGCCGCTCGCCCTCACCGGTCTCCTGCCGCACCAGCACACGGTCGTGCAGCATCCGGATGGGGAGCTTGTCGTGCTGGGTGCTCTGCTCGTTTCTCTTGGCGCTCACGCCTTCGAACCTACCTGCCTCTGTCGCGTCCGTGCGCCGGTGGGTCGGCCCTTGGTCAGCCCTTGCGCCGCCGGGTGCTCAGGGCGAACAGGCCCACGAGTCCGACGGCGACCAGGGCGACGGGCACGATCCGCTCCAGCCGGGGGGCGCCCTCCTCGTCCACGAACTTGGCGCGCACGTCGCTGACGACCCGGTTGACCTCCACGTAGGCCCGTCCGAGCGTGTGATCGACGTTGGCGGCCACCTTGGCCTTGGCGTCCCCGACGATCGTCTTCGGGTGCACCCGCACCCCGATCTCGTCGAGGGTCTCGGCCAGCACCTCGCGGCGGCGCTTGATGTCCGCCTCGATCTGCGCCGGCGTTCTCGTGTCCGACGTGTCCGCCACCGTACGGCCTCCGGAAGTCTGCTGATGCTGTCCAAGACAGTCTGTCAGCTCCACGTGCCGCCGCACGGTCAGGACCCCCGGTTAGGCTGGCTCGATGAGTGAGCGACTCCAGCCCGGGGACGTTGCCCCCGACTTCACCCTGCCCGACGCCGACGGCAACGAGGTGTCCCTGTCGGCCCACCGGGGCCGCAAGGTCATCGTCTACTTCTACCCGGCCGCCCTGACCCCCGGCTGCACCAAGCAGGCCTGCGACTTCACCGACAACCTGGAACTGCTGGCCGGCGCGGGCTACGACGTGATCGGCATCTCACCGGACGCCCCGGAGAAGCTGGCCCGCTTCCGCGAGAAGGAGAACCTGCGGGTCACCCTGCTCGCGGACCCGGAGAAGACCACCACCGAGGCCTACGGCGCCTACGGCGAGAAGAAGAACTACGGCAAGACCTACCTGGGCGTCATCCGCTCCACGATCGTCGTGGACGAGGAGGGCAAGGTCGAACGCGCCCTCTACAACGTCCGCGCCACCGGCCACGTCGCCAAGATCATCAAGGACCTCGGCATCTGACGCTGCCCCCTTCGCACGGCCCGCCCCGGCACGCCCCGGCGCGGGCCACTTTCTTTCACGGTGCGTGACTGTCCGACAACCTCTTCGTTACTCCGTACGAGGCCACGAACACGCGGCCGGGAACGGAGGAGGCTCTATGGCAGGCGGCGTGTACACCAGGGAGCGGCTGGAGGAGGCCGCTCGGGGAGCGCGGACGTTGTCGGAGGCGCTGGTGAGGCTGGGGGTGGATCCGAGGAGCTGGAAACGGCGGTACGTCCACGAACGGATGAAGAAGCTCGGAGTCGACACATCGCACTTCGAGCGCGAGAGCGCCAAGTGGACGAAGGAAGTGCTCGCACCGGTGGTCGCCCGATCGACGAGCGTCTACGAGGTCCTGCGGCGGCTGGGGCTGGACCCGGTCGGCGGGCACCACACGAACATCTCCCGGCGCATCAAGGCCTACGGCATCGACACCTCGCACTTCACGTCGGTGGTCCGAACGAAGCGCCCGCACAGCCAACTGAGGCGCACGGCTGAAGACGTCCTCGCCGAGGACACGTCGACGCACGCCAGGCGGATCCCCAGCAGCCGCCTCAAGAGGGCGATGGCTGAAGTGGGCGTGGAGAGCCGCTGTGCACTCTGCGGAATCGAGCCGCTGTGGATGGGAGAACCTCTTCCGCTCGAGGTCGACCACATCGACGGCAACTGGCGGAACAACCACATCTCGAATCTTCGGCTGCTCTGCCCCAACTGCCACTCTACGACGGACAGTTACCGTGGACGCAACAAGGGACGCGCCAGAAGTGGCACCTCATGAACAGCGGTCGGCCGTGCGGCAGACAGCCTCCGCCCACCGAGGAGGAACTGCGAGCCGCGGTCGCCGAGTCCACATCGCTCGCAGAAGTGCTGCGCCGCCTCGGCCGGCCCGGCAACGGCACGCAACGCAGCAACCTGCACAAGTGGATCACCGAGCACCAGATCACGACCTCGCATTTCCTGGGGCAGGCCTCTCGGCGGGGCAAACCTGCCGACATGCGCCCCGCCGACATACTGGTCCAGCACAACCGCCCGCATCGAACGGCGACCAAGCGACTGCGCCGGGCGCTTCTCGACAGCGGAGTGGCCGAGGGGTGCGCCCGGTGCGGAATCGGTCCCGAATGGCTCGGTAGACCCATGACACTCGAGGTCGATCACATCAACGGGGACTGGAAGGACGACCGGCGGGAGAATCTGCGCCTGCTGTGCCCCAACTGCCATGCGATCACCAGCACCTGGTGCCGAGGGGGGAGAGGGCGGTCGGCAGCCCTCGGCTCCCAGTAGAGTAGGCGGCGCTGCGGGCCCGTACCCCAGTTGGCCGAGAGGGCGCCGGTTTAGATCCGGCGTGTCGTGGGTTCGAGTCCCACCGGGCCCACAGGAAAAACCGGCCCCGCACCTGCGATTCACAGGTGCGGGGCCTCTCCTTGCCGTCAGCCCAGCAGCTCGTGTATCGCCGGTACCAGGGCGCGGAAGGCCTTGCCTCGGTGGCTGATGGCGTTTTTCTCCGCCGGGGTCAGTTCGGCGCAGGTGCGGGTTTCGCCGTCGGGCTGGAGGATCGGGTCGTAGCCGAAGCCGTTCGTGCCGGTGGGGGCGTGGCGGAGGGTGCCGCGGAGCCGGCCCTCGACCACGCGTTCGCGGCCGTCGGGGAGGGCGAGGGCGGCGGCGCAGGCGAAGTGGGCGGCGCGGTGGGCGTCGTCGATGTCGGTGAGCTGGGCGAGGAGGAGGTCGAGGTTGGCCTTGTCGTCGCCGTGGCGGCCGGACCAGCGGGCCGAGAAGATGCCGGGGGCGCCGCCCAGGACGTCGACGCACAGGCCCGAGTCGTCGGCCACCGCGGGCAGGCCCGTCGCCTGGGCGAGGGCGTGGGCCTTGAGGAGGGCGTTCTCGGCGAAGGTGACGCCGGTCTCCTTGACGTCGGGCACGTCGGGGTAGGCCTCCGCGCCGATCAGGTCGTGGGGCAGGCCTGCTTCGGCGAGGATGGCCCTGAGTTCGGCGATTTTTCCGGCGTTGCGGGTGGCGAGGATCAGGCGGGTCATGTCCCTCAGTATCGCGGGCCCGGCGGTGTCCTTCCGCCGGGTCGCCGGGTGGCCGGGTGGCCGGGTCGCCCCGGTTACGAGGTGCAGACCTTGGTCAGTTCGCCCGCCGCGTCGGTGACCGGGCTGATGTCGGGGGTGCTGTCGCCGTCGCGGACGGCGGTGCGGACGTTCTGCACGGCCTTCTGCAGGTCGTCGACGGCCTTGTTGACGTCGGCGTTGTCGGTCTTGTCGCCGATCTTGTCGAGGTTCTTGTCGATGGAGGTGAGGGACTCGTCGAGCTGGTCGGGGTTGTCGGCGGCGTTCTCGACGGCCTGCTGGAGGTCGGTGACGCTGTCGGCGATGGCGTCCGCGGTCTGGACGCAGTCCAGCGCCTTGTTGACGGCGTCGCAGCCGGTGGTGAGTGCGGCGGTCAGCGCTACGGCCGCCGCCGCGGCGGCGACTGTGGCGGTGCGTCGGCTGTACCGGCGTCGGCTCGCGGCCATGCTGGGTTTCCCTCCGTGTCCAGGGCCGTGGGCCCCCCGTGCTGGTCGGGCGCACGACGGTGTGTCGTGCGCCCGCAATCGTACGGACGCGCGGGCGGGCGTCGGGGGTTGCCCCCGGCGCCCGCTTTCCTTGGCGTTCCTTTTACCTGGTTCTTCTACCTGGTGCGCCCGTCACCTGTCGAGGACCGTGTCGAGGGTCGTGCGCTGGAGGGCGGCGAGTTCCGTGCAGCCGGTGGCGGCGAGGTCGAGCAGGGCGTCGAGTTCCTCGCGGGCGAAGGGTTCGGCCTCGGCGGTGCCCTGGACCTCGACGAAGCGGCCGTCGCCGGTGCAGACGACGTTCATGTCGGTGTCGGCCTTGACGTCCTCCTCGTAGCAGAGGTCGAGGAGCGGGACGCCGCCGACGATGCCGACGGAGACGGCGGAGACGGTGCCGGTCAGCGGCTGGCGGCCGGCCTTGATGAGTTTCCTGCCCTGGGCCCAGGCGACGGCGTCGGCGAGGGCGACGTAGGCGCCGGTGATGGCGGCGGTGCGGGTGCCGCCGTCGGCCTGGAGGACGTCGCAGTCCAGGACGACGGTGTTCTCGCCGAGCGCCTTGTAGTCGACGACGGCGCGCAGGGAGCGGCCGATGAGGCGGCTGATCTCGTGGGTGCGGCCGCCGATCCGGCCCCGGACGGACTCGCGGTCGCCGCGGGTGTTGGTGGCGCGGGGCAGCATGGCGTACTCCGCGGTGACCCAGCCTTCGCCGCTGCCCTTGCGCCAGCGGGGGACTCCTTCGGTGACGGAGGCGGTGCAGAGGACCTTCGTGTCGCCGAAGGAGACGAGGACGGAGCCCTCGGCGTGCTTGCTCCAGCCGCGCTCGATGGTGACCGGGCGGAGCTGTCGGGGGGTACGGCCGTCGATTCGAGACATGGCGTTGAGCCTAGCCGTACCGGCGCGAAGGGCCCTCCCCGGCGGGAAGGGCCCGTTCAGTGCGGTGCGGGGTTCACATCATGTCCTCGATCTCCGCCGCGATCGGGTCTGCGTCGGTGCCGATGACGACCTGGATGGCGGTTCCCATCTTGACGACGCCGTGCGCGCCGGCGGCCTTGAGGGCGGCTTCGTCGACCAGCGAGGCGTCGGACACCTCGGTGCGCAGCCGGGTGATGCAGCCCTCGATCTCCTCGATGTTGTCGATGCCGCCGAGCCCGGCGACGATCTTCTCAGCCTTGCTGGCCATGTCCTTCTCCTCTGGTTTGTGCCGTTTTACGGACCGTTTCATGGACCGTTTTGTCGCAGTAACCTACAGCCGGTTCCCGATACTGGAATGTCGTGTTCCGGTTCCGGTTCCGGAGGGTTCCTCACGCCGTCTTCACGTGCTACAACAGGTCTACACCACTGAGTGGTGTAGACCACCGATGGAGGAAGTCTATGAGCACCGCCACCGCGCCGACGGCGGCCCCCTCGAAGAAGTGGGGATCGGGCCTGTTGCAGGCCCTCCAGAAGGTCGGCCGCAGCCTTCAGCTCCCGATCGCCGTCCTGCCCGCGGCCGGCATCCTGCTGCGGCTCGGCCAGAACGACGTGTTCGGCCAGGACGGCCTGGGCTGGAACAAGGTGGCGGCCGTGTTCGCCACCGCCGGTGACGCCGTCTTCAGCAACCTGCCGCTGCTGTTCTGCGTCGGTATCGCCATCGGTTTCGCCAAGAAGGCCGACGGGTCGACCGCGCTGGCGGCGCTGGTCGGCTTCCTGGTGTACAAGAACGTCCTGACCGCGTTCCCGATCACCGAGGCCAAGGTGACCGAGGGCGCGGACGTCGCCGCCACCTACAACGACCCCAAGGTCCTCGGCGGCATAATCATGGGTCTGATCGCCGCCGTCACCTGGCAGCGGTTCCACCGCACCAAGCTGCCCGACTGGCTGGGCTTCTTCAACGGCCGCCGTCTGGTCCCCATCCTGATGGCGTTCATCGGCACCGGCGTCGGCGTCGTGTTCGGTCTGGTGTGGGAGCCCGTCGGCAACGTCATCACGGACTTCGGCGAGTGGATGACCGGCCTCGGTTCCCTCGGCGCGGCCGTCTTCGGTGCCATCAACCGGGCGCTGCTGCCGGTCGGCATGCACCAGTTCGTCAACACGGTGGCCTGGCAGGAGATCGGGACCTTCAAGGACGGCTCCGGCGCCGTCTGGCACGGTGACCTGCCGCGGTTCTTCCACGGCGACCCGGCCGCGGGCCAGTTCATGACCGGCTTCTTCCCGATCATGATGTTCGCGCTGCCGGCCGCCGCCCTGGCGATCACCCACTGCGCCCGTCCGGAGCGCCGCAAGGCCGTCGGCGGAATGATGCTGTCGCTGGCGCTGACGTCCTTCGTGACCGGCATCACCGAGCCGATCGAGTTCGCGTTCATGTTCATCGCGCCGCTGCTGTACGTCATCCACGCGCTGCTGACCGCGGTCTCCATGGCCGTCACCTGGGCGCTGGGCGTGCACCACGGCTTCAGCTTCTCGGCCGGCGCCATCGACTACTTCCTCAACTGGGGCCTGGCCACCAAGCCCTGGCTCATCATCCCGGTCGGCCTGGTGTTCGCGGCGGTCTACTACACGGTCTTCCGCTTCGCCATCACCAAGTTCAACCTGCCCACCCCGGGCCGCGAGCCCGAGGAGGAGGTCGAGGACCTCACGAAGGCGTGAGCCGAACGGTACGACGAAGGCCCCCGAGCGGCGAACTCGAGCTTGAACCCGAGTTCCGGCGCGAGGGGGCCTTCGCCGTACCGTGCGCGTCGGATCCGGGCGTCGGAGCGGGGTGACAGATCGGGGTGTCGGATCCGGGCGTCGGAGCAGGGTGACGGATCGGGGCGTCGGATCCGGGTGTCAGATCTCGTACGTCGTCCCGGGCGTCGCCAGTTCCACCGGGCCGTCGAACACCGCCCGCGCGTCGGCCAGGTTGATCTGCGGGTCGGTCCACGGCGGGATGTGGGTGAGGACCAGGCGCCGCACGCCCGCCCGGGCCGCCGACTCCCCGGCCTCGCGGCCGTTGAGGTGCAGGTCGGGGATGTTCTCCTTGCCGTGCGTGAAGGCGGCCTCGCACAGGAACAGGTCGCTGTCGCGGGCGAGTTCGTCCAGGACCCGGGTGACGCCGGTGTCGCCGGAGTACGTCAGGGTCTTCCCGCCGTGCTCGATGCGGATGCCGTACGCCTCCACCGGGTGGGCGACGCGTTCCGTGTGCACCGTGAAGGGGCCGAGGTCGAACGTGGACGGCTTGACCGTGTGGAAGTCGAAGACCTCGCTCATGGAGGAGGCGGTGGGGGTGTCCGCGTAGGCGGTGGTCAGCCGGTGTTCGGTGCCTTCGGGGCCGTAGACCGGGATCGGGTCGGGGCGGCCGCCGTCGTGACGGTAGTAGCGCGCGACGAAGTACGCGCACATGTCGATGCAGTGGTCGGCGTGCAGATGACTGAGGAAGATCGCGTCGAGGTCGTAGAGACCGCAGTGGCGCTGCAACTCACCGAGGGCGCCGTTGCCCATGTCGAGGAGCAGCCGGAAGCCGTCGGCCTCGACGAGGTAGCTCGAGCAGGCCGATTCCGCGGACGGGAACGACCCCGAGCAGCCGACGACGGTGAGCTTCATGGAGCAGAAACCTCCGCTGGCGGGATGTGAAGACGGGGGTCGTGCGGTCCGTCGAGCGTAAGGCGCAAAACCCGCGGTCGCTCCTCCGGCAAGGGCTGTTGTGGGCGAACTCACCTGTGGTGTCACCGGTTCGGCTGGAAGCGGGGCGGACAGGGGGTGCCGGGCGGCGCGCGACGCCGGGTGCGCGCCGGTAACGTCGTCCCCATGGACACGTCCTGGTGGCCGGCCCTCGCCGCGGTGGTGCTCCTCGCGCTCGTCGCGACGCTCGTCGACGGGTGGGGGCGCGGGCGGCGGGCGGCGGGGCGGCGGCCCGCGGGACGCCGGACGCGCCCGCCGGGGCGGCCGGGCGCGCGGCCTCGGGTGCGGCCGAGGCCGGCGGAGATCTGGTGGGCGAACGTCCCGTTCGAGGACGGTCCGGCACCGGGAGGGGCCGCGCACGGCGCGGCGGGCAGAGCGGCGGGGCGGGACGGGCGGGCGAAGGACCGGCCCTGTCTGGTGCTGGTGGTGCACGGCGAGCGGGCGACCGTCGCGAAGATCACCAGCCGGTACCGCGACGGGCGGCCCGGGATGATCGCGCTGCCGCCGGGCGCCGTGGGTGACGCCCGGGGACGCGCGAGCTTCCTGGAGACGGACGGGCTGCGCGAGGTGCCGGTGGGGGAGTTCCGGCGCCGGGTGGGTGTGGTGGACCCGGTCCTGTGGGACCAGGTCCGTCATCTGGCCGGCTGAGCCCTCGGCGAGGGCTCAGTGAGGGCTCACGCCCAGAGCTGGCCGTGCAGGGTCTCGATCGCCTCTTCGGTGGTGGCGGCCGTGTAGACGCCGGTGGAGAGGTACTTCCAGCCGCCGTCGGCGACCACGAAGACGATGTCGGCGTGCTCGCCGGCCTTCAGCGCCTTCCGGCCGACGCCGATCGCCGCGTGCAGCGCGGCGCCCGTGGAGACGCCCGCGAAGATGCCCTCCTGCTGGAGGAGTTCGCGGGTGCGGGTGACCGCGTCGGCGGAGCCGACCGAGAAGCGGGTGGTGAGGACGGAGGCGTCGTACAGTTCCGGCACGAAGCCCTCGTCGAGGTTGCGCAGGCCGTAGACCAGGTCGTCGTAGCGCGGCTCGGCGGCGACGATCTTGACGTCCGGCTTGTGCTCGCGCAGGTAGCGGCCGACGCCCATGAGGGTGCCGGTGGTGCCCAGGCCCGCCACGAAGTGGGTGATGGAGGGCAGGTCGGCGAAGATCTCCGGGCCGGTCGTGGCGTAGTGGGCGCCCGCGTTGTCCGGGTTGCCGTACTGGTAGAGCATGACCCAGTCGGGGTGCTCGGCGGCCAGTTCCTTGGCGACCCGCACGGCGGTGTTGGAGCCGCCCGCGGCCGGGGACGAGATGATCGTCGCGCCCCACATGCCGAGCAGGTCGCGGCGCTCCTGCGAGGTGTTCTCGGGCATCACGCAGACCATGCGGTAGCCCTTGAGCTTCGCCGCCATGGCCAGGGAGATGCCGGTGTTGCCGGAGGTCGGCTCCAGGATGGTGCAGCCCGGGGTGAGCCGTCCCTCCTTCTCCGCCTGTTCGATCATGTACAGCGCGGGGCGGTCCTTGATCGAGCCGGTGGGGTTGCGGTCCTCCAGCTTGGCCCAGATGCGGACGTCGTCGGACGGCGACAGGCGCGGCAGGCGGACCAGGGGCGTGTTGCCCACCGCGGCGATCGGCGAGTCGTAACGCATCTGGATCAGGCCATACCGCCGGCCACGGCCGGCAGGATCGTCACGTTGTCGCCGTCGGCGACCTTGGTGTTGATGCCGTCGAGGAAGCGGACGTCCTCGTCGTTGAGGTAGACGTTGACGAACCGGCGCAGCTCGCCGCCGTCGACGATCCGGGCCTGGATGCCGGTGTGCCGGGTCTCGAGGTCGGCGAAGAGTTCGGCGAGGGTGTCACCCTGGCCCTCCACCGCCTTCTGACCGTCGGTGTACTGGCGGAGGATGGTGGGGATGCGGACCTCGATGGCCATGGTTGCGGGCTCCTGTCGGATGGTGTTCGGGTCGGTGGGCGCGCGGCAGCGCTGTGCAGCAGGTCGTGCTTGGGTGAGGCGCCGCGGCTCACGGCCGTACGGCGGCAGGGCAGCGTCAACAGATGGCGCTGGCGAGCCTGCACAGGTCGACGTGCAGCCGCGCCACGAGCAGCATGCCCGGCGTCTTTTCGCTCACGTCATGGGAAACCATGAACTCATCGTATCGATTCCCCGCCGGGCACCCCGAGTGTGATCTCAGATTGCGGACGGAATTCATCCAGTGTTCGAGATGGAGGGTTCAGTAGGCCTCCACCACCTTGACTTCCTCCTCCGTGATCTCTCCTTCCACGATGCGGAAGGAGCGGAACTGGAAGTCGCCGGCGCCGTCGGTGTCCGCCGTGGAGACCAGGACGTAGTGGGCGCCGGGTTCGTTGGCGTAGGAGATGTCGGTGCGGGAGGGGTAGGCCTCGGTCGCGGTGTGGGAGTGGTAGATGATCACCGGCTCCTCGTCGCGGTCGTCCATCTCGCGGTAGAGCTTCAGCAGGTCGTGCGAGTCGAACTCGTAGAACGTGGGCGAGCGGGCCGCGTTCAGCATCGGGACGAAGCGCTCGGGGCGGCCGCTGCCCACCGGTCCGGCGACGACGCCGCACGCCTCGTCGGGGTGGTCCTCGCGCGCGTGGGCGACGATCTGGTCGTACAGGGCCTGGGTGATGGTCAGCATGGTGGCCAGGATAAGCAGGGCGGGAGGGGCCGCGCGCAGCGCGTCGGGCAGGGCGGTGGCGGGCGACGGGTGGGCCGCCGCGTACCGGAGGGTGGTACGGGGCGGCCCATATGCCGGACGGTGCGGCGGCCCGGCGGTCGGCTGGGGCGCCCCGGCGGGTCGGCCCATATGCCGGACGGTGCGGCGGCCCGGCGGTCGGCTGAGGCGCCCCGGCGGGTCGGCCCGGGCGACACGGCGGGTCGGCCCGGGCGACACGGCGGGTCGGCCCGGGCGACACGGCGGGTCGGCCCGGGCGCGCCGGCGGGGTCAGCCCACCTTTTCCAGCTCCGGTTCACGGCGCTCGGCGATCCGCGGGTTGCGGCTCCTGAGCACCGCCCAGCCGGCGCCGAGGGCGGCGGCCCAGCCGGCCATCACGTACAGGCAGACGCGGGAGTCGGCGTCGTAGGCGATCAGGCCGGTGACGAAGAGCAGGAAGGCGATGGCGATCCAGCTGCACACCGAGCCGCCCGGGGCGGGGAAGGCGGAGGCGGGCAGCCGGCCGGCGACGACCGCGCGGCGGTAGCGGACGTGGCTGACCAGGATCATCAGCCAGGTCCAGATGCCGGCCGCGGTGGCCACCGAGGTGACGTAGCCGAACGCCTTCTCCGGGACGACGTAGTTCAGGACCACGCCGATGCCCATGAACAGGACGGAGACGGTGATGCCGAGCGCCGGGGCCTTCGCGGCGGACAGCCGCTGGAAGCCCTTGGGCGCCTCGCCGTTGTCGGCCAGGGTGCGCAGCATGCGGCCGGTGGAGTACATGCCGGAGTTGCAGGAGGACAGGGCGGCGGTCAGCACGACGAAGTTGACGATGCCGGCGCCCGCCGGGATGCCGATCTTCGCGAAGGCGGCGACGAAGGGGCTCACGCCCGGCGCGAACTCGGTCCACTTCACCACGCACAGGATGACGGCGAGGGCGCCGACGTAGAACAGCGCGATGCGCCAGGGCAGCGTGTTGATGGCCTTGGGCAGGGTCTTCTCGGGGTTCTCCGACTCGCCGGCGGTGACGCCGACCAGTTCGACGGCGAGGTAGGCGAACATCACGCCCTGCAGGGTCATCAGGGAGGCGCCGATGCCCTTGGGGAAGAAGCCGTCGAAGGCCCAGAGGTTGGAGACCGCGGCGGTGTCGCCGGCCGAGCTGACACCGAAGGTGAGCACGCCGAGACCGATGACGATCATGCCGATCAGGGCGGTGACCTTGACCATCGAGAACCAGAACTCGAGCTCGCCGAAGACCTTCACCGAGATGAGGTTGACCCCGAAGAGGATCACCAGGAAGACCAGGGCGGTCACCCACTGCGGCACGGCCGGGAACCAGTAGTGGACGTAGATCGCGGTGGCCGTCAGCTCCGACATACCGGTGACGACCCACATCAGCCAGTACGTCCAGCCGGTGAAGTAGCCGAAGAACGGGCCGAGGAATTCGCGCGAGTATTCGGCGAAGGAGCCCGAGACCGGGCGGTACAGCAGCAGTTCGCCGAGCGCTCGCATGATGAAGAAGACGATGGCGCCGGCGAGGGCGTACATCAGGATGAGGCTGGGGCCGGCCTTGGCGATGTTCGCTCCGGCCATCAGGAACAGTCCGACGCCGATGGCGCCGCCGATGGCGATCATCTGGACCTGGCGGCTGCCGAGTCCGCGCTCGTACCCCTCTTCGGAGGTGTTCTCCGTGTCGACCTGGGCGGAGGTCATGTGTCGTGCGCCTTTCTCCATGCCGAGCCCGGCCTCTCGTCGGCCGCGGACCGGCTCTCGATCCCCCCGGATGAATGGAGTGGAGCGGGCTTCGCAGCCCGCTCGTGCCTGGCCGGCGGTCGCCGGCTCGGTGGCGCACCCGGCCGAACGTGGGTGGTGTTCGCCGGGCGGTCGTGAAGATTTATCACGGCCGCAATGGTCGTCCCGGGCGCGGAAAGTGAGACACGCCACGGAGAGAAGCGGACAAAGAACACCCGTCGGGCGCATTCCCGGCCACTGCGGTGATGCGATCGTTATCCCGATTTGAGCGTCGTCTGAGCGAATGCCGGACCCGCCGGGCCGGGTGCGGACGGGTCAGGGCATGAGGGTGGCGACGAGGGTCTCCTGGAGGCCGCCCAGCCACAGGTACGCCATCACCATCGGCTTGCGCGGGTCGTCGTCGGGCAGGCCGTAGAGGGCGTCGGTGTCGTCCTCGTCGGTGATCTCCAGCCGGGCGCCGATCGCCAGGCGCAGGTCGTTGAGGGCGCCCAGCCACTGCCGGGACTCCCCGGCCGACAGCTTCAGCACCGCCCCGCCGCCGGCCGGCGCCAGCGCGTCCAGCGAGCGGACCACCGCGAGGGCGTTCTGCCGCTTGCCGGCGCGCAGGTCGTTCTCGGTGTAGCGGCGGAACTCGGCGGAGTGCGCCCGCCGTTCCTCCGCCTCGGCCGCCGTGCCGGGGGCCTGTTCCGGGTCGCTGTAGGCGTCGGGGAACAGGCGTTTGAGGACGGGGTCCTCCGGCGGTTCGCTGGGGCCGTCGGCGAACAGCTCGGCGAGCGGGTCGGCGGGGGCGTCCTCGGCGGGGCCGGGGCCGATCAGCTCCAGGAGCTGGACGGCCAGCGACCGGATGATGGAGATCTCGACGTCGTCGAGGGCGACGGCCGCGCCGCCGCCGGGGAGCGGTTCGAAGTGTCCGGGCATGAAGGGGATTCGCTACTTCCGGTCCTGCGGGCGGGGGCGGGTCGTTTCCGGTCCTGCGGCCGGGCGGCGGGTCATTTCCGGTCCTGCTGGAGGGTGGCCCACAGGCCGTAGCCGTGCATGGCCTGCACGTCGCGCTCCATCTCCTCGCGCGTGCCGCTGGAGACGACCGCCCGGCCCTTGTGGTGGACGTCGAGCATGAGCTTGGTGGCCTTGTCCTTGCTGTAGCCGAAGTACGTCTGGAAGACGTACGTCACGTAGCTCATGAGGTTGACCGGGTCGTTGTGGACGATCGTGATCCAGGGGACGTCCGGCTCGGGTACGGCGAATACCTCCTCCGCCGACTCGGTGCGTTCGATCTCTACGGGAGCGGGTGACGTCACAACGCCCATGCTGCCACCCGAGGGGGGTGGTCGCACAAACGACCCGGAGCCGCACCCGAAAATCGTCAAACTGACGAGATGGGGGTACCATCGCCTGCCATGAACACAGCGGACCTTGGGCTGCCGGTGGACGTCCCGTCGACGGCGCTCTTCACGGACCACTACGAGCTGACGATGCTGCAGGCCGCCCTGGAGGCGGGCACCGCCGGACGGCGGTCGGTGTTCGAGATCTTCACCCGGCGGCTGCCAGAGGGGCGGCGCTACGGCGTCGTGGCGGGCACCGGACGCGTGCTGGACGCCGTCGAGAACTTCCGCTTCGACGCGGGCGTCCTCGGCTTCCTGCGGGAGCGGCGGATCGTCGACGAGGAGACGCTGCAGTGGCTCGCCGGCTACCGCTTCTCCGGCGACATCTGGGGCTACCCGGAGGGGGAGGTGTACTTCCCGGGCTCGCCGGTGCTGCGGGTGGAGGGTTCCTTCGCCGAGTGCGTGCTGCTGGAGACGGTGATCCTGTCCATCCTCAACCACGACTCCGCGATCGCCGCGGCCGCCTCCCGCATGGCCTCGGCCGCGGGCGACCGGCCGCTGATCGAGATGGGCGCCCGCCGCACCCACGAGCTGGCGGCCGTCGCCGCCTCCCGCGCCGCCTACATAGGCGGTTTCGCCTCCACCTCCGACCTGGCGGCCGGCTTCCGCTACGGCATCCCGACCGTGGGCACCTCCGCGCACGCCTTCACCCTCCTGCACGACAGCGAGCGGGACGCCTTCCGCGCCCAGGTCGACTCGCTGGGCCGGGGCACCACGCTGCTCGTCGACACCTACGACGTCGCCGAGGCGGTCCGCACGGCCGTCGAGATCGCCGGGCCCGAGCTGGGCGCGGTGCGCATCGACTCGGGCGACCTGCTGCTCGTCGCGCACCGGGTGCGGCAGCAGCTGGACGCCCTGGGCGCCCGGGACACCAAGATCGTCGTGACCTCGGACCTGGACGAGTACGCCATCGCCTCGCTGGCGGCCGCGCCGGTGGACGCCTACGGCGTCGGCACCCAGCTGGTGACCGGGTCCGGGCACCCGACGGCGTCGATGGTCTACAAGCTCGTCGCCCGCGCGGAGTCGGACGACCCGAGGGCGCCGCTGGTGCCGGTGGCGAAGCGGTCCAGCGGCGGCAAGACGTCGGTCGGCGGCCGCAAGTGGGCCGCGCGGCGGCTGGACGCGGACGGGGTCGCCGAGGCCGAGGTGGTCGGCACCGGGCCGGTCCCGGGCGAGCTGGCCGACCGGCAGCTGCTGGTGGAGCTGATAAAGGGCGGTGCGGTGGTCGCCCGCGAACCGCTGGACGTGGTGCGCGACCGGCACGCGGCCGCACGGGCCGGGCTGCCGCTGTCGGCGACCCAGCTCTCCCGCGGAGAGGCCGTCATCCCGACCGAGTACGTCCATCCGCGCTGAGGCCCCGGGGCGGCCGGCGGGACGCGCGGTCACGTTCCGCGACGCGCCCCTCCCGCCCCGCTCCCGAAGTCTCTAGGCTCGGAAGTTCAACGGCCGGGCCGCACCCCTACCCGACCTCCTAGCCGAAGGACAGACCACCATGCGCCGCGCCTTGATCGTCGTAGACGTGCAGAACGACTTCTGCGAGGGGGGCAGCCTCGCGGTGTCCGGGGGTGCCGACGTGGCCGCCGCCGTGACCGAGCTGATCGGGCAGGCTGCGGGCTCCGGCTACCAGCACGTGGTGGCCACCCGCGACCACCACATCGCGCCCGGCGGCCACTTCGCCGACAACCCCGACTTCGTCCGCTCCTGGCCCGCGCACTGCGTCGCCGGGACGGAGGGGGTCGGCTTCCACCCGAACTTCGCGCCCGCCGTGGCCTCCGGCGCCATCGACGCCGTCTTCGACAAGGGCGCCTACGCGGCGGCCTACAGCGGCTTCGAGGGCACCGACGAGAACGGCGTGAAGCTGGCCGACTGGCTGCGGGCCAGGGAGGTCGGCGAGGTGGACGTGGTGGGCATCGCCACGGACCACTGCGTGCGGGCCACCGCCCTGGACGCCGCGCGGGAGGGCTTCCGCACGCAGGTCCTCCTCGACCTGACCGCCGGGGTGGCCGCGGAGACCACCGAGCGGGCGGTCGAGGAGATGCGCGCGGCGGGCGTGGAACTGACCGGCAAGCCGGTCGTCGCCTGAGAGAGCCCCGGACGGATTCCGCCGCCCGGGAGCCTCGGACGGATCCCGCCGCCCGAAAGCCTCGGACGGAGTCAGTCGGCGAGAGCCGCGGACGGAGTCAGTCGGCGAGAGCCGCGGACGGAGTCAGTCGGCGAGAGCCGC
>NZ_JAYMHD010000020.1:288914-419460 GCF_035656535.1 Streptomyces sp. H51
GCGGACGGAGTCAGTCGGCGAGAGCCGCGGACGGAGTCAGTCGGCGAGAGCCGCGGACGGAGTCAGTCGGCGAGAGCCCCGGACGGATTCCGCCGCCCGGGGGCCCGGACCGGAGGGGGCGGACGGGGCAGAGGGGGCGGACCGGTCAGGCCCGGGCCGCCGGCTGCCGCAGCAGCGCCCTGATCGGGTGCCACAGCTCCTGGACCGGGCCCGCGGCGACACCGTTGTCAGGGGCCGTGCGCCATATCAGGCCGTCCGGATGGTGCAGCACCGCCGTGATCTCGTCGGGGGTCGGCGGGGCCGCGTTGCCCCGCAGGTAGACCGCCCGCATCCCGAGGTTGCGCAGCCGGGTCAGGGCGCGTGCGCGGTTGCGGGCGTGGACGAGGACACGGACCGGGCCCGTCCCGTCGGCGGTGGGGCTGGGCAGGTTCAGCGCCACCACCACGCTGCCGGTCGGCAGCTTGGCGAAACCTCCTGTGGCCATGCGGTCATACCCCCGTGCGCGTCGGTGTCAATAAGCGAGTCACAGGACGCACCTAAACACGATCGGCGGCGACCCGCCAGGGGGTCACCGCCGATACGCCTTTGACCTGCGGAAGTGCCGACTACTTCACCGCGGGGCCGACCTCGAGCGAGATCGTCGAGCCGCTCAGCGGCTCCTGGACGATCTTGATCTTGGTGTTGGTGTCAGTGATCTTGACACCCGCGGCCGGGTTCGACTCGTCGTAGTAGGTGTGCTTGTGGTCGTTGAAGACCGGCACGCCCCGCAGCGACGGGATCTCCGTGGCGACGTCCGCCCGGTGCAGCGTGATGCCGTCCGTGCGGTACCAGCTGAACGGCGAGTCGTAGGCCTGGATGCGGTTGCGCATCAGCTTGCCGTCGGACCACTTCAGCGGCGTCGGGTGCGAGTCCACCGGGAGGATCAGACCGGTGCCCGGGTGGTCGCCGGTGTTGTTGTCCGGCTGGGAGGTGTCCCACTTCCAGATCAACAGGCCGTTCTGGTACGGGTAGTGCTCCACCCAGTCCGGACGGGTCGTGGAGAAGCCGAAGTTGTACGGGCCGACCTTCAGGGTCCTGTCGTACGACACGTACTGGCGGTTCTCCGCGAGGTAGTACTGCGCGTAGTCGTCCGTGATGGAGGCGCCGATGCGGGAGAAGCCGTTCGCCGTCCAGGCCGCGTCCGCGGACTCGGCGTCGTCCGCGAAGACGGCGGCACCGTCGGCGGTGACCTTGATCTCGTCCGCCGCGAAGCCCTTCAGCGCCACGCCGCCGTCGGTCTGGTAGCGGAAGCGCAGGTCGATCTTCTTGCCCGCGTAGGCGTCCAGCGGGTACGCGAGCTTCGCGTAGGCGTCGACGGAGCCGGTGAGGGCGGGCTTGTCGCTGCCGTCACGCGGGATCGCCCGGCCGTCCACGGTGCCGTCCAGGGCGGTCCAGTTGGCGCCGCCGTCGGTCGAGACCTCGGTGTAGAGGTAGTCGTAGTCGGCCTCGATGTCGTACCAGCCGTCGAGGGTCAGCTCGGCCGACGTCCGGCCGGTGAGGTCCACGGAACGGGTCAGCGTGTTCCGCAGGTCGTTGCCGCTGCCGCTCCACCACTGGCTCGCGCCCTGGGCCGGGGCGACGACCTCGGTGGTGACCTCCTTGCGCGGCAGCTCGACGACGAGCGCCTGCGCGTTCTTGGTGTTGTACTCGGCGACGCCCAGCTTGTGCGTGGAGCGGGTGGCCGCCTGCGCCACGTCGTAGTCGAGCCAGCCCAGCTGGAGCTTGTCCCAGGCGTTCATGTCGCCGGGCAGGTCGCCGATGGCGTTCTTGCCGGTGCCGAGCCAGGAACCGGACGACATCAGGGTCCAGAAACCGGTGGAGTTCTCGCCGCCGTTGGTGTCGTACTCGTCCGGCAGGCCGAGGTCGTGGCCGTACTCGTGGGCGAAGACGCCCAGGCCGCCGTTCTCCGGCTGGATGGTGTAGTCGCCGACCCAGATGCCCGTGTCGCCGATCTGCGTGCCGCCGAGCTTGTTGTCCTCGGGGCCGGTGGCGCCGGCGTCGGTGCCGAAGGCGTACCAGCGGTGCGCCCAGATGGCGTCCTCGCCCTGCGCGCCGCCGCCCGCGGACTCGTCCTCGCCGGCGTGCACGATCTGGAAGTGGTCGATGTAGCCGTCGGGCTCGTTGAAGTCGCCGTCGCCGTCGTGGTCGTAGCGGTCCCACTGGTCGAACTCGGCCAGTTCGGCGCGGATCTGGGCGGCGGTCTCGCCGGCCGCCTCGCGCTGGGCGACCCAGGCGGTGACACCGTCGCGCACCGCGTACCAGGCGCAGTTGCCGCAGCTGTTGGAGCCGTAACGGGCCTCGTTGTACGGGACCTTGACCCAGTCGGTGACCTCGCCGTCGACCGAGTAGCGGCCCGAGGACTGCTTCTCGTAGTACTTCTTCAGCGATTCGACGTCGTCGCCGGTGCCGAAGTAGAGGTCCTGGTAGTGCTGCTGGTCGTAATCGGCCTGCCAGTCGGTCGAGTTGTCCTTCGTGCGGTCGGGCGCGGCTATCTGGTTGTGCGCCGGGCCGGCCGTGCCGCCGTAGGTGCTGTCGACCTGGTCACCGAACTCGACCAGGATCGTGAAGATCTTGTCGGTCTTCTCGCGGCCGAGTTCGACGTACTTGCTGTCGCCCTTCTTGCTCTCGAGCTGGACGACCTGCGAACCGTTGCGGTCCTTGACCTGGGCCTTGCCGGAGATGACCTGGTCGAGGGCCTCCTGCCGCTGGGCGTCCTGGGTCTTGGACAGCGGGCCGTCGAGGTCGTGCTGCTTCATGCTCTTGGCCGCCGGGTCGTGCCGGTCGACGGTGGCGCCCGCGGCCTTGTCGGCCTGCGCCACGGCGGACGTCGAGAACGTGGCGGTCGCCGCCGCGAGCGCGACACCGACCGCGGCCGCTCTGAACGTCCATGATCTGTGGGTCACTTGAGTTCCTCCCCCGCGTCCGGGGCGCGCGCGGAAGGTGGTCCCGGACAAGGGAGAGCCGCGCGCGTGGGGTACGCGTGTTGTCAAGTGACGTCATTGGACTAGAGGTTGGTAAGAAAAAACAGACCTTGACTTGGACAGGTCAATTGCACTATGCGGACCGGACGTTCGCTTTACGAACGCCCGCCCGACCGTCCGACAGGCGCGCGAGTCCGTCCGCCTGGTGGACGTCATGACTCCGTGCGCCCCCCGTGCACCTGCACTGTTGGTTAGGTCACGCTTACTCATCGTTCCACTCGGGCATGCACGCGGTTAGAGTCGACTGCGGAACGCCCTGCATACGGCGGAAAGCCAGGCCGACACCCCCGTGGACCCCCACTTCCGAGGACACGATTGCCATGCCTCGTCCGACCGTCGCACAACTCGCCTACGGTTCGTGCACCGTGATCTTCTCGACGCTCGCCATGCTGCTGCTGTCCGGGACGAGTTCGGTCACGGGCATCGCGGTCATCGCCGTCTCGGCGGTCGCTCTGGGACTCCTCGTCGCCCTGACGGTCGCGCCGTCCGGGCCCAGGACCGCGCCGGCGCCCGAACCCGCGGCGCGGGCCGGGCGCCGGGGCGAGCAGCAGGCGGGACAGGCCGGAAAGGGCGGACAGGGCGGGCAGGGCGGACAGCCCGTGCCGGTCGCGGCGTCCGGCCGGTCGGCTTCCGCCTGACGCCCGGCAGCCGGGCCCCGATCCGCTTCAGCCGTCCTTGATCCGCGTCAGGCGGCCGTGCTGACCACCACCGTCTTGGCCGCCTTGTCGTGCAGGCCCTGCTTGTAGGGCTTGTCGAAGAAGCTCCAGCCGCCCGCGATCGCGGTCCAGACGCAGGCGCAGCAGAACGCGAACGGGATCCACAGCACCGCCGCGCGGATCAAGGACGTCTGCACGGACGGCGTGGCGCCGTCGGCGAGGTTGGCCACCCGCAGCTTCAGCCACTTCTTGCCGAGCGTCTGGCCCGACCTGCTGATCATGACGGTGTCGTAGCCCATGTAGAGCACGGCGGCGACCAGGGCCTGCAGGAACGACTTGACGGACTGCACTTCGGCCGCCGCGACGCTGTACTGGTGCGTGCCGATCGCCCAGGTGAGCAGCCAGACCACGATGCCGACGAGGATCATGTCGATGATCCGGGCGAGCGTGCGCCGGCCGCTGTCGGCGAGCGGCGGCATGCCGGCCAGCGGATCGCCGGGGTAGGGGCCGCCGCCGGGAGGACCGCCGCCCGGAGGCCCGCCGGGAGGACCGCCGCCGTACGGCCCGCCGCCGTGCGGAGGCGGCTGGTCGCCGCCGCCGTGCGGGGCGTCGTACGGGGAGCCCGAGCCCGCCCCGGGCCCTCCGGGCGGAGGCTGCTTCCTGAACGGGTCGTCATCCGGTTGCCGGCCGGATCCGGGGGGCGGTTCGGTGCTCATGGCCCGAGTCGACCGCGAACGCCCGTGGTCCGCATCCGGCGAGCGGCCGTCCGGAGTACGGGATCCGGGCGTCCGTTCGACGGATACGGCCGGCGTGCGCGGTCAGCCCGCCACGAACGTGTGCGCGGCCTTGTCGTGCCAGCACTGGCGCCACGGACGGTCGAACAGGCACCACAGGACACCCACGACCCCGATCAGCAGGACGCCGGGCACGCTGTAGACGAGCCAGCGGCGCAGCGCGGCGCCGAAGGACGGGGGCTCGTGCGCCTCGATGTCGCGCACCTCCAGGCCCAGCAGCTTCTTGCCCAGCGTGCGGCCCCACTTGGCGGTGGGCAGCGCCTCGTACAGGACGCCGGACAGCAGCAGCACGGCGAGGACGGCGCCGAGGCACGCCGACGTCGTCCCGTCGAGCAGCCAGACGGTGACGGTCTCCCCGGACAGCTTGGCCGCGTCGATCTTCTCGTCGACGTGGTCGAGCGCCTTGGCGCCGAGGGGTACGGCGGCCACGGCGGTGACGCCCGCGACCACGACGGTGTCCAGCAGCCGGGCGACGAGCCGCTTGCCGAGGCCCGCCGGGCGGGCGGCGGCCTGACGCCGGGCGGCGGCCTGGAACACGTCCTCGACCGGCGGCTTCCAGGGCGCCACGGGCTGTTCGCCGCCGGTGGCGCCGGCCAGCCGGTGCACCTGCTGCGCCCAGGAGGGCTGGCCGCCACCGGGCCCCGTGGTCACCGGGGCGGGGGCAGGAGCGGGAGCGGGGGCGGGAGGAGGGACCTGGGCGGCGGAGGCCGGGGCGGGCTGCGCCGCGGGCGGCTGAGCGGTCGCCGGAGAGACCTGCTGGGGTCCGGAAGGGGCGGCCGGAGACGGTGCCGGTGCCACGGGGGGCACGGGAGCCGCCGGGGCAGCGGGAGCCGCCTGCGGGGCGGCTGCCCGCGCCTGCGCGTGGGCCTGCGCCTGCGCCTGGGCCTGGGCCTGGGCCTGCGCCTGCGCCTGCGCCGTGGCCGCCCGCTCGGCGGCGGCCTTGCCGGCGCCGAAGCCGGGGCCCGAGCCCTGCCGCTGCGCGCCCGGGGACGGCGTACGGAAGATCATGGTGCCGTCGTCGCCGACCGGGCCGCCCGGACCCTGGGCACCGGGAGCGGCAGGCCCCACGGAAGGCGCCGCACCCGCCCCGGAGCCCCCGGAGCCCCCGGGCGTGCCCGCGCCGTGGGGGCTCCCCTGAGCCGTCCCGGTCGGGCGGCGGAAGACGAACGTGCCGTCCGAGGACACCTGACCGGGGGTCGGCTGTCCGGCAGGCGCCTGCCCGGGGGTCTCGTCCGCCGGCGGGATCGTCGCCGTGCCGTCCGTGGACGCGGAGGGCCCGGCCGACTGGGGCCGGGGCCCGGCGGGCTGGGACTGGGGCCCGGCGGGCTGGGGCTGGGGCCCGGCGGGCTGGGACTGGGGCCCGGCGGGCCGGGGCGCGGGCCCGGCGGATACGCGCGGGTCGGCGCCCTGCGGAGCGCCCCAGGAGACCCGTCGGTCCTGGCCGCCGCCGAAGCCGGTCTGGTGCGAGCGGTCGGCGCCCCACGCGGAGGCGGGTTCCGGACGGCTGCCGTGCCCCGCGTCGGCCGGGGGCACCTGCGGCTGGGGGTCCTCGTCGAAGAAGTGCGGGCCGGTCTCCTCGACCGCGGCGGGCGCGGGGCCCACCCCGGGCGGCGGGACGAGCCGCTCGCCGTCCGTCGGCGCCGGACGGCTGGTGCCGGGCACCCAGGCGGCACCGTTCCAGTACCGGACGTATCCAGGAATGGACGGGTCCGGGTAATACCCTTCGCGGGGCCTGTCGTCACCGGGTGCCGGCGTTGGGGCGCTCATGTCCGTCGTCCCGTATCTGCTCGGGGGTGGGTATGGGGGGCTCCACATCTACCAGACCCGCCGCCCCGGCACGGCAAGTCCCGCCGGACCCACTACTTTCCGGGCAATGACGGGCACCGGGTTCGCACGTTTCGTAAAAAAATCCGTCCGACTCGCGTAAGGAATGACTGTCACCCCCCTCTCACCCGTGCGGGCTCGCCCAACGGGCCGCGTACACCTGCTCGAGAGAGGAACGCACGCCATGCGCCACACCGTGGTGGAACGCGAACTGGAACTGAGGCTGATCCTGTCGCCGGAGCGCAGCATTCCGGTCCCGGCCAGGCTCGGCTACCGCACCGACGACCCGTACGCCGTCCATGTCAGTTTTCACGTCGGCTCCGAGCACCAGGTGGACTGGACGTTCTCCCGGGACCTGCTGGTGGAGGGGGTGTTCCGGCCGAGCGGGCACGGGGACGTGCGGGTGTGGCCGAGCAAGGCCGACGGCTGCGGCGTCGTGCTGGTGGCGCTGGACTCCCCCGCCGGCGACGCCCTGCTCCAGGCGCCGGCCGGCATCGTGTCCGCCTGGCTGGAGCGGACGCTGCGGGCGGTGCCCGCGGGGACGGAGGCGGACCAGCTCGGCCTCGACGACGCGCTCGACGAGCTGCTCGCCGGGTGACGGAACGGCGGGGCCCGACCGGTCGCCCGCCCGGTGCCGGGCGGCGGACGTCAGAAGAGCTTGCCCGGGTTCAGGATGCCCAGCGGATCGAAGACCTGCTTGATCTGCCGCTGCATCTCCAGCCCCACCGGGCCGATCTCGCGCGCCAGCCACTCCTTCTTCAGCACGCCCACGCCGTGCTCGCCGGTGATCGTGCCGCCCAGTTCCAGGCCGAGGGCCATGATCTCGTCGAAGGACTCGCGGGCGCGCCGGCACTCGTCGTCGTCCTGCGCGTCGAAGCAGACCGTCGGGTGGGTGTTGCCGTCGCCGGCGTGGGCGACGACGCCGATGGTCAGTCCGTGCTCGGCGGCGATCCGCTCGACTCCGTCGAGCAGGTCGCCGAGCCGGGAGCGGGGCACGCACACGTCGTCGATCATCGTGGTGCCCCGGACCGCGTCCAGCGCGGGGAGCGACAGCCGCCTCGCCTGCAGCAGCAGCTCCGACTCGGCCACGTCGTCGGCCGGGACGACCGCGGTGGCGCCGGCCGCCTCGCACAGCGCGCCGAGGGCGGCGAGGTCGGCGGCCGGGTCGGGGGTGTCGAAGGCGGCCAGCAGGAGGGCCTCGGTGGTCTCCGGCAGGCCCATGTGGGCGAGGTCGTTGACCGCCTTCACCGTGGTGCGGTCCATCAGTTCCAGCAGGGCCGGCACGTGCCCGCCCGCCATGATCCGGCACACGGCGTCGCAGGCGGCGGCCGCGGAGGCGAACTCGGCCGCCAGCACCAGCTGCCGCGGCGGCTTCGGCCGCAGCGCCAGGACCGCCCGTACGACGACGCCGAGCGAGCCCTCGGAGCCGACGAACAGGCGGGTGAGGTCGTACCCGGCGACGCCCTTCGCGGTGCGGCGGCCGGTGGTCATCAGGCGGCCGTCGGCGAGGACGACGTCGAGGCCCAGGACGTACTCGGCGGTCACCCCGTACTTCACGCAGCACAGGCCGCCGGAGGCGGTGCCGATGTTGCCGCCGATCGTGCACGTCTCCCAGCTGGAGGGGTCCGGCGGGTAGTGGAGGCCGTGCTCGCCCACCGCGCGGGACAGGGCGGCGTTGACCACGCCCGGCTCGACCACCGCGATGCGGTCGACCGGGTTGATCTCCAGGATGCGGTCCATCCTGGTCAGGGACAGCACGATGCAGCCGTCGGTGGCGTTGGCGGCGCCCGACAGGCCGGTGCGGGCGCCCTGCGGGACGACCGGGACGCGCAGCTCGGTGGCGGTGCGCATGACGTGCTGGACCTGCTCGACGGTGCGCGGCAGCACGACGGCCGCGGGGGCGCCGGCCGGACAGAAGCTGGCCATGTCGTTGGCGTAGGACGCCGTGACGTCGGGGTCGGTGAGGACCGCGTCGGCGGGCAGCCCGCCGCGCAGCCGGTCGATCAGGTTGCCGGTGACCTCGTCGCGGGGCGCTTCGATACGGCTCATGATCACAGCGTCGCACCGGCGGCCGGCGGTGTGAACCCCGAGTACGGCAGCCGTCGGATGCCCGGGCCCCGGACGCTCCGCCGCCCAGCGGGAGCGGGGGCGGGACGGCCGAGGCGCTATGCCGCCGTGCCGCCCTTGACGTAGAGGGAGAAGCGCCGGGCGCCGAGGGGGCCGGAGGCGAAGCCGAGGTAGATCCGCGGGTCGGTTCCGCCGCGCACGGCGAGGCCCTCGGGCTCGCGGTGCTCCAGGCCGTACCCGGCGACGGTGCGCTGCCGCTGGAGCAGTTCGCCGGTGCGGACGTCGAGGCAGGAGACGTAGGCGTTGCCGCGGGAGGCGCGGGGGTTGGTGCGCTCGTCGTAGGGGGAGCCGGCCAGTTGGTAGATGGCGTCCCGGTAGAGGGCGTAGCCCTGGAAGGGGACCTTCGGGTCGGGGTGGGCGCCGGTCTGCGCGATGTCCGCGACCGGGTTCGCGTAGTCGCGGGCGACGAACGCGTCGAGGTCCCAGACGCGGTAGCGGGGCCTGCGGGCCCTGTCCCGGTAGCGGACGGCGATGCGGCCGGACTCCGGGCAGACGGACGGCTGGTTGTTGGCGGAGCCGGGTACGGGGTGACGCACCTTGACGTTCGCGGCGGTGCGGACCGCGCCGGCGGCGAAGTGGAAGCGGGTGACGCCCTGGCCGTAGCCGTTCTTCGCGTCGGCCTCGGTCCAGATCCAGGTGGAGCCGTCGGAGGCGTCGTGCTGCACGCCCATGCTGACGCCGTGGCCGAAGCCCTTGAGGTACATGTGGCCCAGCCGCTCGCCCCGGTGGTCGAGCCGGTTCAGGCACAGGTCGCCGGCCGCGTGGCCGCGGGCGGTGACCTGGAGGACGTACAGGTGCCCGCGCACGTCGTCGAAGGCGAACGACTGGAGCACCGTCGGCTCCTTCAGCGTCGCCTTCCGCGACAGCCAACCGGTGGACGGTACGGCCAGGTCGATGCGTGTCACCACACGGGCTCCCCCGAGTCCTGCGGACGCCCGTGCGGCGCCCGCGGGACTTCGAGGGTGTCAACCACCGTTCACCGGCCGCAAGGATTTCGGCTCATCGGCTGATCGGCTCATCGGCTCATCGGCTCATCGGCTCACAGGTTGCCGCGCTTGGCCTGCTCCCGCTCGATCGCCTCGAACAGCGCCTTGAAGTTGCCCTTGCCGAAGCCCATCGAGCCGTGCCGCTCGATGAGTTCGAAGAAGACGGTCGGGCGGTCCTGGACCGGCTTGGTGAAGATCTGCAGCAGGTAGCCGTCCTCGTCGCGGTCGGCGAGGATCTTCAGCTCGCGCAGGGTCTCGACGGGGACGCGGGTGTCGCCGACCCACTCGCCGAGGGTGTCGTAGTAGGAGTCGGGGGTGTCGAGGAACTCGACACCGGCCGCGCGCATGGTCCGCACCGTCCGCACGATGTCGTTGGTGTTGAGCGCGATGTGCTGGACGCCGGCGCCGCCGTAGAACTCCAGGTACTCGTCGATCTGGGACTTCTTCTTCGCGACGGCGGGCTCGTTGATCGGGAACTTGACCTTGAGCGTGCCGTCGGCCACGACCTTCGACATCAGCGCGCTGTACTCGGTGGCGATGTCGTCGCCCACGAACTCCTTCATGTTCGTGAAGCCCATGACCTTGTTGTAGAACTCCACCCACTCGTTCATGCGGCCGAGTTCGACGTTGCCGACGCAGTGGTCGACCGCCTGGAAGGTGCGCTCGGCGGCCGGCTCGACGATCGGCTTCGCGGCGACGTAGCCGGGGAGGTACGGGCCGTCGTAGCCGGTGCGTTCGACGAGGGTGTGGCGGGTCTCGCCGTAGGTGGCGATCGCGGCGAGGACGACCGTGCCGTGCTCGTCCTTCAGGCCGTACGGCTCGGCGACGGAGCGGGCGCCGTGCTCGATCGCGTAGGCGTGGGCGGCGCGCGCGTCCGGGACCTCGATGGCGAGGTCGACGACGCCGTCGCCGTGCTCGGCCACGTGCTGGGCGAGGAAGTGGCCCCAGGTGGTGACGGGCTTGATCACCGAGGTGAGGACGAACCGCGCCGAGCCGTTCTCCAGCACGTAGCTGGCGGTCTCGCGGCTGCCGTTCTCCGGTCCGGAGTAGGCGACCAGCCGCATGCCGAAGGCGGTGGAGTAGTAGTGCGCCGCCTGCTTGGCGTTGCCCACGGCGAAGACGACCGCGTCCATTCCCTTGACCGGGAAGGGGTCGGCCTGCCGGGCGGTGTCGGGAGCGTGGTGTGTGGTCTGGGTCATACCGGAAGCCTGGTGGCGGACGGCAAGGTGCGCAATAGTTTGCGTATTCGCTGGTCAATCTGCCCAGTCGGATGCTCGCTCCTCCGGGCTTTCTGTACAGGATGACCATTGGGATGACCACTTCACGCGGGAGGCTGACGTGGCGATCGACGGGCTGGACGGACGGATCATCGTGCTGCTGGCGCGGGAGCCGCGGATCGGGGTGCTGGAGATGTCCCGGCGGCTGGGGGTGGCCCGGGGGACGGTGCAGGCACGGCTCGACCGGCTCCAGTCGAGCGGGGTCGTCCGCGGGTTCGGGCCGCAGGTGGATCCGGCGGCCCTCGGCTATCCGGTCACCGCCTTCGCCACGCTCCAGATCCGCCAGGGGCAGGGGGCCGACGTGCGGGCGCACCTGGCGTCCGTCCCGGAGGTGCTGGAGCTGCACACCACCACCGGCAGCGGGGACATGCTGTGCCGGCTGGTGGCCCGCTCCAACGCCGACCTGCAACGGGTGATCGACCTGGTCGTCGGTTTCGACGGCATCGTGCGGGCCTCGACCGCGATCGTGATGGAGAACCCCGTCCCGCTGCGGACCATACCCCTGGTGGAGCAGGCGGCCCGCGGCGAGTGACGGCCTCGAAGTCCGCGGCGGTTCGGCAGCGGCTCGAAGTCCGCGGCGGTTCGGCAGCGGCTCGAAGTCCGCGGCGGTTCGGCAGCGCGCTGAAGGGACGCGGGGAACCACGCGACCGGCCACGACGGCGCCGCAGCCGACCGACGGCACGACGCGGCACGCGGCACACCCAGCGAAGCACTCAGCGAAGCACTCAGCGAAGCACTCAGCGAAGCACTCAGCGAAGCACTCAGCAGCCGGGAACGGCCCCCGTGCCCGTGCGCAGCGCGGTCAGGGCGTTCACCGCGCCCTTCAGGGTGGTGACCGGGACCAGCCGCAGCCCCTTGGGCAGCTGCGCCCGGGCGTCGGAGCACTCGGCCTTCGGGACGAGGAACACCGTCGCCCCGTCCCGGCGCGCGGCCTGCGTCTTCAGCGCGACCCCGCCGACCGCGCCGACGGTCCCGTCGGCGGCGATGGTTCCCGTGCCGGCGACGGTGCGGCCGCCCGTGAGGTCGCCGCCGCTGCCGTCGCCGTGCAGCTTGTCGATGATGCCGAGGGTGAACAGGAGCCCGGCGCTGGGACCGCCGACGTCGGCGAGCCGCAGGGTGACCTTGACGCCCTTGTCGTTCATGTGCAGGTAGTCCAGCGCGGCCTCGGTCGCCGCGTCCTGGGACTGCTTCATCTGCTCGGTGTTGTGCTTCTGGATCTCCTGGGTGCTCTCGCCGCTCGGATAGACCGAGTCGCGCGGCATGACCGCGCGGTCCGTGGCGAACCACGCGTCGAGCACCTGGCCGAGCGAGACGTGCGCGTCCGGGTTGGTCGCCTCGATCGTCGTCATGCGCAACTGCCCGCTGGTCCTGCGGGTGGGCGCGCCGGAGACCGTGATCACCGCGGTGCCCTTGTTCCGGCCGAGCACGTCGGCCGTCATCCCGGGCTGCGCGAGCGAGAACGGCAGCGGCGCGAAGACGGCCGTGGCGACCAGAGCCACCGCGGGCAGGGCACAGACGGCGAGGGCCTGAGGGCGCGTGAGGCGAGAGAGCACGGGATCAATCTACGGGACGGCGGCTTCCGGCCGGATGCCGGTGGACCGGGGCGACCCGCCTGCCACGGGGCCGCCCGGGTCGGGCCGGGAGACCGGTCGCGGCGGGCGTCAGCGCAGCGCCTCCGCCACCTCGCGGGCCGCGTCCACCACCCGGGGGCCCACCCGCTCCGGCACCACGTCGGCCAGCATGACCACACCGACGCTGCCCTCGACCCCCGTGACGCCGATCAGCGGTGCGGCGGCTCCGCACGCGCCCGTTTCGAGTTCACCGTGCGTCAGGACGTACCCGGGCTCCTTCGACGGCTGCCGCCGGGCGGAGAGGATCGCCTTGCCGGCGGCGCCGCGGTCCAGCGGGTGGCGGAACCCGGCCCGGTAGGCGACGTGGTAGTCCGTCCACGTCGGCTCGACGACGGCCACCGCCAGCGCTTCCGCCCCATCGACCAGCGTCAGGTGCGCGGTCGCCCCGATGTCCTCGGCCAGCGACCTGAGCGCGGGCAGTGCGGCCTCCCGTACCAGGGGGTGCACCTGTCGGCCCAGGCGCAGCACGCCGAGCCCGACCCGGGCACGTCCGCCCAGGTCGCGACGTACGAGCGCATGCTGTTCGAGGGTGGCGAGCAACCGGTACACGACGGTCCGGTTCACGCCCAGTCGGTTGGACAGCTCGGTGACGGTCAGCCCGTGGTCCGTATCGGCCAGCAGTTTGAGGACGCGCAGTCCCCGGTCGAGCGTCTGAGAGGTCTCCGCGGTCACGACGCCCACTCCTCCAGGTGGTGAGGTCGGCGGCCCTCTCGCGGCGTGCGTCACCGAGTCCCGTCGGCGACGCGCTTCAGAGGCCGCCGATCGGCCGGCGGCCCGGCATGTCCCGGACCGCGTCGCTTCACGGCTGCGCTCCGCGGCGGCGCTGCCACGGGGCGTGTGCGTAGCGGGACAGTAGCGAAGCAGGTTCGCTCAGCGGAAGGCTCCGTCCAGAATCCGGGCACCGATAAGGAAGGAGTCCCTCCGTATGTCCCGATTCGTACGGGGGCCAGCAACCGGCAGGTCACCGCCCCCGCGCCGCGCGCACGCCCGGAGAACGCCGTGCCGACGCGGCCGGCGTCACCGCATCCGGGTGGCCCACTCCTGCACCTTGGCGATGCGCTGGCGCAGCTGCCCGGCCGTTGCCTCGGCGCTCGGCGGGCCGCCGCACACGCGCCGCAGTTCGGTGTGGATCACGCCGTGCGGCTTGCCGCTCTGGTGGACGTAGGCGCTGACCATCGTGTTGAGCTTCTTGCGCAGCTCCATCATCTCCTTGTGGGAGACGACGGGCCGCCGCTCGGCGGGCAGCTCCAGCAGGTCGGCCTCGGCGTCCGGCTTCTTGCGGCTGTGCGCGATCTGCCGGGCCTGCCGCTTCTGGAGCAGCAGCTGCACCTGCTCGGGTTCGAGGAGTCCGGGGATGCCGAGGTAGTCCTGCTCCTCCTCGCTGCCCGGGTGGGCCTGCATGCCGAACTCGGCGCCGTCGTAGAGGACCCGGTCGAAGACGGCGTCGGACTCCAGCGCCTCGAAGGGCAGCATGTCCTGTTCGCCGGTGTCCTCGTCCTGCTCCTTGTTCGCCTCCTCCATCTCCTTCTCGGACTCGGCGTAGGGGTCCTCCTCGCCCTCCTTCTTCGGCTTGTCGAGGGCGTGGTCGCGCTCGACCTCCATCTCGTTGGCGAAGGTGAGCAGGTCCGGGATGGTCGGCAGGAAGACGGAGGCGGTCTCGCCGCGGCGCCGGGACCGCACGAAGCGGCCGACGGCCTGCGCGAAGAAGAGGGGGGTGGAGATGGTGGTGGCGTAGACCCCGACGGCCAGCCGGGGCACGTCGACGCCCTCGGACACCATGCGGACGGCGACCATCCAGCGGTCCTGGTTGCCGCTGAACTCGTCGATCCGGCCGGAGGCGCCGGCGTCGTCGGACAGCACGAGGGTGGCCTTGCTGCCGGTGATCTCCCGGATGAGCTTGGCGTAGGCGCGCGCGGAGTCCTGGTCGGAGGCGATCACGAGGGCGCCCGCGTCCGGGATGGCCTTCCTGACCTCGGTCAGCCGCTGGTCGGCGGCGCGCAGCACGCTCGGCATCCAGTCGCCGCGCGGGTCCAGGGCGGTGCGCCAGGCCTGGCTGATCGCGTCCTTGGTCATCGGCTCGCCGAGCCGGGCGGCCACCTCGTCCCCGGCCTTGGTGCGCCAGCGCATGTTGCCGCTGTAGGAGAGGAAGATGACGGGCCGCACGACGTGGTCGGCGAGCGCGTTGCCGTAACCGTAGGTGTAGTCGGCGGCGGACCTGCGGATCCCGTCCTGGCCCTCCTCGTAGCTCACGAAGGGGATCGGGTTGGTGTCGGACCGGAACGGCGTGCCGGTGAGCGCGAGGCGCCGGGTGGCCGGTTCGAAGGCCTCCAGGCACGCCTCGCCCCAGGACTTGGAGTCGCCGGCGTGGTGGATCTCGTCGAGGATGACCAGGGTCTTGCGCTGCTCGACGCGGTTGCGGTGCAGCATGGGCCGCACGCCCACGCCCGCGTACGTCACGGCGACGCCGTCGTACTCCTTGCCGAGCGGGCCCGCGCTGTACTCGGGGTCGAGCTTGATCCCTATCCGCGCGGCGGCCTCCGCCCACTGCTTCTTCAGGTGCTCGGTCGGGGCGACCACGGTCACCTGCTGCACGACGTGGTGGTGCAGCAGCCAGGAGGCCAGCGTCAGCGCGAAGGTCGTCTTTCCGGCGCCGGGGGTGGCGACCGCGAGGAAGTCGCGCGGCTGCTGCTGGATGTACTTGTCCATCGCCGCCTGCTGCCAGGCGCGCAGCTTGCCGGCGGTGCCCCAGGGGGCGCGGCCGGGGAAGGCGGGCGACAGGTGGTGCGAGTGGGCGTGCGAGGCAGAGCTGGCGGCGGTGGTAGTCACGGTCTCCGGGAGGGGTAGGACGGCTCGGCTGCGTACGACGACCGGGCCACCCTACCGGCGGCGCGACGGCCCGGACGCGCGGACCGGCGCGGCTCGGCCACGGGTGGGATTCACGTCACACCCGCCCCTTCGCCGCAGCCCGTCAGCGCGCGAAGCGCGGCAGTTGCGCGCCCGGATAAGCGTCCTGGCCGAACACGCTGGACCGGGGTCACGCCAAGGCCGAGTCCAGGTGTCCGTAGTCGCGCACCTCGGCCGCCCCGAGCCGCTTCGCGAGGTGCAGGAAGTCGGGCAGGGTGAGGTAGTGCATCAGGCGAGCCTCCGGTTCAACTCGGCACTGGCCTTGAGCACGTGCTGCGCAGCCTCGTGGAACAGTCGCGAGTGCTCGTTCATGGCTGCGACGACCACGTCGTGTGCGCAGGCCCGCATGCTGCGCCCGTCCGCCGCACGCTCATGCAGGGCGTCGAGCTCTTCGTCCGTGAAACGCGGGTTGAGTCCGGCCATGCCCCGACGGTACTAAGCGGTGGCACCCTGCACCGAACGCAGCCGCGTCGTCACCCACGCCCCCAGCAGCGCCACCGCCGCCATCGGCAGGAACACCGCCGCGAAGGCGGCCGGACGGGACGCCGTGGCCTGGGTCGCCGTGTGGGTCACCGAGCCGCCGCCGAGGGCCGCGAAGGCGGCGCCGCCGGCGGCGAGCAGGATCACGTTGGCCAGGCCGTCGGAGATCTGCAGGGCGGCGGAGTTGGTGCCGGCCTCCTCGGGGGCGGAGAGCTGGAGCAGCAGCACGCTGGTGGAGGCGATCACCAGGCCCATCCCGAAGCAGCCGAACGCCCAGGCGACGGCCACGGTCCAGGCGGGCACGGCGTCGATCAGCACGCTCGGCGCGGCGGCGACGGCGGCCGCGGCCAGCAGCATCCCCACCATCATCAGCCGCTCCCGGTACGGCTCCACGCGCGCCCGCGACTGCACCCACGACCCCAGCGCCCAGGTGACGCCGCCCGCCGCGAGCGAGAGCCCGGCGAGCGTCGGGGACAGCCCCCGCTGGGTGACGAGCATCAACGGCACGAACGACTCCGCCGCGATGAACGACCCCGCGGCGATGCCGCGCAGCAGCACCACGGACGGCAGCCCGCGCGCCGCCCGGTACGTGCCGCGCGGCAGCAGCCCGAGCACGGCCGGTACGAGCAGCGCGGCGCCGGCGGCGCCGGGCAGCAGCGAGATCCAGCGCAGGTCCTGGGCGGCGTACTGGAGCAGCCCGGCGCCGAGGGAGATGCCGAGGGCGAGCTTGATGCGGCGGCGGTCGGGGGAGGCGTCGGCCGCCCGCTCCACCGGGCCGGACGCCCGGCGCCGTATCTGCGGCAGCGCGAGTGCCAGCGGGAAGACCACCAGCACCGGGATGCCGACGAACACCCAGCGCCAGCCGAGGTGTTCGGTCACCGCGCCCGCGGCGAGCGGGCCGACCACGGACGGCACGACCCAGCTCGCCGCGAACGCCGCCATGATCGCCGGCCGCAGCCGTTCGGGGTAGGCGCGGCCGACGACGACGTACAGCGCGACGATCACCAGCCCGCCGCCGAACCCCTGCACGGCCCGCCCGAGGACGAACACCCACATCGCTCCGGCCGTCCCGGCGAGCAGCAGCCCGGCGGCGAAGGCGGCGATGCCGGCCGTCAGCGACCCGAGCGGCCCCCGCCGGTCGGACCACTGCCCGGCCAGCACCATGCCGAACAGGCTGGTGGTGAAGTACCCGGAGAACGCGAACGCGTACAGCGACACCCCGTGCAGTTCCCGCGCCGCGACCGGCATCGCCGTGGCCACCGCGGTCGCCTCGAAGGCGATCAGCAGGACGACGGACACGATCCCGATGCTCAGTGCCCGGTGCGACCGCCCCAGCACGCCCTCGTCGGCGCTGTCTGCGCTGTCGGCACTGTCTGCTCTGTCTGTGGGTTCGGTTGTGGTCGCGGTGTCCCGCGGCTCATGGACGGCCATGGTCGCCAGGGTAAGGTGCGCAGCCCGTTCTGACCCCTGTCCAAGGTCGCCCTGTCCCAGGACCTTCGTCGTAGGCCGCCTGCGCCTCCGGCCCTCTCATGAACGGCGTATGGCAGTCCCGTTGCGGCCCCCGCGATTCCCTTGAGCCCCTCCCCCGCCCCGCCCTACGGTCGTCTCACCGACACGGCCGTGTGCCCGAGTGGTTCAGGGGCTCGCCTGCAAAGCGAGTTACGCGGGTTCAAATCCCGCCACAGCCTCTACCTGGCCTGACCAGGAAAAATGGAAGGACGGCACCCCAAGCCTGTGCGGTCTTGCCGATGAGTTCACCGTCTTCGGACGGTCTGCCCGGCGACCTGACCGTTCTCGACAGGGGTGCCATGTCCACCATCCAGCCAGTGATCATCACTGCCGACCAGGAACGCCTGCTCGGCTTCTACACGGAACTGTTCGGCGCCGAGGAGATCTTCCGGGTACCGGCGAAAGGCCCGGCCTTCTACCTCGGCCTGCGCATCGGCGACACCGACCTCGGGCTGGTGTCCAAAGAGGACCCGGGGACCGGGTCGGCGCCGCGGATCCTGCTCAGCATCGGTGTCGACGACGTCGACGAGGTGCTCGGCCGGGTGACGGCGCTGGGCGGCTCGGTGCGCGGCGGGCCCAAGGACATGCCGTGGGGACAGCGCGTCGCCCACATCGAGGACCCCGACGGCAACCCGTTGAACCTCACCCAGCCGATCCAGGCTCCGTGACGCCGACGGATACGGGCTGTACGCGCGGGTGACGCGCTTGTCCGTGACGCGGGGCGTGACCGGTTGCGAGGCCGCGCGTTGGGCGGGCTAGGTCCGTCGTACGGGAGGGAGCCGCGCCGTGGGCGACGAGGTTCAGCAGCCGGAGTACGAGGTCGGGGCGGGCATTCTCTGCCTGTTCGGGCGCCACTTGAAGCTGTTCCGGGAGCGGGCGGGGATGGACCGCGCGACGTTCGGGTCGCTGACCGGCTACTCGGCGTCGACGATCGCGTCGTTCGAGCAGGGGAGACGCATCCCGCCGCCGAGATTCATCGATCAGGCGGACGAAGTGCTCGGTGCGGGCGGGGTGTTGAGCGCGAGCAAGGAGGAAGTGGCTCGCGCTCACTATCCGGCGTTCTTTCGGGACGCGGCCAGGTTGGAGGCCGAGGCGATTGAGCTTCATGTGTACGCCAACCAGGCGGTGCCCGGACTGTTGCAGACCGAAGAGTACGCGCGGGCGGTGTTTACCAACTGGCGTCCTCTGCTGCACGAGGACGTGGTCGAGCAGAGGGTGACAGCGCGTCTGGCCCGGCAGGAGATCTTCTGCCGCACGCAGTTGCCCACCATCAGCTTCGTCGTCGAGGAGTCGGTTCTGCGTAGGCCACTGGGCGGGTGGGGCGTGATGCGAGGACAGTTGGAGCAGATCCTGCTCCACGGCCAGCGCCGCAACGTGGAGATCCAGGTGATGCCGATCGAGCGTGACGAGCATGCCGGTCTGGCTGGTCCGTTCACCTTGATCGAGACGAAGGAAGGGCGGAGGATCGCGTACGTGGAGGCTCAACAGGACAGCCGCCTCTACACGGAGCGGAAGTCAGTCCGGGAGATCGAGGAACAGTACGGCATCCTTCGGGCCCAAGCGTTCACTCCACGCGAGTCGCTGGCCCTCGTCGAGAAGCTGCTTGGAGAGAGATGAGCATCGAACAGCCCGTACCTGAGTCGGCCTGGCGCAAGAGCAGTCACAGCAGTGGAGCGGGCGGCGAATGCATAGAGGTCGCCGCCACCCCCGGCAGGGTCCACGTCCGCGACTCGAAGGACACGACCGGTGCCGCACTCGCCGTGGAACCCACGGCGTGGACCGCGTTCGTCGAGTTCGCGGCACTCTGACACGGCAGGGCCCTGGGCAGGCGAGTGCTTACCCGGGGCTTCTGCGGCTGGTCGGGCGTAGCCCGCGAACGTCATCGCCGCCGGTTCAGGGCTTGGTGGGCTGCGTTGACGATGTTGTGGGCATCAGCTCCGTACACCGCCGACTCGCTCAGAGTCTTCCAGACCTTCTTGTACAAGGCGATGTTGTCGGCGTCGTCCAGCCACAGTTCAGCGTGCCAGTCTTCGGCGACGACCAGCCGGTTGTCCAGCACCCAGAAGCCGTTGGCGGGAACGATCTTCACGGACGCCTCGAAGGGGATCACGCCCATCTCTACCGTGTCCATGCCGATCACGCCGTTGAGGCGGTCGAGTTGGCTCGCCAGCACCGAGGGAGGGCAGATCTGGGACCGCAACGCGGCCTCCCACATCAACACGTGCAGCTTGCGGCCGGTCCGGTAGAGCCATTGTTGACGCTGCACCCGAGAGCGGACAGCTGCCTCGATATCGCCGGCTCCGCCCAGAAGCTCCGAGTACCGCTGGACGACGTGTCGGGCGTACTCCGGGGTCTGCAGGAGCCCGGCGATGACTGACTCTTCCCAGACCCACATGTCCGACGTGCGGTCGATCTCAGCGCTCAGCCCCTCGTGAAGGGGCTTGAAGCCGTTCGCCAGGGCCCGACGCCATGACCTGATGTGCGACTCGAACCCGGCCAGTCTGGCGGCGAGTTCTGGGTACACCCCCGGCTGTTCGGTCGCCTCGGCCCAGGCTCTGAGGTCCTCGGGGGTGGCGGTCTGCCTGCCGTTCTCCAGCTTGCTGACCTTGGAGCCTGGCCAGCCGAGCCGCTGTGCAAGCTGCTGACCGGTGAGCCGACCACCGGGGCACATGAAACGGAGTTCGCGCAGCCGCGCTCCCAGCGCCGCCCGTGCCTGCTGGTAGTCAGTGCTCACCTGTCGCGCGCTATTCGGTCGTGGCCACCTGCGCGGCGAATTTCTCGCGCGGGATTGCGTGGTGCATCGCTGCGTCGCGCACGATGGCGTACCGCACGACCTCGGCCGGCTCGGTGATCAGCTCGATGTTGAGCAGGTTGTCCTCGTCGTCGAAGTGCAGCAGGGCGACCAGCCGTGAATCGAAGATCCAGAAGTCCTCAGCGGGCACGTCGGCCCGCGCGGCGTCCTCGCGCCACAGGTACCGGATGTCCTCGCCGAAGGCGGCGTTGTGCCGGGCGTAGTCGAGCAGGAACAGTTGCTCCGCGGTGGGCGGGTCATCGGCAATTCGGACACGGCCGACCGTCTTTCCGGCTCCCGTCTGGGCCTTGATGTTGACGAACCAGGGTTCGTCGGGGTCGCAGGGTGACGAGCCGGTGGCCAGGAATACCTGAAACTCCGGGTCCTGCCGGTCCGACGCATAACCGCGCCGTGTCTCCAGCCGCCAGGCGGTGTGCTCGAAGGTCTCGAACAGGCGGCGGAAGGTGGCCCGGTCCACGAGTTCCGGCACCCGTTCCATCTCCTTCGGTCCCCAGTTCACGAGCAGTTCCCGCGGCACCGCCACCGCTGCCTCGTCGACTCCGAAGTGCTGGAGCTGTGCGAGGTCTTCGGGGTCGGTGACTGGCGTGCCTTGAACGATGATCTCGCCGGTGCCTTCGTCCGTGTGCAGGGCGGGGCAACCGTCGACCTTGCTGTCCGTGCCGACGAAACGCAGCCGACGAACCATGGACGTTCTCCCTTCCGTGGGGTGGTAATCCCACATCAGCATGGTGGGGAGTCCTGGCCTGGCACTACTGGCTCAGGCGAGCCTCAGGAGAAAACACCAGCAATCCTGGACGTGCGCGAGCAAATTCGAGAAAACAGCCTACCGCCGGTCAACGCTCCGCTCCTAGCGTCCTGCTCATGGCCGACGCCTTGACCAGGTCCGCTGAGTGGGCAACGGCCAGGGCGCCAGCCAAGTCGCCCGCTCCAGCCGAATCAGCCAGCAGTCCTCGCTGGGTTGGGAAGCGCAAGGCGCCCGCGCCCCGCTTCCACCCGGAAGGTCTGACAGGTGGGACGGGCTCGAACCGGTACGGCACGACCTTTCTCCGAAGGAGCAGTCCATGACCGTCACACTCGACCAGCCCGCGAGCATCCGCACACGGGGCCCGAAGGAACTCCTCAACGCCGTCCAACCCCACATCAAGCACCTGACGATCAACGTGCTGGACGGAGACATGACCCTCTGGGACCGCGAGGTCGCCTTGCTGCTGCGCGACCACACGATGGTCCGCGACATGGCCGAACGCATCCTCGGCAACGCGGTCATGTACACCATCGGCTGCATGGAGCACCCGGAGGTCCACCTCGGGGTCGGTAAGCTCGTCGACATCGGCGTTCACCAGCTCATCCTCGACACGCCGGTGTGGTGGGCCCTCTGCGACGTGTACAACGAGGGCCGCTACAAGCACCACGCCCCCTTCATCGAGCGCCGCCGTGACGGGCTGTGCCTGCGCACGGCCGACTTCCTGAAATCCGCCGGCTTCGACATCGACGAGGAGTTGTGGGCGATCGACGGCACGGACTGCTCGCCGTGCGACAACAAGGTCCCCGACAGTCACTGAACCGTTCTACGTCGGCCCCTGCTTCTCGGTGCCCCTGAGGATCAGGGGCCGACCCCTGCGAAGAGGAATCGTCTTGCCCGCACAACATGACATCGCCGCCGAGACGGAGTTGTGGGACACCTTCGCCGCTTCCGCCTTCAAGGACGACGCGGAGCCGGGTTTCTGCTGGACCCAGTACGCCGGTCACGGACCCGGCGCGGAGCTACTGGGAAACCCGGGCTCGGCGCTGGAGATCGGTTGCGGCACCGGCCGTGCTGTCGCCTACCTCGCTCGACGCGGCATCACCGCTCGGGGCGTCGACCTGTCCCCCGTCATGGTCGAGAAGACCACCACGAAGTGGGCGGGCACCGGCGCGGAGTTCGTGTGCTCCGAGGTGCTGGAGTACCTGAGCGAGCACGCGGAGGCGTACGACGCGGTCTACTCGATCTTCGGCGCCGCCTGGTTCACCGATCCGGGCCGTCTCTTTCCCCTGGTCCGTCGACGGCTCAGGCCCGGGGGCGTCTTCGCCTTCTCGCAGCCTCCGGCCATCCCAGGCGCCTACGGACCGCAGGGAATGTACAAGGGAGGCTTCGCCGGAAAGGCGATGTTCACCTACCGCTACAGCTACCGCCCAGCCGTGTGGGAGCGCCTGCTCACCCGGGCCGGTTTCGCCACGGCCGACGCGCGGGTCCTCGACGCGCCTCGGCCTGGGCACATCGGGACGCTCCTCGTTCGTGCGGTCGCTCCGTGACGGACCCCGCTTCACTCCGGGTGGGTGCCGTCGTGGTGGAGGAGGCAGAGGGTGAGGGCGAAGGTGGAGACGTCCGTGGAGAGCGGGTGCGGGGTCGTGCCGGGGCCGCGCCAGGTCAGGATCGCGCCCGTGGCGCCGTCCAGCAGCACGGCGTGCTGCTCGTCCAGGTCGCCGAGGCGTATCAGACGGGCCGCGTGCGGCGGGAGCAGGTCGGGCGACGGGGCCACTTCGGGGCGGTGGTCGTCCGCGTAGTACTCGGCCAGCGTCGGCAGCGGGATGTCCGTGTCCAGCTGGAAGAGGGCGGTGTCCTCGGGCAGGCCGGTCTCGCACAGGAAGTGGCGGGTCGGCTCGTGGGTCAGCGCGGACGGGAAGTCGATGTCCTCGAAGCGGACCAGCCGGCCGGGGCCGAACTCCCGGTCCAGCAGGCGGGCGGGCAGGTCGAGGGCGAGGCCCGAGACGGTGGGGGTGGCGGCGGCCCCGGTCAGCGGGCGGAGCGCGCCCGCGTCACCGGGCCGGCCGCGCGGGCCCGCCGGCCGCAGCAGGCCCCCGAACGCGAGCGGGTCCAGGCCGTCGAACGCCTGCGGGTTCAAGTGACCTTCGAACGCCCGCTGGTTCGGATGGTCGTCGATCGAAGCCGTCTCCGCGACGGCGGTGTCGGTCGTGCTCATGGTTCCCCCGGATGTGCTTGCTCGTCCCCGTGCGGGGCCCGGCCTGTGGTCCGGTCTCCCGCCGGAAGCGGGCGTCCCCACTGCCAGAACATTACGCCGCCCCACTGACAACGCCCCACCGACTTACGGCCCGATGACTTGCGCCCCATGGGCCAACGGCCCACGGACCGACCGGCCCCCGGGGGAAGACGTCAGACGGCCGCGGCGCGTTGCCTCCGCCGCGGGTCCGGTCCGCTCACTGCCCCGTCACCACGGCCGCCTGGGGGCGGATGGGGAGGCGGTTGACCGGGCGGCCGGTGGCGGCGCGGACCGCGGAGGCGATGGCCGCCGGGGACGTGACGACCGGCACCGCGCTGACCGCCTTCGCTCCGAACGGGGCGACGACGTCGCGCTCCTCGACGAGCTTGACGATGCGGATGTCGGGCGCGTCCAGGGCCGTCGGCAGGGCGTAGCCGGTGAGGTCGGGGTGGCGGATCAGGCCGCGGCCGGTGCGGAGGTTCTCGGTGAGCGCGATGCCCACGCCCTGGGTGACGCCCGCCTCGATGCGCGCGTGCAGCTGGGCCGGATTCAGCACGCGGCCCACGTCCTGCGCCAGCGCCAGCTCCACCACCCGCACCGAGCCCAGCTCGACGTCGACGTCGACGACCGCGCGGATCGCGCAGAACGCCAGGCCCACGAAGGCGTCGCCCTGGCCGGAGTCGTCCAGCGGCTCCGTGGGGTGCGGGCGGCACTGGGCGGTCGCCCACAGCTCCTTGCCGTCCAGGGCCTCGGTGACGGTGGTCGACAGGACGCCGTCGTACGACGTGATCTTGCCGTCGGTGATCTGCAGCAGTTCGGTGGACATGCCGAACTTGTGCGCCAGGGGCTGAAGGAGCTGGGTGCGGACCATCTTCGCCGCGCGCTCCACCGCGCCGCCGGACACCCAGGTGTGGCGGCCGCGGCAGCCGGCGCCCGCGGGGGGCTGGTCGGTGTCCACCGGGGCCACGTGCACCTCGTCGACGCCCAGGGTCTCCTGCACGATCTGCCGGGCCAGCGTGGTGAAGCCCTGGCCGGTCTCGACAGCCGCGCACAGCACGGTCGCGACGCCGTCCTGGACGCGGACGGTCGCCGTGGAGACCTCGTCGGCGCCCTCCGCGCCGAGCATGTGCACCATGCCCAGGCCGTAGCCCACGCCCCGGCGCACCGCGCCCGGGTCGCCGGCGCCCTCGGGGCCGCCGGGCAGCAGCCACTCGTCCTCCGGCGTGTCCTTGGGCAGCGGCGGCAGCGGGAAGTCGCGCACCGCCTGGAGGAGTTCGGCGACGGGGGCCGGGCAGGTCACCGTCTGGCCGGTGGGGAGCACGTCCCCGGTGGCCAGCACGTTGCGCATCCGCAGTTCCGCCGGGTCGACGCCGAGCTTCTTCGCCAGCTTGTCCATCTGCGCCTCGTACGCGGCGCACACCTGCATCGCGCCCTCGCCGCGCACATGCCCCGAGGGCGGGTTGTTGGTGCGTACCGCCCAGCCCTCGATGAACGCGTTCGGCACGACGTACGGGCCGCAGGCGAACGCCACCGCGGCGGCCAGCGCCTCGGACGACGTGTCCGCGTACGCGCCCGCGTCGAGCAGGATCTGCGCCTCGACCTTCACCAGCCGGCCCTCGGCGTCGGCGTGGTGGCGGTAGCGCAGCAGGGTGGGGTGCCGGTGGACGTGGCCGAGGAACGACTCCTCGCGGGTCGCCGTCAGCTTCACCGGGCAGCCGGTCTTCAGCGCCAGCAGGCCCAGCGGGAGCTGGAAGCCCTGGTCCTCGCGGTCGGCCGTCGCGCCGGGCACGCCGGTGACGACGATCTTCACGCGTTCCGGGGCGAGCCCGTAGCAGGCTGCGAGCGCGTCACGGTCGGCGTGCGGGTCGGTGGAGGCCAGGTACAGCTCGACGCCGCCGTCGGGGCGCGGCACGGCGAGGCCGGCCTCGGCGCCGATCGGGGCGGGGTCCTGGCGGCCGATGCGGTACAGGCCCTCGGCGACGACCTCGCCGACCGCCTCCGGGTCGCCGTGCCGCAGCGGGATGTGCCGGATCAGGTTGCCGTCGGGGTGCAGCGGCTCCGCCTCGAAGGCCTGCTCGGGGTCGGTCACCGGGTCGAGCACTTCGTACTCGACGATGACGGCGGCGGCGGCCATGCGCGCGGTGTCGGGGTGGTCGGCGGCGACGGCGGCGATGGGCTCGCCGTGGTGGCGCACGACCTCGGAGGCGAAGACCGGGCGGTCGGCCTTTCCGCGGCCGTGCAGCGGGGCGCCGGGGACGTCCTCGTGCGTGACGACGGCCCGCACGCCGGGCATCTCGCGCGCGTGGGAGGTGTCGATGGACACGATGCGCGCGTGCGCGTGCGGCGAGCGCAGCACGGCGGCCCACAGCAGGCCCTCGGCCCACAGGTCGGCCGCGTACGGGAACGTGCCCTCGGTCTTGGCCCGGGCGTCGGCGGCCGGCAGGGAGGCGCCGATGCCGTGCGGGATCGGCTCCGGGGCGGGTGCTGCCTCCGCGGCGGTGGTCGCGGTGGCGGCTTCGTTGCTCACGCCTGGCCTCCGTCCTGTCCGTACGCCTGGTCGTGCGGTCCGGGTGATCCCGGTGATCCGGGTGATCCGGGTGACTCGAACGCCGACGGGTTGACGCCGCCGGCCCCCGGGCCCGCCTGGTGCGGGATGCGCGCCTCGTCGGCGTGCGTCCCGGCGTTCGTCTCGGCCTTCGCCTGGGCGTCCGTCGCGTCGTCGGCCGCGGAGTGCGCCTCGCGTTCGGCGACGACCTCCTGGACCGCGTCGACGACGCCCCGGTAGCCGGAGCAGCGGCACAGGTTGCCGCACAGCGCCTGGCGGGTCTCCAGCTCGGTGGGCGCCGGGTTGCCCTCCAGCAGGTCGTGCACCGTCATCGCCATGCCGGGCACGCAGAAGCCGCACTGCACCGCGCCGCACCGGGCCAGCGCCCGCTGCACGTCGGAGGGCTGCCCGTCGACGGCGAGTCCCTCGACCGTGCGGACCTCGCTGCCGGCGGCCGTCACGGCGGGCACCAGGCAGGAGGCGACGAGCCGTCCGTCGACCTGGACGCTGCACGCGCCGCACTCGCCCTGCGAGCAGCCGTCCTTGGCGCCCGCGAGGCCGAGCCGCTCGCGCAGCACGTACAGCAGCGACTCGCCGATCCAGGCGTCGGCGACGGGGCGGTCGGCGCCGTTCACCCGAAGGACGTAGGACGCGAGGGGGTGCTCCTCGCCGGTGGGCGCGGGCGGCGGGGTCTCGTCCGGGGCGGTGGCTTCCGCCGGGCCGGCCGTGCCGTCCGCCTGGTCCGCGTGATCCGGGGAGTCGGCCTCGCGGGGGTCGGAGGGGGCCTGCGCGGGACCGTCGGTCTGCGGGTTCTCCCGCGCGGCCGGGGCGGGTTCGTCCGCCGCCGCTGCCTGCTCCGCGGCGGACGGTTCCTCGGCGGGCCGCTCCCCGGCCGCGGGCTCCTCGGCCGACAGTTCCTCGGCCGACCGCTCCGCGGCGGGCTCCGTGAAGGGCTCCACGGCCCCTTCAGCGGCCTCGGCGGCGCCTTGTGCGGCCTCCGCCGCCCCAGCGGCCTCACCGGCCTCCTGAGCCCGCTGCGCGGCTTCCCGCACCGCCTCCGCGGCCTGGGTGGCCTGCGCCGCCGCCTGCGACCCGGGGTCCTGCTCGCCGGACGCGGCCGGGTGCCCCTGCACCGGGTGCTCCGGTGCCGCGGGGTCGTGCCCGGCGGGGGCGTGACCGGCCGGGCCGTCCGCGGCCGACTGGGCGTCGTGGCCCGGTGCGGGCGTCCCGTAGGCGTACCCGGCGTCCGCCGGTGGCTGGGCGTACCCGGCGCCCGGCTGCGGGTGCGGCTCGTACGGTTCGTGCGGCTGTCGGGGGTCGGTGTGCGGGGCCGTCCGCTCGTCCGTCGCGCCCTCGACGGCGGAGGCCCACGCCTGGCCCGCCCCCTCGGTCGCCCACGGCGCGGGCGCGCCGCCCGGCAGGGTGGCGGGGGGCGTGCCGCCCCACTGCTGGACCAGCGACGACGTGGTGAACTCGCCCGACTCGTCCGGCAGGTCGCCCCCGGCGACGGGGATCGACCACTCCCCGGTCACGTCCTGCCCCGGCGCGGGCGCGGGCGCCGGCGCGGGCGGGGCCTCGTGGCCGGCGTTGTCGCCGAAGTTCCACTGCTGCGTGGCACCCGGGTGGTACGTGAACCGGTCGTCCGGCGCGCCCTGGGCGGCGGCGTTCGGGTCGGGCCACGGGGCGCCGTCGGCCGGCGCCGCCCAGGCGCCCGGCGCCGCGGGGTCGGCCCCGGCGCCCGGGGCGGGGGTGGCCGCTATCTGCGGGGGCACGTAGCCGTGGCCCGGCGCGGCGAGGGGGGTGTCGTAGGAGGCGAGCAGCTCGTCGATGCCGCCCTCGGGGAGCTTCACGAAGGCGGTGGCGCCGTCGTCGTAGTCGCCCTGGGGCAGCGGGTCCCAGCGGCCCGCGCTGCCCTGGGGCGCGCCCTGTCCGTGCTGGTCGTCGGTCACGACAGCGCCCTCCCCAGTGCTCGTCGGGCCAGCGCGGCGACGGTGCGCCGCAGGTGCAGTACGGCGGGCGGAAGCTGCGGCACGGAGCCGTCCGCCTCCGGGGCCGGGTCCGGGATGCAGGCCGCGGCGACGTACTCACCGAAGGCGCCCAGCGCCTCCGGGACGATCGCGCGGTTGTTGTCCCAGTCGATCAGCCGGGCCACCCAGTGCTCGGCCTCCAGGGGCCGCAGCGGCATCGGCGCTATGGCGCCGACGGCGCACCGGACGCCGCGCCGGGCCGGGTCGAGGACCAGGGCGACGGACGCGACGGCGCGCCCGGGGCCGGTGCGTCCGGTGGCCTTGAGGAAGACCTGCGGGGCGTGCAGCAGCGGCACCCGCACGTAGCCGATGAGTTCGCCGCCGCGCAGCATGTCGACGCCGGCCAGCAGGTGCGAGACCGGGAGCTCCCGGCGGGCCCCGCCCGAGCCCGCGATGATCAGCGTCGCCTCCAGGGCGGCCAGCACCGGCAGCGCGTCCCCGGTGGGATGGGCGGAGGCGATGTTGCCGCCGAGGGTGCCGGCGTTGCGGATCTGCGGCGGGCCCGCCGCGCGCGCGGACGCGGCCAGCGCCGGGATGAGCGCGGCGAAGTCGGGGCGGCCCATGCGCGCGTGGGTGAGACCCGCGCCGAGCAGGGCGTGACCGTCCTGGTACTGCCAGCCGCGGATCTCGCTGATCCGGCCGAGGCCGACCAGCGCGGCGGGTCTGAGCTGCCCGGAGTTGACGGCTGCCATGAGATCGGTGCCACCCGCGACGGGCACGGCCGCCGGCATGGCGGTGAGCGCCGCCACGGCCTCGTCCAGCGTCGCGGGCAGCGTCACGGCCTGCGCCGCCTGCGGTGCGTGCATGGTCAACCCGGCTGCCCCTTCCCGCTGCCCCACCTGGTCCCAGCTGGTCCCGCCTGTTGCGCCGTACGGTACGTGCCGACAGGGCGGACGTGGCAACTCTGGCACATCTTCGCAGGGGCCGAAGACGTGGGTCCGCTAGGAGGCATTCGCCCGCCTCACCAGGGAGATGGTCCGTTTTCACACGGCATCACCTGGGCGATCCGGTTGGCACCTTTCGGTGATGCTTGCGATGTTTTTCCCGCCTCCGTTCGGGAGGTCGGCTACCTGTTCGGGGGCGCGCCCTCGATCGGGCGGCCGGGCACGCCGGGGCGCCGCTGCCACGGCCGCGGTCCGGCGGGCGGCCGGTAGGCGACTCCCAGCGCGTCAAGTCGACGATAATGCGCGGTCATTCGCCGCTCGAAGCCGGCCAGGTCGCGCTGTCCGGGGGCCGGCAGGCGACTCCAGGCCACCTCGGCGAAGGCCGCGAGCCGCGGGAACGTCTGGTAGTCCACGCGGGCGCGGTCCTCCGTCACCTCGGTCCACACGTTCGCCTGGGTGCCCAGCACATGGCGGGCCTCCTCCTCGGTGAGCTGCGGCGGGACCGGCTCGAAGCGGTAGACGTCCTCCAGGGTGCGCACGTACCCGATCGGCACCGGCTCGTCCTCGCCCGGCGCCTGACGGTGATCCAGGTACACGTACTGCTCGGGGCACATGACGACGTCGTGGCCGGCGCGCGCGGCGGCCACCCCGCCCGCGTAGCCGCGCCAGGACGACACCGCCGCGCCCTCGGCGAGGCCGCCCTGGAGGATCTCGTCCCAGCCGATGAGCCGGCGCCCGCGCGCGGACAGCCACGCGTCGAAGTGCCCGATGAACCAGGCCTGCAGACCGTCCTCGTCGGCGAGCCCGAGTTCCCTGATGCGCGCCTGCGCGGCCGGGGACCGCCGCCACTGGTCCTTGAGGCATTCGTCGCCTCCGACGTGGACGAACCGCGAGGGGAAGAGGTCGAGCAGTTCTTCGAAGACCCCCTCGTAGAAGCGGACGGTGTCGTCGGTGGGGGCGAGTACGTTCGGCGAGATCCCCCAGTCGTCCCAGACGGAGAGGGCGGCGGTGTCGACGACGTCGGTGTTGCCGAGCTCCGGGTACGCGGCGATGGCGGCCTGCGAGTGGCCGGGCACGTCGATCTCGGGGACCACGGCGATGTGCCGCTCGGCCGCGTAGGCGACGATCTCCCGGATGTCGTCCTGCGGGTAGAAACCGCCGTGCGGCTTCGGCTCCCACAACGGCGAGGCGCGGTGGCCGAATCTCGTGCGTGCCCGCCAGGCGCCGGTCTCGGTCAGCCTCGGGTACCGCAGGATCTCGACGCGCCAGCCCTGGTCGTCCGTCAGGTGGAGGTGCAGGACGTTGAGTTTGTGCGCGGCCATCAGGTCGAGGTAGCGCAGGACGTCGTCCTTGGGCATGAAGTGCCGGGCGACGTCGAGCAGGAGGCCGCGCCAGCCGAACCGGGGCGAGTCCTCGATGCGGGTGAGGGGGAGGCGCCACCGCCGGCCGGGGAGGGGGGCGCGCCGGAAGGCGTCCGGACCCAGCAGCTGCCGCAGCGTCTGGGCGCCCCAGAAGACTCCGGCGGGGCCGCCGCCCGCGAGGTGAGCGCCGTCCGGCGTGACGGCGAGCCGGTAGCCCTCGGCACCGAGGTCCTCGGTGACCCGCGGGTCGACGGACAGGCGGAGCACGCCGGGCCCGCCCGGGTCCCCGGGGGGAAGCGGCAGGCCGGTGGCCGCGCCCAGCGTCGCGCGCAGCCAGCGTTCGGTCCGCTCCGTGCCGGTCCCGGCGGCCAGCGCGGTCCGCGGGCCGAGTTCGAGGAAGCGGTCCGCACGGGCCGTCGCCTGCCGGGGTTCGGGAATCAGGTCCATCGCGTCAGCCCTTCACCGCTCTCGCCCGGCCCGGAGACCGGCCGTCTCGTGCCGCCGTGCGCGACGGAGGCTCGCTTCGCGCGACGGAGGCCTGCTGCGCACCACCGCGGCTCGCTCGGCGCGGCGGAGGCTTGCGCACATGAGGCTGACGGAGGCTTGCGCAACGGAGGCTACGGAGTGCGGCGAGGCGCCCACAAGAGGTCTCGACCACTTACCGGCCGGAAGACGCGAAGACCCCCCGGGTCGCGCGGAACCGCGCCCCGGGGGGTCTCGCGAACGCCTGCCGGTACGGGCTACTTGCCGCCGTCGCCCTTGTCGTCGCCGCCGCTGCCCATGGACTCGTAGATCTCCTTGCACATGGGGCACACGGGGTACTTCTTCGGGTCGCGGCCCGGCACCCAGACCTTGCCGCACAGCGCCACGACGGGGGTGCCGTCGAGAGCGCTCGCCATGATCTTGTCCTTCTGGACGTAGTGGGCGAAGCGCTCGTGGTCGCCGTCGCCGTGCGACACCTGCGGCGTCGGCTCCACGAGGGTCCCCGTACCAGTCCCGCGCTCGGGCTCGAGAGTGCTCATGCCGCCAAGAGTACTGAAGCTCACACCCATCAGTTGAGCGAAGGGTCGTCCGGGTACGTGGCCACCATCGCCAGTTCGCTGCGCTGGCGGCGCAGCACCTCGCGCCAGAGCCGCTCCGGGGAGGGCGAGGAGACGTCGCCGGGCTCGGACTCGACGACGTACCAGGCGCCCTCCGCCAGCTCGTCCTCCAGCTGGCCCGGGCCCCAGCCGGCGTACCCGGCGAAGATGCGCAGGGAGCCGAGGGCCGAGGCGAGCAGCTCCGGCGGGGCCTCCAGGTCGACCAGGCCGATCGCGCCGTGCACCCGGCGCCAGCCGAGCGGGGCCCGCTCCCCGGCCGCCCCGCCCGGGATGACGGCCACGCCGAGTGCCGAGTCCAGCGACACCGGGCCGCCCTGGAAGACGACGCCGGGCTCGCCGGCGAGGTCCGCCCAGTCCTCCAGGATGTCGCCCACGTCGACCGGGGTCGGACGGTTGAGGACGACGCCGAGGGAGCCCTCCTCGTCGTGGTCGAGAAGGAGCACCACCGCACGGTCGAAGTTCGGGTCCGCCAGGGCGGGCGTTGCCACGAGCAGCCGCCCTGTGAGCGAGGACACCTCGGTCATGCCAGACATGATCCCGCATCTTCCGCCGGAGTGGGGAGGCAATGCGGGTAAGGGGGTGAGCGCACCCCGGGACGGTTCGGAGCACGCCGGGCGCACGAACGGGGCGGTGACCGCGCGTGCCCGGCGGGGAACCGTTCGTGTTGTGACACAGCTATGACAAGGCTGGGCCGTTCTCGGGCTTACTGAAGGGGGGTGGGCGGCGATTACCCTTTCCCTTCTGGCCCTGCCCAACTCATCGGAACGCGAGATACATGACCGTCAACGGCAATGACGACGTACTGCTCGTCCACGGCGGAACCCCGCTGGAGGGCGAGATCCGTGTCCGCGGTGCGAAGAACCTCGTGCCGAAGGCCATGGTCGCCGCCCTGCTGGGCAGTGGACCGAGTCGACTGCGCAACGTGCCGGACATCCGTGACGTGCGTGTCGTACGCGGCCTGCTGCAGCTGCACGGGGTGACGGTCCGTCCGGGTGAGGAGCCGGGCGAGCTGGTGCTCGATCCGACCCACGTCGAGAGCGCCAACGTGGCCGACATCGATGCCCACGCCGGGTCGAGCCGTATCCCGATCCTGTTCTGCGGTCCGCTGCTGCACCGGCTCGGGCACGCGTTCATCCCCGGCCTCGGCGGCTGCGACATCGGCGGCCGGCCCATCGACTTCCACTTCGACGTGCTGCGGCAGTTCGGCGCGAAGATCGAGAAGCGGGCCGACGGGCAGTACCTGGAGGCGCCGCAGCGGCTGCGCGGCACGAAGATCCGGCTGCCGTACCCGTCCGTCGGCGCGACCGAGCAGGTGCTGCTGACGGCCGTCCTCGCCGAGGGCGTGACGGTGCTGTCGAACGCCGCCGTCGAGCCGGAGATCGAGGACCTGATCTGCGTCCTGCAGAAGATGGGCGCCATCATCGCGATGGACACCGACCGCACGATCCGCATCACCGGTGTGGACCGGCTCGGCGGCTACAACCACGGCGCCCTGCCCGACCGCCTGGAGGCCGCCTCCTGGGCCTCCGCGGCGCTCGCGACCGAGGGCGACATCTACGTCCGCGGCGCCCAGCAGCGCTCGATGATGACGTTCCTGAACACCTACCGCAAGGTGGGCGGCGCCTTCGAGATCGACGACGAGGGCATCCGTTTCTGGCACCCGGGCGGGCAGCTGAAGTCCATCGCCCTGGAGACGGACGTGCACCCCGGCTTCCAGACGGACTGGCAGCAGCCGCTGGTGGTGGCCCTCACCCAGGCGACCGGCCTGTCCATCGTCCACGAGACGGTCTACGAGTCCCGGCTCGGCTTCACTTCCGCGCTCAACCAGATGGGCGCCCACATCCAGCTCTACCGGGAGTGCCTGGGCGGCTCCGACTGCCGCTTCGGCCAGCGCAACTTCCTGCACTCCGCGGTCGTCTCCGGCCCCACCAAGCTCCAGGGCGCCGACCTGGTCATCCCCGACCTGCGCGGCGGGTTCTCGTACCTGATCGCCGCGCTCGCGGCCCAGGGCACCTCCCGCGTCCACGGCATCGACCTGATCAACCGCGGCTACGAGAACTTCATGGAGAAGCTCGTCGAGCTGGGCGCGAAGGTGGAGCTGCCGGGCAAGGCGCTCGGCTAGGCGCCGCCGGCCCGGGACGGGACGGCCGACGACACGGACGATGGGGCGGCCACCTCACCGGGTGGCCGCCCCATTGGCGTCGACAGAGCCTGGCGCGTCGTTCCGGGACGCGCCGGCGGGGTTGCTACTTGCCCTTGGCGGCTTCCTTGAGCTTGGAGCCCGCGGAGACCTTCACGCTGTAACCGGCCGGGATCTGGATCGGGTCGCCGGTCTGCGGGTTGCGCGCGGTGCGAGCGGCACGGTGGGTGCGCTCGAAGGTCAGGAAGCCGGGGATGGTGACCTTCTCGTCGCCCTTGGCGACGATCTCGCCGACGGTCTCGGCGAACGCGGCCAGAACGGCGTCGGCGTCCTTGCGGGTCACCTCGGCACGGTCGGCCAGCGCGGCCACCAGCTCACTGCGGTTCATGTTGTTACTCCCGTGTTCTTCTTGCCGTTGAGGCGTGCCACGCGGCGGAGCCGCATGTCAGGCGCTGTGAAAGTCGATGCGCTCGCGCCCAGGGACGCATCCTGCCCCTACCTGCGGCGGGAAAGCCAATCCGGGCACCCGTAGGAGTCGTGCAACCACCCTGGGGAGTCACACGGAGAGGCTCGCGCGTGCCCGCAACCCTAGAGTGCGGCCGTCGGGCCCCGGTTCCCCGACGCGCCGGGGCACCACGGGGGTGGCGATACTCACAGCTCCGGGACCGTACGGCAGGCCTACGACACGGCGGACGCCGCCCTCGCCGCCTCCCGCACCGCGCCGGCCACGGCACCCGCGACCTTGTCGTTGAAGACGCTCGGAATGATGTAGTTGGGGTTCAGCTCGTCCTCGGTCACCACCTCCGCCAGCGCGGTCGCGGCCGCCAGCATCATCTCCGTGTTGACCGTGCGGGACTGGGCGTCGAGCAGGCCGCGGAAGACGCCCGGGAAGACCAGCACGTTGTTGATCTGGTTGGGGAAGTCGGAGCGTCCGGTGGCCACGACGGCCGCGGTCTGCCGGGCGACCGCCGGGTCGATCTCGGGGTCCGGGTTCGCGAGCGCGAACACGATCGCGTCGTCGGCCATCGCGGCCACGTCGCCGCCGTCGAGGACGTTCGGGGCGGAGACGCCGATGAACACGTCGGCGCCGCGCACCGCTTCCTTCAGGGTGCCGGTCAGGCCCTCGGGGTTGGTGTTGTCGGCGATCCAGCGCAGCGGCGAGTCGGCGGCGGCCCGGACCAGGTCCTCGCGGCCGGCGTGCACGACGCCGTGGATGTCGGCGACGACGGCGTTCTTCACGCCCGCGGCGAGCAGCAGCTTCAGGATGGCCGTGCCGGCCGCGCCGGCGCCGGACATCACGACCCGGATGGCCTCGATCGCCTTGCCGGTGCAGCGCAGCGCGTTCTTCAGCGCGGCGAGGACGACGATCGCGGTGCCGTGCTGGTCGTCGTGGAAGACGGGGATGTCGAGGGCCTCGCGCAGCCGGGCCTCGATCTCGAAGCAGCGCGGGGCGGAGATGTCCTCGAGGTTGATGCCGGCGAAGCCCGGGGCGATGGCCTTCACGATCTCGACGATCGCGTCGGAGTCCTGGGTGTCGAGGCAGATCGGCCAGGCGTCGATGCCGGCGAACCGCTTGAAGAGGGCGGCCTTGCCCTCCATGACCGGCAGCGCGGCCTTCGGGCCGATGTTGCCCAGGCCCAGCACGGCGGAGCCGTCGGTCACGACCGCAACGGAGTTGCGCTTGATGGTCAGCCGGCGGGCGTCCTCGGGGTTCTCGGCGATGGCCATGCAGACGCGGGCCACGCCGGGCGTGTAGATCATGGACAGGTCGTCGCGGTTGCGGATCGGGTGCTTCGACGCCATCTCGATCTTGCCGCCGAGGTGCATCAGGAAGGTACGGTCCGAGACCTTGCCGAGCGTGACGCCCTCGATGCCGCGCAGTTCCTCGACGATCTCCTCGGCGTGCGCGGTGGAGGTGGCCGCGATGGTGACGTCGATGCGCAGCTTCTCGTGGCCGGACGCGGTCACGTCGAGGCCGGTCACCGAGCCTCCGGAAGACTCCACGGCGGTGGTGAGCTGCGAGACGGCGGTTCCGCTCGCGGGCACCTCCAGCCGGACCGTCATCGAGTAGGAGACGCTGGGCGCCGTTGCCATGACCGACTTCCTCTGCTTTCACCGGGTGACGCTGTATGCCGTCCGATCGTCGCACCTACTGCCGGGTAGGCGTTAGCGGGACGGGATTGCGGACGTTTTGTTCACAGCGGGTCCCCCTGCCGGGGCGGGGGAACGGGAGAACGCGAAGAGGTCCGCGCCGGAGTGGACGCGGACCTCTTCCGTGGTCTGTGACACCGACCCGCCATGCTCGCCTCGCGGCAAGTGGTCGCTCGTGGCGACAAAGGTTGGGCCCGGGGGCTTGGATCGGGCCGGTGCCACACCCAGGCTAACGCACGGATCCCGGATGGCCATTCCCGTACGGCGAGTTCCTTGCCTCAGTCCCCCGGCGGACCTGTCACTCCCCCGGCTGACCGGGACCTCTCGGCCGGTCGGCGGGTCCTCAGTCCCCCGGCGGGCCGGGACCTCTCGGCCGGTCGGCGGGTCCTCAGCCCCCCGGCTGACCGGGACCTCTCGGCCGGTCGGCGGGTCCTCAGCCCCCCGGCTGACCGGGACCTCTCGGTCGGTCGGCGGGTCCTCAGTCCCTCAGCAGGTCCGGGATGCCGGACGCGTCCGGCTCGTCCCGCTCGCCCGATACGACGGTCAGCTGCTGGGTCGCCCGGGTCAGGGCGACGTACAGCACCCGCAGGCCGGCCGGCGACTCGTCGGCGATCTCGGCCGGGGAGACGACGACCGTCGCGTCGTACTCCAGGCCCTTGGCCTCCAGGCTGCCGAGCGGCACCACCCGGTCACCCAGTCCTGTCAGCCAGCGGGCCGCCTCCGCGCGCCGGTTCATGGCGACCACGACGCCCACCGTGCCGTCGACGAGGTCCAGCAGCCGGGCGGCCTCCGCGCGGACCGTCTCGCCCAGCGACTCGCCCGCCACGGTGAAGCGGGGCCGCACGCCCGTGGAGCGGACGGCGGACGGGGCCTCCGTCCCCGGCATGGCGAGGGCCAGCACCTTGGCCGCCAGCTCGGCGATCTCGGAGGGGTTGCGGTAGTTCACGGTGAGCCGGAAGCGGCGGCGCGGACGGGTGCCGAGGGCCTCGTCGCGGGCCTCGGCGGCCTCGTCGACGTCCGACCAGGACGACTGCGCCGGGTCGCCGACGACCGTCCAGGTGGCGTGCCGGCCGCGGCGGCCGACCATGCGCCACTGCATCGGCGTGAGGTCCTGGGCCTCGTCGACGATGACGTGCGCGTACTCGGTGCGCTCCTGCGCCAGCCGCTCGGCCCGCTCGCGCTGCGACTCCTCGCGGACCGGCATCAGCTCCTCGAGACCGGTCAGCTGGTCCAGCGGGTCCAGCTCGCGCCGGCGCTTCGGGCGGGCCGGCACGCCGAGGATCGCGTGCAGCTCGTCCAGCAGGGCGATGTCGTGCGCGGTGTGGCCCTCGCGCCGGAGCGAACGGGCGACCCTGCGGACCTCGCCGGGGTTGAGGACGCGTCTGGCCCAGCGGCCGAGCCGCCTCTCGTCCGCCATCGCCGCCAGCACGTCCCCCGGCGTCAGCTCCGGCCACCAGGCGTCGAGGAACTCGGTGAAGGAGTCCTCGGAGGTGATGTCCTCGTCGAAGGAGGAACGCAGCTCGGCGGCCAGCTCGGGGTCGGTCTGCCGGCTGCCGGCGCCGGACCGCGCCCACAGCGCGTCCAGCAGCAGCCGGCGGGCGCGCGGGCGCAGCAGGTTGACGGGGGCGGTGCCGCCGAGGGCGGTGCGCCGGACGTGGTCGAGCTCCGCGGCCTCCAGCTCCAGCCGGCGGCCGAAGGCGACCACCCGGAGCCGGTCCGGCGAACCGTTGAGCTCCAGGGCTCCGCGCGCGGCCTTGCGCAGCACCCTGAGCATGCGGGAGGAGCCCTTGGCGCGGGCCACGGCCGGGGAGTCGTACAGGGTGGCCTCGGCGCCGTCGACGAGCGAGCCGACCGCGCGGATGGCGACCTGGCCCTCCTCGCCGAGGGAGGGCAGCACGCCCTCGGTGTACGCCACCAGCAGCGGGGTCGGGGAGACGATCAGGATGCCGCCCGCGTAGCGGCGCCGGTCCTGGTAGAGGAGGTAGGCGGCGCGGTGCAGGGCGACGGCCGTCTTGCCGGTGCCGGGGCCGCCCTCGACGTAGGTGACGGAGGCGGCGGGGGCGCGGATGACCAGGTCCTGCTCGGCCTGGATGGAGGCGACGATGTCCCGCATGGTGTGGCTGCGGGCCCGGCCGAGGGCGGCCATGAGGGCGCCGTCGCCGATCACGGGCAGCTCGCGGCCGTCGAGGAAGGCCGTCAGCTCGGGGCGCATGAGGTCGTCCTCGACGCCGAGCACCTTGCGGCCCTTGGAACGGATCACGCGGCGCCGGACGACCCGCCCCGGGTCGACCGGGGTGGAGCGGTAGAAGGGGGCCGCGGCCGGGGCCCGCCAGTCGATGACCAGCGGGGAGTAGTCCTGGTCGAGGACGCCGATGCGGCCGATGCGCAGGGTCTCGGCGATGTCGGCGGTGTTGTCGGCCCGCACCGCGCCCTCGGCGGGCTCGACGGCGGTGTAGGCGCCGTCGGGGCCCTTCTTGCCGTCCTTGCCGGGCAGCAGGTCGATGCGTCCGAAGAGGAAGTCCTCGAACTCGCTGTTGAGCCGGTTGAGGTGGATCCCCGCCCGGAAGACCTGGGCGTCCCGCTCGGCGAGCGCGCCGGGGGTGCCCACCTGGCCGCGCTTGGCCGCGTCGTTCATCAGGAACTCGGCCTCGTGGATCTTCTCCTCGAGGCGCCGGTACACCCGGTCCAGGTGTTCCTGTTCGATGTCGATCTCTCGGTCACGCACCGAGTCGTGGGCGGAGTCGTGAACCGAGCCGACCGCGGATTCTTGAGCCTGAGCGGCCACCGGGCCCCCTTCTGACGTGCTGGGCAGCCGTCAACCGTACGCGAAGGGGGGCGGTGGAAGCTACGGGGAGGTGGCATCGTCGGCCGCCGGCTCCCCGCGCTCGCCCTGGGCCGCGAGGCGCCGCTGCCCTCCCCCGGCCACGGCGCGCCGTCGGCGGCGGGCGGGCAGGCGGCGCCGCGTGGCACCGTCTGCGGCGGGCAGGCGCCGCTGCCCTCCCTCGACCACGGCGCGCACCGTCCGCGGCGGACGGGCGGCACCGCGCGGCCCCGTCCACGGCGGGCAGGCGGCACCGCACGGCACCGCCGACGGCCGACAGGCAGGCAGGCGCCGCCCTCCCCCAATCGCGGCGCGCACCGTCCGCGGCGGACGGGCGGCACCGCACGGCACCGTCCACGGCGGGCAGGCGGCACCGCACGGCACCGCCGACGGCCGACAGGCAGGCGCACCGCGTGCCCGCCGCCCGGTCCGCCGGACAGGCGCTACGCGTCGACCGCGACGAGCTTCTTGCCGTCGAAGGTCATGACCTCGAAGTGGTCGATCTGGTTGGGGGTGAAGGCCGCGCCGCCGTGGACGTAGAGCGGGTTGCGGGACTGCTCCGTTTTGGCGTCCTGGATGCCGTACCCCCAGTTGGGGACGGACCAGGAGGTCACCGTCTCACGCTCGCCGTTCTTGCCGACGGCGATCAGGGAGCACTTGAGCGGTCCCTTGACGTTCTTCAGCTGCAGGACGGCGTGGGTGCCCCAGTCCTTCTTCTCCATCGCGACCGTGGCGCTGACGTGCGTGCCCGGGTCGGTCGCCGAGACCCGGTCGCCCATGGACTGGAAGGCCGCCTGGGCGGGTCCCGCGGCCTGGGTGCCGGTGTCGTCCGAGTCTCCGGTGGCCGCGAGCACCGCGAGCGGGCCTCCGGCGATCAGCGCGACCGACGCGGCGAGCGCGAAGAGGTTGCGCCGGGTCCTGGTCCTGCGGCGCACCACGACCTCGTCGACCAGCTTCTCCGCGAGCCGTGGGCTGGGCTTGGCGGACAGCGACTCGCCGATCGCGGGTGAGCCGGAGCCCGGCAGGTCCGCGAGGGCGGCCAGCATCGGCTCCATCCCGGCGAGTTCGTCGAGTTGCTGGGCGCACCATTCGCAGCCGGCGAGGTGGGCCTCGAAGGCGGTCGCCTCGGCGTCGTCGAGGATGCCGAGGGCGTAGGCGCCGACCGTCTCATGCTCGTTCGGCACCGGAGATCCCTGCATAGGGCCAGACATACCCGTACCGTTCGCTCCGAATCCCCCGTAAACACTCATCACGCCGTCACCCCCCGCTCCTCCAGCGCCAGCTTCATCGAACGCAGGGCGTAGAACACCCGGGACCGGACCGTGCCGCTCGGTATGCCCAGCGTCTCGGCCGCCTCATTGACGGTACGCCCCTTGAAGTACGTCTCGACGAGCACTTCCCGGTGGGCCGGGGTCAGGTCGTCGAGCGCGTCGGACAACGTCATCAGCCACAGCGCCTTGTCGATCTCGTCCTCCGCGGGGATGACCTCCAGCGGCGACGGATCGACCTCCTGCGGCCGGGCCTGCCGGCTGCGGTGGCCGTCGATGACGATGCGCCGTGCGACCGTCACCAGCCAGGGGCGTACCGATCCGGTCGCCCGGTTGAGCTGACCGGCGTTCTTCCAGGCACGGATGAGCGTTTCCTGGACCACGTCCTCGGCGCGCTGCCGGTCTCCGGCGACCAGGCGCAGCACGTATGCGAGCAAGGGTCCGGCGTGCTCCCGGTAGAGGGCACGCATCAGCTCCTCGTCAGGTTCTGAGGGCTGGGACATGCGATGTCGGGCCCTCGATCCACGTTCATTGGCCACGGCCGCATCCTTGCGCACGCCCACCTCCGGTGTCCGGGGGTTCCCCCAGTCGGTCGCTCGTGCACGGGTACGCAGGGACCGCGCGGCCCGTTCAAAGAGAAGCGACGGTTTTCTGGCGGGTGATGTGACGAGAGGGACAACCGAGCACATTCTCGCCGCTCGACCTTCACATTTCCGCCACACCGACAGGGGTCGAGCCGACGGGGCCGGGCGGCCCCACGACCGCCCAGGTAAACGCGATGTAACAGACGTCACATCAACAGCCGCAGCGCAGAAACCGCATAACGACCGGTCAGGAGTCCCGCCCAGGGGCGGTCAGGAGCGGGTGAGCGCCGCGCGCCGCCGGTGCCGGGCCACCCGCTCGCGGTTCCCGCAGACCTCGCTGGAGCACCAGCGCCTCCGGCGGCCCCGTGACGAATCCAGGTAGACGATCGGGCAGTTGTCGCCCTCGCACTGCCGCAGCCGGGCCCGCGCGACGGGGTCCGTCAGCAGCTCCACGGCATCCCGGGCGACCGCGCCGAGCAGTTGCGCGCACTCGGGCGGCCCGTCCAACTCCCGTACGAGCGAGCCGTCCCGGTCCGGCACGGCGCGCGGGGCCGGGGGCGCCGTACGCGCGATCTCGTTGACCCGGCCGAGCGCGGCGCCGGGCGCCGGACGGGGCTCGGGCGCCAGACCGGCCCGCACCAACCGGCTCAGCTCGTCCCGCAGTTCACGGAAGGCGGTCAGCCAGCCGCCGTCGGCGTGCGCCAACGGCGTGCCGTCCGGCACCAGTCCCGCTCCGGCGATCCAGGCGCGCAACGCGTCGAGGGAGTCGAACCGTTCCTCGGGATGGGTGGTGGCGAGCAGATCGAGGCAGATCCGCCCGGCGCCGAACCGCAGTTCGTACGGGGCCGTGGCCGTACCCAGTGCCATGTGCCTGTCACCGCCTCGGGGTCACCCCGGCCGCGCGGGGGCCGGTGGACGCCAGTGAAGGGGCCGGGAAACCGTCTCCCTCCTACAGTGCCCCTCCCTTCACAGCGCCGGAACCCCTCGTACCGGCGAGGGACCGCCGAGAACGACCGGGGCCGCCCGGGGCCGCCCGGGGCGACAGCCCGGCGGGACTCACGCGTCGGCGTACTTCGCGTCCGCGGCCGGGTCCAGCGCCAGCCGGTAGCCCCGCTTCACCACCGTCTGGATCAGCTTCGGGGCGCCGAGTGCCGTCCGGAGCCGGGCCATCGCCGTCTCCACCGCGTGTTCGTCGCGCCCGGCGCCCGGCAACGCCCGCAGCAGCTCGGACCGCGCCACCACCCACCCCGGCCGCCGGGACAGCGCCCGCAGCAGCGACATCCCGGCCGGCGGCACCGGCCTCAGCTCGCCGTCCACCAGCACCGCGTGCCCGCGGATCTCCACCCGGTGCCCGGCGACCGGCAACGCCCTTGCCCGGCCGGGAAGTTCCTGGCACAGCAGCTGCACCAGCGGGCCGAGCCGGAACCGCTCCGGCTGGACGGTGTCGATGCCGCGGGACTGCAACGGCAGCGCGGTGACCGGGCCGACGCAGGCCGGCAGCACGTCGTGGTGGAGGGCGTCGGTCAGCTCCGTCAGCAGCCCGCGCTCCTCGGCCCGCGACAGCAGCGAGGCCGCCGCCGGGGCGCTGGTGAAGGTGAGCGCGTCGAGGCCGCGGGAGACGGTGACGTCCAGCAGCCGGTCCACCGGCCCGATGTCCTCCGGCGGCATCCACCGGTACACCGGCACCCCGACCACCTCCGCTCCCCCGGCTCGCAGCGACTCCACGAAGCCTGGCAGCGGCTCGCCGTGCAGCTGCACGGCGACGCGGCGCCCGTCGACCCCCTCCTCCAGCAGCCGGTCGAGCACCTCCGCCATGGACTCGCTGGACGGCGACCACTCCTCGGTCAGCCCGGCCGCGCGGACGGCGCCCTTCACCTTGGGCCCGCGGGCGAGCAGTTCGACCTCGCGCAGCCGCCGCAGGAGCGGCTCGCCCAGGCCCCAGCCCTCGGCGGCCTCCACCCAGCCGCGGAAGCCGATCGCGGTGGTGGCCACCACGACGTCCGGCGACCGGTCGATCAGATCCTTTGTCGCCGCCAGCAGTTCGCCGTCGTCGGCGAGCGGCACGATGCGCAGGGCGGGCGCGTGCAGGACGGCGGCTCCCCGGCGCCGCAGCAGCGCCCCCAGTTCGTCGGCGCGGCGCGCGGCCGTCACACCCACGGTGAAGCCCGCCAGGGGGCCGTGGTCCGGTCGCTGCTGTTCGTCGTACATGGCTCTCGTCCCGAACTCGAGTCGTCGTGCAGGCGATGGTCGCGGATCCCGCATGCCGAACGAGCCTGTCAACGGCGCGTGACAGGCTCGGTTCGGCCTCATGTCGCCGGTGTTACGTCACACCTCCGCATAGCTGAGCTGCGGCTTCGTCTCCGTGGCAGCCGTGGAGGGCGTCTCGGCGCCCGAACGCCGAAGGTATACGGCCCAGGTGACCGCGAAGCAGAGGGCGTAGCAGGCCAGGAAGGCGACGAACGCGCCGGTGCCGGAGCCGTAGGAGAGGAAGGACTGGCGAAAGGCGAGGTTGATGCCGACGCCGCCGAGCGCGCCGACCGCGCCGATGAGCCCCATGGACGCCCCGGACAGCCGCCGCCCGTACGCGGCCGCCGCCTCGCCCACCAGCCCCTCGGCGAGGGCCTTGGCCTGGAAGATGCCGGGGATCATCTTGTACGTGGAGCCGTTGCCGAGACCGGTGAGCACGAACAGGACCACGAACGCGACGGTGAACAGCGCCGGCGACTTCTCCGTCGAGGCGACGATCAGCACCGCTGTCGCGGCGCCCATGGCGACGAAGTTGTACAGGGTGATCCGCGCGCCGCCGTACCGGTCGGCGAGCCGGCCGCCCACCGGCCGGATGAGCGAGCCGAGCAGCGGGCCGATGAAGGTGACGTAGGCGGCCTGCAGCGGGGTGCGGCCGAACTGGTTGGTGAGCACCTGCCCGAAGGCGAAGGAGTAGCCGATGAACGACCCGAAGGTGCCGATGTAGAGGAAGGACATGATCCAGGTGTGCGGGTCCTTCGCGGCGTCCCGGGCGGCGCCGGTGTCGTTCCTGACGTTCTCGATGTTGTCCATGAAGCGGGCGGCGAGGACGGCGGCGACGACGATCAGCGGGATGTAGATCCCCAGCAGCACCCGCGGCCCGCCGCCCGCGCCGATGATCGCGAGCGCGGCCAGCTGGATGACCGGCACGCCGATGTTGCCGCCGCCCGCGTTGAGCCCGAGCGCCCAGCCCTTCTTCCTCAGCGGGAAGAAGGCGTTGATGTTGGTCATGGAGGAGGCGAAGTTGCCGCCGCCGACACCGGCCAGCAGGCCGACAAGGAGGAAGGTGGAGAAGGAGGTCCCCGGCTCCATGACGGCGAAGGCGGCGATGGTCGGGACGAGCAGCAGGCCGGCCGAGACGACGGTCCAGTTGCGGCCGCCGAAGACCGCGACGGCGAAGGTGTAGGGGACCCGGGCGACGGCCCCGACCAGCGTCACCATCGAGGTGAGCAGGAACTTGTCGGCGGGGGTCAGCCCGTACTCCGGGCCCATGAACAGCACCAGCACGGACCACAGGGTCCACACGGAGAACCCGATGTGCTCGGACAGCACGGAGAAGAAGAGGTTGCGCTTGGCGGTCCTCTCCCCGGTCTCGTCCCAGAAGGTCTCGTTCTCCGGATCCCAGTGCCGGATCCAGCGGCCGCCCCTGCTCGGTGCTGTCATGACGCCTCCACGGTGCGCTTCGGGCTCGGTGGTTCCCGAAGGTAGGGAGAGCGCGTTTCCGCCCTGTGGCACCGGGTGACCGCGAAGGAACGTTGCTCTCACCCGGCGCGGGGACGGACTGAGAGGTCACGGCCGCGCGCCGCGCCTCCGAGCTTGGGCGGCATAGGGCAGGAACGCCGTCCAGGTGGTGGGGGTGAGGGTGAGATGCGGGGCGGTGGGGCGCTTGGAGTCGCGGACGTGTATGACGGAGGGGGTGGTGGCTATCTCTACGCAGTTCGAACCGTCGCCGCTGTGACTGGACCTCTGCCAGTGGATTGCCTGCACGATCTCCCTCTCACATGTCCTGGATACGTTGCCGGATGAAGTCGCGCGTCATGGCGGGTGTGAGCGCGCAGGACTCCATACGATCCAGTACGGCCCGGTACTTGCTCAACTGACCCTCGGCGTCGAGGAATTCACAGGCTCCGTGATGTGAGTCCAGTTGAACGGTGTCCAGTTGCGGGACGGGGCCCACGACGTAGTCGAAGGACTGGCCCGTGGTGGGGAAGTGGTCCGCCCCGAAGGGAATCACCCGGACATCGACGTGGGGCAGTTCGCTCATCTCAAGCAGGTGCTCGAGCTGGCCACGGGCCACTACAGGGCCGCCGAAGTCCATGCGGAGCGCCGCCTCATGAATGATCGCCGTGTACGGGGGCGGGTCCGTCCGGTGCAGGACGCTTTGCCGCTTGATGCGATGTGTGAGGCGATGCTCGATCTGGTACTGGTGCATGGGCGGCACCACCGCCCGGAAAAGGGCGCGGGCATGGTCGGTCGTCTGGAGCAGCGCCGGGATGTGGATCAGCAACGCCACACGCAGCGCGGAGGCGTGGTGCTCCAACTCGGCCAGATCGACCAGTGCGACGGGCACGTGGTCCCGGTATTCCTCCCACCAGCCACGGGTGCGTCGTCCTGTCATCGAGGCGAGTGCGTCGATGAGGGCATCGTCGGAACAGTCGTAGGCGTGCGCCATGGTGCGCAGCCGGTCGGCGCTGACGGGTGTGCGACCGGTTTCGATCATGCTGACACGCGCTTGGTTGACGCCCAGGAGCTCGCCCGCAGCCGTGGCGGTGAGTCCGGCTCGCTCGCGGAGTTTGCGCAGCTCCGCACCCAGCCGTCGCTGCCGGAGAGTGGGGCTGTTGGTGGGCGGCACGACGTCTCCTTCCCGGCCGCGATGCGGCGCTCCGCTCCCTCACACGAGTGAAGAATGGATGCATTCCATCGATTTCGTTAGATGCATCTAACCATCCGCCCTACGGTAGTCACGTACCGCTCAACTCCTGCCGCTGACAAGCCGGAAGTGCACCTGCTCAGGCAAGCCACCGCCCGGCGGAGTCGTTGAGCGAGCCGATCCCTTCTACCTGCGGAGGTTTCCATGGGCACCGTATCCCTGCCCGCCACCTGGGTGTACGCCCTTCGCCTGCCCCATGATCCGCGCGCGGCACGCGTCGCACGCATGACCGTAAGGGCCGCGCTGCACAGCCACGGCAGACAGGAGGCACTGGAGGCCGTCGAGTTGCTGACGTCCGAACTGGTCACCAACGCCTACCGGCACACCAGCGGCCCCGCTTCCCTTCGGCTGACCGCACTGGCGGACGGCCGGTTGCGGGTCGGGGTGTGGGACAGCCACCCCCGCATCCCCGCACCCTTCGGCGAGCCGCCCTGGGACCGCGTCCCGCGCGTGCCGGCGGAAGCCGAAGGAGGGCGCGGCCTGCACCTCGTACAGCAGTACGCCGACTCCTGGGGCGGCTGGCCCCTCGGCGACAACCCCCTGGAACGGGGTGCCGGAAAGCTGCTGTGGTTCGAGGTGAGCGGGCGGCGGGGCGAGAAGGAGCGGGAGATCGCTACTTGAAGATCGCCGCGCGCTTGCCACGACCGATCAGGCCGATGAGAGCCCGCTGGCGCGGGGGCAGCTTGCAGGCGGCCACCTTCACAGGTGACGATTATGGGGCAGGTCGAGCGATGCCCCTTTGGATGGCAAGTGGCCGCTGGTAGGAAAGCTGGCGCGGAGGATTTTCTAGACTTCGGGTGAGGCAGCGCTTCAGGCGGCGGATGATCTCCAGTTTGGACAGGCCCTCAGCGGTCCGGCGCTTGAGGTACTCCTGGGTGGCAAAATCCCAGCGCAGGCGGGAGAGCACCGCTCGAAACAGGACTGGATTGGCCTGCTGGTTTCCGCCGCGGTTGAGTCGGCGGCGGATGGTCTTTCCGGGAGACGCCTCGACGGGGCTGGCCCCGCACAAGGCAGCAAAGGACGCCTCACCCCTCAGCCGGTCGGGGTTGTCCCCGGCCGCGATGAGCGAGGCGGACGCCGAGTCCGGCCTGATGCACTGGAACTGCGGCAAAGCCGGCACCGCCTGCTCGATCAGGCCGGTCATCTGCTCCAGGGCATCCTTAATCTCCGCGACGAGGTACTGGATGCGCCGTGCCAGTCGGCGCAGGGTGTGGACAACGGCCGACTCGACAGCCCCGAGCCCGTCCTGTGCGAGCGCGCTGCACCGGGGCGAGAAGCTGCGGCACGGCCGAGCCCTCCAAGGGGTCACACACACCCCCGCGGGGGCGTTGACGAGGACGGCCTTGAGCTGGTTCCCGGCCTGGACGCGTGCTTTGACGGCAGAGTCCTTGGCGATCTTCAGGACTCGGATCGTATCGAGGGGTCCTCGCCGTTCTTGGGCGTAGCCGTTACCTCACCGCTGAGCACACTTGCGGGAACCTGCCCCGTCACCCCAGGGTCTCTGAGAAGTGGTCTTGTGTCCGGGTTCGTCAGGTCAGTCCGAGGGGGGGTGAGGGGCCGCAGGCGGTCGAGGCGGTGCGGCGGAGGGCGGCGGCGATGTTGGTGTGGCCGTCTTGGCGGTGGACGCCGATGACAGGGTTGCGCAAGCCAGCCATGACACGGGGTAGGTGCCGGGTACGGACCTTGGAGGCGTCCTCGCGGAAGGTGCGGTCCCGGACTTGGTGGAGCTGGTTCTCGATGAGCCACTGCCCGCGGATCCAGGCGGCGAGTTCACTTCCGGTGGCCGCGCCGGGCGGCAGGCTCGTGACCAGGTAGATCCGCTCGCTCGTCAGCCTGCCGACGCCCAGATCCCGTTTCCAGCGCACGACTTGGAGGGTCTGACGGACGTGGGGATAGTCGATGTGGGCAAACGCGGCGGTCTTCAGCCGGCGGATATCGTCGCGGTGACGGGTCCGGGCGCGCTCGACGTGGTCCAGGCGGATATCGCGCCGGGAAGGCGGCGGACCCGCTCATGGAGTCCGGGGTGGTCCCGCTTGACGACGGTCAGGTAGTGAGCTGCGCGTCCGTGCAGCTAGGAGGCGTGGCCGTGCTGGGTGTGCAGGGCGTCGACGGTGATCACCACGTCGGTCAGATCGACGTCGTCCAGGAGCGGGGCGGAGGCCAGGATCTCGTTGCTCTTGCCGTCGACCTGCCCTTGGGTCAGGACCTGTCCGCCGTGGGTCATGCGGCGATCAGGGCGGTGGCGGATTTGTGCCGGGTGCAGGCGCCGCAGAGTGTCTTGCCATCGACGGCGATGAGCCTGCGACCGGCGGCCGACGCCTGACATTCCCGGAGGAAGCACCCAATGACCCGGTCCAGGACGTCGCCGTCCGCAGCGGCTAGAACGAGGCGGACGGTCGCGCCATGGGGCGGCCGGAACAGGCCGGTCAGGGCAAACCGCTGTGAATCTCGCCCGCACTGCCCGGCCGCACCCACGACCTGACCGCGGCCCGCACCCACCGCATCATCCGGATCCGCGAATGGCAGGGATTCCCGTCCTCGCCGACCGCGCCTACATCGACGCCAACTCTTGGGTGACCACGCCGACCAGACGGCTACGCACAGGACCTCAACCCGACCCAGCGGACGATCAACCGGACCCTGTCAGGGGCACGAGCATCGGCCGAACGGAGCATCGCCAGACTGAAGTCCTGACGCGTCTTCCGCAGAGCCCGCTGCAGCCCCAACCGCATGACGGTCATCGCCGCTGCCATCCTCACCCTGGAGCGTCAACGCTGAAAGCGCTCAGCGGTCACTACACCCAGTCCCGGCAGCCGTGCTCCCTCTCTCAACCGAGATTGCTTTCGAGCCTGCAGCTACGGTATTGACCATGCTGGGAGGAGCGGTGGATGAGTATGGTAGTCAGCCCGAATTGACTCCATCACCAGATACGGCGTCGACCGCTGACCATCTATGCAATAATCACCACATGATCGACCTTGCCTCAATTGATCTTGCGCAATTCGCCAACAAATGGTACGGAATGCCGGATCAGCCAGCAAATAGCGCAACCGATTGCGACCACCTTCCCGCGCCACTGCACGCCTGGTATGACCTCGCGGCGAAGTACTCCGTATCATTGCTGGGCGTCAAGCGGTTTGTCGCACCTACCGACATCAAACTACGCAACGGTAAAATGGTCTTTTTGACGGATCCCTCTGACGCGATCTGGGGATTCGATGCAGATGATTCGAAGAATGTTTACGAGGGCCGCCTGTACGGAGATTGGGCGAAGATCCCGGAGTCATTGTCGGACTTCCTCGTTCACAACATGATTGGTGAGGCTGTCTATAACGCGCCATATGCAATTTCTTGCGACTCAGTGCAGAACGTGCGCATCGCTGATATTGTGGCCTCCATGGAGGAGGTAGCTATCGGGGCATGGAATTGGCCTGACTCAGGTCATCGGCTTTTCATGGGGCGGGACGTCGTCGCCGAGATAGGGCCAGCAATCAGCGATGGGGCCCCGATGGAAGATGTTTCTGGTCGCAGTGAGGTCCAGGTAGGAGCCGTCACACCTGAGGCCGCCGCTTACCTGGAGAGCATGCCAGGGATCGACTGGTGCTAGCAGCGCTTACATAGAAACCAGCATGAAACACAAGGATCCCCTGCCCCTTGCGGGGCAGGGGATCCTTGTGCATCACCAATCCTTCGCGCCGAACTCCATCGTCTTGATCTGCCCCAGCGAGTTCCTATAGGTAACGTCCAGTCTAGATCCCGCTGGAAGAATCTTCTTTATGTTCCTCATGCAGGTGGAACAGATGTAATCCTGATCGATGTACAGGCGTGCCCTTGACCAGTTGTTCTGCCGCATCAACCCGATAGCATGCGTTTCCGCATGCTCGCGGTTGACCTTGAGTACACCTGGAGGATCTACGTATCCAGCGGGCTGATTCGCCTTGCCGGAGGAAACTGCAACCGAGTCCTCATAACCTTCGATGTAAAGCGCACCATTTGTCCCTCCGGGGTGCTCGAACTTGCTTGCTGCTTCTTTAGCAGCATTAAGCCCTTCCTCGTCGCTGACTGTGACGCCGCCTGCGCTACCGGTGGAACTATCCGCTTCACGAAAAGCCTTGCCGAGCTTATCTGCGCCAGACGCCATCTTCGAGCTGCCGACGGCCAGCATTCCTGTGCCGAGGGCTATGGCCGGGGCGCCACCGGCGCAGAGGACCCCTGTTCCACACGCTGTGGCGCCTGTGGCGATCGCACCTCCACCGAAGATGTCGATGATGCTCCCGCCGATGACCTCAATGAGCCCGCTCCAGAAATCCCCGTTCGTCGCCAAGCTGCTGAGATAGTTGCCAAGCCAGATTTCCGTGTCAGTGCTCGCCACGTTGCCCACGCAGTGCCCGTAAGCGCAAGCAAGGACCTGGCCGTCGTCGCTGACCATGGTCTGGCCATTGTTGGTGCTGCCGCTATGAGCGGTGCCGCAGTTGCTGTTGCACGGGTAGGACTTGTGGGGCTGGGAGGGATCGACGGCTTCACCGGGGCTGCCGTTGCCTTTGCTGCCGTCCGGGCGGGTGGGGCAGGCTGCCCCTTCGACTCCCGATTTGCCGCATGCCAGTCCTTCGCCCGAGGGGTCGGACTGGGTGGCCGGGTTCTGCGCCCCATAGCTGTAGCCGTTGAGGGTCTGGTGGTGGTCGAGTTCCAGGAGCGGGTCGACGCTGATGAACTGGCCGGTCACCGGGTCGTATTCGCGCGCCCCGATGTGGGTGAGGCCGGTCGTGTCGTCGGCCGGTTTGCCGAGGAACGTCTTGTCGTCGGGCCAGGACGCCGGCTTGGTGCCGCGCGGGGCGCCGAAGGGGGTGCTGTAGCGCTTGGTGACCGCGTAGGTGGCCGAGTCGAGGGCGATGCTGGAAGTGCCGTGGTGGTCCGCGGCCAGGAAGCTGAGCTTCGTGCCGGTGACACCGGAGGTCGCCGTGCGGACCGCGATCGTCTGGCCGTTCGCCGTGTAGTAGCGCGTACCGGAGGCGGTCTTCGTGGTGCCCTTGGTGGTCAGGCGGAGTTCGGTCCCGGCGCCGAGGTAGAGGATCGTGTCGCCGTCACCCTTGGCCCGGCGGATCAGCAGCTCACCGTCTGCGCCGTAGAGGTAGCCGGTCTCCTTCGTGCCCTCCGTCAGCTTGGACAGGTCGCCCTCGGCGTTCCAGGCCAGTGTCTGCTGGGTCGTGGCGCCGGGACGGGATGTGGTGTTGCCGGCGCTGTCGTAGGCGTACGTGGCGGCTCGGGCGCCCGTCGTCTTGTCCAGCGTGTGCGGCTTGGTGTCGGTCGTGTCGTCGTAGGTGTACGTGGTGGCCTTGTCACCCGAGGACGTGTGCTGCGTCTCCGTCTTGCGCTGGCCGGCGTCGGTGTAGGTGTACGACGTCCAGTACGGCGCCGCCCCGTCGATGTTGGACATCGTGCGGCCGGAGGTCGCGCAGTCCGCGGTCTTCGGGGTCCAGGCCTCGGTCATGCGGCGGTTGCCGTCGTAGGCGAAGCACTGGTAGTCGGCCTTGGTCGTGCCGCCCTGCGTGGTGGCGTCGAAGATCGACGTGACGTTGCCCGCGTCGTCCTGGGTGAACTGCAGCTCCTGCGGCATGTAGCCGTGCACGTCGTCGGTGACGTAGGAGCGGGTCAGGCGGCGCGTGCCCGCCTCGTAGTCCCAGTTGAGGTAGGCCTTCTTCGCCGAGGACGTGCCGTCCACACCGAGGGTGAGCTGGCGCAGGTCGCCTTGCGGGGAGAAGGTGGCACCCTGCAGGTAGCCGGTGGTGCCCTTCGAGGTGAGCTGCTGGCCCAGGGTGTTGTAGGTGTAGGAGATCGTTTCGGAGGCCAGTCCGCCGACGGCGGGAGCGGAGTACTGGCTGGTGGTGCCGTCCAGGTTGTAGCCCGTGCTGAACGACAGCGTCTTCGACACGTAGCCGCCGGAGACCAGGGGCTCGGTGTCGGGCAGAATGAGCTGGCTGGCGGTGGCGCGGTACAGGGCGTCGTACGTCGTGACCTTCTGGGTGTAGGCCTTGCCGGTCACGCCGCCGTCGTAGCGGGTGGCGGTGTCCTGCTGTCCCTTGGCCAAGGTATCGAAGGTCCAGGCGGCGAGCTTGTTGGCGTCGGTCTTGTCAACCTGCCACATGCCCGTCCTGCGGCCCAGTTCGTCGTACTCGTACAGCAGTTTCTTGGAGGCGTCCCCGTTCGGGGTGGTGCTGCTGGCCTGGTCGAGTTCGTTGTACTCGGTGGTGTTCGATCCCTTGTCGGGGTCCGTGGCCGTGACCTGCCGGCCGAAGAGGTCGTAGGTGTACGACCACTTGGTCCGGTCGGGGCCCGTGACCGTCTCCTGCTGACCGGCGGCCGTGTAGCTGTAGTCGGTCGTCGTGAAGTCCGTACCGGTCGGCGTCGGGCCGGCGTACTCGCGGCGCTGCGTCATCTGGCCCAGGGCGTTGGTGACCACGGCCGTCGCCTGGCCGCCGGCCGGCGCGGTGGTCGCGACGGTGTCACCGGTGTACGTGGTGTCGATCGTCCAGCGGGTGACACCGTAAACCTTCGTCACCGCCGTGGTCGCACGGCCGGCTCCGTCGTACGTCGTGTCGGTCTGGATCGGGGCCTGGCCGCCGTCCGTCTGCACCGGTGTGCCTGAGGGAGCCGACGTGGCGTCCCAGATGTCCGACTGCTGGCTCACCGCCAGGCCGCGATCGTCATAGAGCGTCAGTGACACGATCCGACCGCTTGTCGGGCTCGGAGTCTGCGTCTGACGCGAGCGAAGCAGGGAGTCGTAGAACTCGTAGCTGGTGTTGTAGCCGGAGCCGTCGCCCTTGAGTGTTCCGGTGGACACCCAGGACATGGCTGTGCTGCTGATCTTGTAGTCGTAGACGTAGTTCGGTGTCTTGCCCAGCGACTTGGAGCGGTTGGCCAGCCACACCTTCACCACGCGGCCGAGACTGTCGTACTCACTCTCGGTGATCTTGATGTTGGGGTCGGTGACCTTCAGGGTCGCACCGGTCGCGAAGTCCAGCGCCGTGGTGGTCTTGTGGGTTTTGGCGTTGGTGACCGTCGTCGCGGTCAGCGGACCGGTCGCCACCGGGTCGTAGGTGGTGGTGGACACGGCCAGACCGTTGGTGTTCTTGACGACGAGCGGGCGGCCGAGTGCGTCGTAGGTCGTCGTCGCGACCTTCTGCCAGGTAGGAGCGTCGTCGCTGCCGTACGACTTGGCCCGTCCGGTCCAGTTCACGTCGCCTATGACCGGCTTCTGCGAGGCGGACCAAGCGGTGGCCGTCGTGTCGTCGTAGACGGTGGCGGTGTCGGCGATGACGTCGCCGGGCCGCGTGGAGTCGGCCGGCAGGTCCAGTGCCGAGTCGGCGGTCGCGCAGCTCCTGGCCACCGTACGCGTACGGGACACCAGGGAGTTGATGCCCTTGTCGTCGTTGCGGGCGTACCAGGTGCGGGTGCACTTCTCGTCGCCCGTGACGGCGTCGTCACCCTGGTCCTCGACGGTCTCGGCCATGCCGTAGTCGTCGAAGGTGGTCTTCACCGTGCGTACGCGGTCGTACGGCGTGAGCTTGCTGGTGATGTTGGCGCGGGTGTGGGCCGCGCCGGTGCGCACGAAGTACGCCTCGACGTCCGCGTACGACTTGTGCTGGGTGGCCGTCCGCCTGGACCAGGGGTCGCTGACCGTGCCGGTGACCTCGGCGCTGCCGTCGTAGGTGACCGTCTCCCGGGTGAAGCCCGCGTACTGGTCGGAGTCGGTGACTTCGGCGGCCTTGATGCCGGAGACCTTGACCGTCTTGCGGGCGTCCGGGTCCGGGGTCTTGCCGTCGGAGCCCAGGACGCGGTCGCCGTTCATGCCGCGCAGGTAGACGGTCACCGTCTTGCTCTGGGTACGGCCGGCCACGCCGGTGAGGTGGGTGACCTGGCCGTAGCCTCGCCAGATGGACCAGGTGCGCTCCTTGGCGGGCGTCATCGGGTCCTCGTTGTAGTGCCAGGCGCCTCCACCCGAGTACTGGTAGGTGTGCTGCACCGCCTCCGAGCCACCGAAGGGGTCAGTCGTCGACACCGACGTGACCGGGTACTTCTGGAACCAGTCGAGAACCGGATCCTTCTCGCCGTTCGGGGACCAGTACACCGGGTAGCAGCGCTTGGTGTTCTCGTCGAGCTTCGGCTTGGTGCCGCCGGCCGAGCACTCGGACGGGGCGTAGTTGACGATCGTCTGCGCGCCCGCCTCAGAGGTGACCGTCTTCAGGCGAGGCTTGTTGAGCGGGAGGATGTTGTCGGCCGCGCCGTCCACCCGGTTCGGCAGCATGACGTGACTGAACTTGACCGGGTCCAGAGACAGATCGGTACCGCGCTTGCCGGTGTGCTTGATCTCGTCCAGCCATAGCGACTGGTCGGTGGAGTCACCCGTGTCGCCCGGGTCCAGGTAGAGGTGCTTGAGTGCCCAGACGTCCACCGGCTCGAAGGCCGGGGTGGAGGCCGCCGCGTTCCACGCGTACGTGGTGACGGTGGTCAGACGCTTGCGGGTGAAGAACGTGGGCCCGACGTTGCCGGTGCACTTGTCGCCGTCCTTGCAGATCGCGTCGAACGGCACGTCCGGCCAGTTGTCGCGGGTGTCCCCGGTCAACGAGTCGCACCCGGTGCCGGAGGCCAGGCAACGCTCCTCATAGGAGAACACGACCTTGTTGGAGGCCGCCGGAGAGCCGGAGAACAGCGCCCCCGCCCGCTGTCCGTAACGGATCTCCTTCAGGTAGCCGCCACGCACGTAGTCGGTGCCGGTGTCATCGTCACCGAGCTTGTCGTAGTTGTTGTGCTCGGCGGTGTACCAGTACGACATGGCATTGCCGTGGGTGTCCTCGACGTAGTCGAGGTTCCACCGCCATGCCTGGCTCTTGGCGCGACCTGAGAAGGATGTACCGTCCGCATAGCCGGGCTCGCCCTCGTCGTCGCCGAAGACCGGCACGGTCCAGACCGACTGGGTGCGGTCGTCCGCTCCCGCGCCGTCCAGCTTGTTGAGGCCGAAGACGTACTTCGTGCCGTCGCCGGTGACGACCGTCCAGTACTCGCCGTTGTCGTCGTTGTTCTCCGCGCCCGTGGAGCGGGTCACGGTGGAGGCGTCGTCGTCCTTCAGCCGCCACTTGCCGGTGGTGTCGTCCTTCACCAGCTCGCTCGCCTTGCCGCTGAGCACCAGCGAGGCGTTGTCGTACTTCCAGCACAGGTCGTACTTGCCGTCCTGACCGTCGTCGTCGCAGGTGCCGTACTTGCGCTCGATGAACGAGGAGGTCAGGTCGAAGCCTTCGCCGATCTGGCTGCCCTGGTTGTTCGTGTTCGCCGTACGGCCGTCCACCGCACCGGAGTCGTACGAGATGTCCAGAGACGGCTGCGCGCCGGCCGCGGCGGGCGGCACGCGCAGCGGGTACGACCAGGTGAACGAGCCGGACGAACCGCCCGCCTCCCAGGTCGAGGAGGCGGACAGCGGCGTGGCCTTGTAGTCACCGGCACCGGACTTCGTGCCGGCCGCCAGAGCCAGCATCATCGGCGCGCCGCTCGCGGAGAGACTCAGCGGGGCCGAGATCCGGCTCTTCTCCCGGTTGTTGACGGAGCCGAGGCCATCGATCCTGCGGCACTTCGCCGCGGCTGGATCCGTCAGCGCGCAAGCAGGCAGCCGGGCCAGCCGGAGACGGCCCGCCCAGTCACCGCCGTAAGCCGAGGCGAAGGCCGAGTAGCCGATGCCCAGACGGACCTTGCCGCCGCCCTTCGCTCCGGTGACCTTGAGAACGACGCCCTTGACGCCGAGCTTCGCGGCCGCCTTCTGGTCCAGGACCTGGACGGTGACCGACTCGGCGGCCTTGCCCTTGTCCGGTGCACTGACCTGGAGCGGCAGCGAACCGGGAGCCGCTTCCGCGGTGCCCTCGACCGGTACGGTCAGCGACGCCTTCCCCGACTTCGGCCAGCTGACCTTCCGCTGCTGGTCATGGCGGGCACGCGCGGCAGCAACGCGGTCGGCCTCAGCGGACTTGCGCACCAAGGCCGCGGTCCTCTTGTCGGCCTTCGCCGTGAACGGGCTGACCCTGGTGGCCTTTGGGGCCTTGAGATCCGGCCGGCCGAGCGGATCGGTGTCCGCGGCGAAGGCCACGGGAGTCAGCAGACCCGGCAGCATGGCGAATCCGAGCGCCGCCGCCAGTCGTCTACCCCGTGCCTCGGTCCATGACGTGCCTGGTCGAAGCCATTTCATGTCATCGCACTCCCCTGTGAGGCCGCCCGCTCCCGGGCAGCGCTGACCACGGCACGTCTGCCGTGGTGATCGTGGAAAGGAATGGGGCCTGGAGGCGTGTGCAGCACCGGCGGATCGCGTGTCCGCTGGGTGGCAGGCACACTTGCCTGCCACCCAGCCCCTGACCGTGCTGCTCGCTCTACTCGTCGCCCGGCGCGCCGAGCGCCTTCGAGCGAACCTGATCGGCGCTCATGGCGCCCGCCCATACCCGGACCTCGTCGAGCGATCCGGGCAGGTAGTACCCGGTGGTGCCGCCGGAGCGACCGCGGCCGGCGGCGATCTCGCCACCGCCCTGCTCGAGCGCGGTGAAGGCGGAGCCGCCTTCCTGAGCCTGCTCGGCCTCACTCACGTACAGGTGGGTGTTGCCGTAGCCGCTGCCCGCTTCCTCGGTGGCGTCGTAGACACCGGTCACCTGGACCCAGGTGTCCATCTCCGCCGAAGTCTCGGACGGCACCGAGGCGCTGGCGACGACAATGCCGGTGGAGTCGGTCGCGGTGCGGCCGAAGCACCACAGGTAACCGTCCGCGGAGACCTTCTCGACCCACAGCGCCCACGACGACTCCTTGCCGTCCGGGGTGGCCTGACCGAAGACCTGGGCCCGCCCGCCGATCGGCATGGCGGCGAACTTCGCACCGTCCAGCTTGACGTCGGCGGTAACCGTGAAGGACCCCGTTTCGTCGATCACCGGTCCCGTCGTCGCCATGTACCCGGAGGTCCCGTCGAGATGCAGTTCGTTCTCTTCCGGGTCCGCCAGTGCTCCCGTGGACGAGATGTCCATGGAGCCCGGGGCATAGGAGGTGAACTCCACGATCTTGCCGTTCGCAGCGGTGGCGCTGTCCCAGTAGGCGACCAGCTCGGTCGCCGCGACGCCGTCGGACTCCAGGCGCGCGTCCTGACGGATCTCGTCCGGGGTCAGCACGCGCTGCCACACGTTGAGTTCGTCCACGCGTCCGAGGAAGTACCCGCCGTAGGCGGCGCCGGTCTTGGAGCGGCCGACCTGCAGTCCCTCGGTTGACGCCCACGGCGTGTACGCGGTGGAGGCGCCGTACAGCCTCACGGGTTGCCCCTGCGCGCGACCGTTGACGAAGAGCTGGATGGTGTCGTTCGTCTTGTCGGTGTCGCCCTTGGTGTCGAAGACGCCCGCGAGGTGGGTCCAGACCTCCTTGGGCGGGCTCGCGGTGTCCGCGAGAGAGCGCACGTAGACGGCCCCGGTCTTCACGTCAGCCGCCGAACGGTTGAAGATCCACTTTTTGTACGACGAGGAGTAGTACAAGGCGAAGGCCGAGTCGTTGGCCCCCGTCGCCGAGGCGACCACGCGGTTCTTCGAGTCGTCGGTGAGCAGAACCCACGCGGAGAGAGTGAAGGAGTCCCCCGTGTTCACGGCAGGGCTCGCGGTCGCGGCGTAGCCGGTCTGCTTGGTGCTGTCCGTGACGTCATCGTTCAGACGCAGGGAGTAGTCAGCCGTACCGCGTCGGCCGAGCACGGACCAGCCTGCCGTGGTTCCATCGGTCTGCGGGTACAGCTTGGCGTCGTGGCGCGTGCCCTCGGTCGCCGTGTCCTTGGCCGTCGTCACCGTGGAGCCGGGTGTCCCGTCATCGAAGTGCCAAGTACCCACCGGACCAGAGGCATTGGCCACCTTGAAGACGAACTCGGCGGGCTCGCCCCACCGTTCTCGCACGTCCTTGGCCTGAACCGTCAGCACCTGCGTGCCGGCCAGCGACGGCACCGGCTCGATGATCACGGTCGAACCGGCCTTGATGGTCGGTTTCTTGTCGGTCAGCAGACGCCAGCGATAGGCCTTGATGTCCTCCTTCTGGTCGGCGACGTTCGGTTCGAGCTGGAAGGAGCCCGTGATCCCGGGTCCCCCCTTGCCCTCGCACAGGTTGGCGGTGCACTCGGTGTACACGCCGTTGGCAGTGATCTTCGGGACCTTCGGCGCCGTGGAGTCGATCTTGAAGTAGCACCAAGAGGAGTAGGTCGACCACAGGTCGCCGGACTTCGTGCCGTACGTCCAGTGCGACTGGGTGCGCGCCCGCATGCGGTAGAGCCCGCCGTCGGCGCGGTTGTCCATCCGGACCTTCTCCAGCGTCTCGTCCGGATCCCAGCCCGGTTTCGGCCGGTAGTCGGACCACACCTGGTGCCAGTCCGCGTCGTCACCGCGCTGGACGACGAACTCCGCCTGCAGCTCACCCTTCTCTTCGGTGGATTTGGGCTTCACCTGCGTCTGCACCCGAGCCTGGGCCATCGGATCCACCCGCGTGACGATCAGCGGGTCCGACTGGGACTTGTTGCAGTAGGCGGTCGTTCCGTCTCCCGGAATGAGCCCCACCGACGACGGTACGCCCGGCTTCGGAACGTAGATCACCTGAAGTTCGGCGTTGTCGTCGAACCGCTTCCAAGCCGCCGGGTCGCTCTCGTCCTTGGCCTGCAGCATGAGCGTCAGCCGGGAGAACTTGCCCGCCGCGAGATTGCGCACGGAGGCAGTGAGGTTCTCGTCGGTCTCGTTCGGGTTGTCGTGGAAATCGATCCATGCGTCCGGTTGGTCCGGGCTGCACAGGTCACCGCGGCCGGCGGAGACTTGGGTGTCACCGATGTGGTCGAGGATCGACGGGCCCGGCCACCGGGTGGCCGAGGAGATGTTGTTCGTGCGCTCCAGGTCGACCCACTTCGGATCGCAGGTGAACGACCACGTCTCCCTGGCCCGGAACGTGGCGTCGATGACCTGCTTGCCGGACAGCTTGGTGCCGCCGAACTCGAAGTACATCCGGTTCGTGTGGTCCACGTCGCAGTAGTACGGTCCCAGGCGACTGCAGTTGCCGACGCCGTAGTCCCCGTCGAACTGCCACCACCGGTCGCCGTCGCTGGAGAGAACCGACCGCTCGGAGGCTCCCAGGCCGACCGGCGGGTCGATGCGGACCGGATAGACGGTGTCCTTGCCGCGCAGCAGCTTCAGGTCGGGTTTCACGCTGATGCTGTCCCGCCCGACCGCAACGGGCATCTCTGCGCTGGCGTCCCCCGGCATCGGAACACTGGCGTCCTGCCGGACCTCGGCGGCCGGCCCCGGCTTCGCGCTGAGCGATTGGGCACCCGTCGCAACGCTGCCGGAGGAGTCCCACATCAGGCCGGCAGGACCGTCGAAGACCGTGTTGCCGTCCTCGTCCACGGCGCGCAGACCGCCGCCCTGTCCTGGGACGACTTGCAGACCCTGTCCGGTGACAGCCAGCCGGACCCGCTCAAGCTTCGGATTGGCGGCCGCCCTGGCCGACTTGACCACCAGGACCTCGCGGTACCCCTCGGCAGTCGCGGTCAGTTCCAGATCGACGCCGCTGAAGATCTCCGGGTAGGTAGCGGTGGCGCCGTTCAGAACCGGCTTGGGTAACGTGCCGGGCCACCCCAACCGCAGAGCGCCGCGGTCGGTGCCGATCCGGATGAGGTCTTCCCCGTCGCCTCCGCCGGAGAACGCCAGCTCCATCACGGCGGCCCTCGGGCGTACCGTACCGTCGGCCTCACGCACCAGTGTGGCGTCGGCCTGACGCCACGAGCCGTCCGCGGTCTTGACCCGCTGCGGCGTCGTCGACTGGGTCAGGGTGAAGGTGCCGTCCGGGTTCGCCATGGTGGTCGAGTACGGCGTGCGTTGCGAGACCACCTCGACCGGTTCGCCGGTCCGCTGGGCGCGCGCCGATGCCGACCGGTCGGCCTGTGGTTTCCCGATATTCGCGGTCTTCGCATGTGCGGGTTCCGCCGCGACACCCACGAGCGCGACGAGTGACGCCAGGACGGCGCTCGCCGTCGTCGCACTCACCACCCTCAGCGGTTCGACTCTTCGGCGTGCGCCGCGAAGACGCATGCCCTGTCTGTACGTCAAAGGCCCCACCCTCAGTCACGATTCGTTCACAGTAAGCCCACGAAGCGAAGCATTGGTGTTCGGAAAGCGTCAATCAAGAATTGGCAAAGGGGGGGCGCGTGCGGGCCAACTACCTGCAAAGGGACGCCAATAGCCCTCCCATGCAACAACCGGACATCCTTCACCGTCGCCCTTCGGCAGCAAGCGCCTTGCCAATTCCAAGTCAAGATCAATTCCCGACAGGGGCGACTTCCCCGAAATTGCAAGAGCCGCCCGGATGATCCGGGCGGCTCTTGGGGTGCAGCAGAGCGACTCTTTGCTTTTGTGACCAAGCGGTCAGGCTCGACCCGCCCTCGGTCGCGACTTGCGGCTCTTGGGTGCCGACCCGTCCGGCCATATTCGCGGTTTCCGCTTCGCGGCGATGTCCTCGACCCAGCCGAACCAGACGATGCAACTGCCGATGAACATCCAGGTGATGGCGAGAACCGGCCACGGGCTTTCCAGCAGCCACGAGAAGTGCAGGTACATCACGTCGAACTGCCACAACTGATCCCACAGGGTGGCGGCAATGAGGATGCAGATGTTGTGCCACAGGTAGATCGTCACGGCTCGCGAGTTGAGCAGGGTGACGAGCCGGTCGAAGGGACGCAGCCAGCGGGGCCAGTCCGTCCAGGAGGGGCTGACGTGGAGGAGCAGCAGGACCGTCGCGAACGACCAGAGGGACTGCGCGAACGGAATGTCGTCCAGGTCGTTTCCCTGCTTGAAGCCGTGGGTCAGGGCATACCACAGGCCGAGTGCCGCGACGCCCGGAGCGAGCGACGGGACGACGTAGCGGGGCAGGCGCTTCAGGACACCTTCCTGGTGCGCCATTCCGAGGACCCAGCAGGCACCGAAGGTGCTGAAGTCGGTGAGGGCCGACGGAATGCGTTCTCCGGGCAGATTGAGGTAGCCGAACTCGAAGGCGGCCGCCAACGCGATCGGCGACAGGATGGTCGCCCAGGGCAGCGCCCGCAGGGCCTTGAGCAGGAACGGGGAGAACAGGACGTACCAGAGGTAGGCGCGGATGTACCAGAGCGGTCCGGCCAGTTCCCCTCCCCAGTCCTCGCCCAGGATGCCGTGAATGCCGCGCAGGCCCTCGGCGTACGGCGGGTCGCTGAGCGGCAGGATCCAGAACCCGAGGTGGATCCACCACCAGCCGGGATGTCCGTCGTCGTTCGGGCTCCAGCCCTGGAGGACCATGCCGGTCACTCCGATGGCGCCGAGCAGCCACAGGGGCGGCAGGAGACGGCGCAGCCTGCTCCGTACGACCTGCAGGGGCGGCCGCTTGAGCGAGCGCGCCATCAGATTGCCGGCCAGGGCGAACATCACGCCCATGGACGGGAACACGACGGGCAGCCAGGCCCAGCCCATCAGGTGGTACAGGACGACACGGAAAAGAGCGATCGCCCTGAGGAGGTCGAAGTACCTGTCCCGGGCGGGCGGGCGCTTCTGCTGCTCGGGGGGCGGCAGTGTGGACTCGTCCATGCCGGACGGCACGGTGGGAACGGTCACGTGTGGGGCTTCCTGGCTGCTCGTCGGTGCGGTGCGATATCCCATGGGCGGATTCGGCTGGGCGCCCGTGGCCGGTCCGTACTCGAAGGGTGGGATGGTCATCCGGCCGACCTGCCGTCCATGACCGGCCGGTGCTGGACAGGCGCATTCGGGGCAGCCGTGATGGTGCCCTTGCGGCGCAGCTTCTGCCAGCGCAGGCGGCCGCCGGTGAGCGCCGTGATCCAGGACTGGAGCAGTACGACGTACATGAGCTGGCGGTAGAGGATCTGCTGCAAGGGCATCGAGATCAGCGGGGTCAGCGGCTCGCGGTCCAGAAGGAAGGCGTAGGCCGCGCAGACCGCCTGGACCGCAAGAACGCCGAACCAGGCCACGATCGTCTTCTCAGTGGGGCCGAACATCAGGCCGTAGACGAGGAACACGTCGATCAGCGGTGCCAGGAGAGGGGCTACGACCATGAAGAGCGAAACCAGTGGCAGACCGACCCGGCCGAACCGGCCCGAGGGGCCGCCTTCGATGAGGGCCCGCCGGTGTTTCCAGATGGCCTGCATCGTGCCGTACGACCAGCGGTAGCGCTGGGACCACAGTTGCTGCACCGACTCCGGGGCCTCGGTCCAGGCCCGCGCCTTCTCGGCGTAGACGACCCGCCAACCGTCGCGGTGCATCGCCATGGTGATGTCGGTGTCCTCGGCGAGCGTGTCGTCGCTCATGCCGCCCACCCGCTCCAGGGCCGACCTGCGGAACGCCCCGACGGCGCCGGGGATGGTCGGCATGCAGCGCAGGATGTCGTACATGCGGCGGTCGAGGTTGAAGCCCATCACGTACTCGATGTGCTGCCAGGCGCCGATGAGCGAGTCGCGGTTGCCGACCTTGGCGTTGCCGGCGACGGCGCCGACCTTGGGGTCGCCGAAGGGCTGCACCAGCTCGCGGACGGTGGACGGTTCGAAGACCGTGTCGCCGTCCATCATCACGATGATGTCGTAACGGGCGTTGGCCAGGCCCCGGTTGAGGGCGGCCGGCTTGCCCGCGTTGAGCTGCCGCACGACGCGGACGTTGGGCAGGCCCATCGCCTCCACGATCCGCGCGGTGCCGTCGCTGGAGCCGTCGTCGATGACGATGACCTCGATCGGGTGCTCGCTCGCCATCAGGGAGCGGACCGTGTTCTCGATGCACTTCGCCTCGTTGTACGCGGGCACCAGCACCGACACCGGTTCGGTCACCGGCGGTCCCCAGCTGAAGCCCCGGCGGCGCACCCGGCGGGCGTGGACGCCGGAGAGCAGCAGCATCAGCACGAAGCGGAAGATGACCAGGGCGCCGATCACCGCGAGGCCGACGACGAGCCCGCCGGTGATGTTGTCCGCGGCGCTGACCAGGAAGATCCACGCCTTGCCCTTGAGCAGGTCCAGTCCGGCGACCTTGGTGTGGGCGCTGGGGGCGCCGAGGGCCTCGGTGAGGTTGTCGAACTCGTAACCCTGTTCCTGCATCATCGGCAGGAACGTGTCGAGCGCCTGCACGGTCTGGCGGCGGTCGCCGCCGGAGTCGTGCATCAGGACGATGGCGCCCTTGCCGTCCTTGGGCGTGGCGTTGCGGATGATCTCGTCGACGCCGGACTTCTGCCAGTCCTTGCTGTCGGTGTTGTTGACGACCGTGATGTAGCCCTTGCTGCCGATGTACTCGGTGACCGGCCAGGACTTGTCGTCCATGGCGTCCGCGAAGGAGGAGTACGGCGGCCGGAACAGCGAGGTGCGGATGCCGGCGGCGCCGGTGATCGCGAGCTGGTTCTGCGACAGCTCCCAGTCGATGCGCTTCTTGGACTGGAAGGACAGGTCGGGGTGGTTGAAGGTGTGCAGGCCGACCTCGTGGCCCTCGTCGACCATGCGCTTGACCAGGTCCGGGTAGCGGGAGGCCATGGTGCCGGTGACGAAGAAGACCGCGTGCGCGTGGTGCTCCTTGAGCACGTCCAGGACCTTGGGGGTCCAGGTCGGGTCCGGGCCGTCGTCGAAGGTCAGGACGAGGCGGTGGTCGGACAGCCGCAGGCTGGTGGTGCGGCCGCTGCGGGTGTCGATGACCGGGCCGCCGTCGATGATCTTCTCCGGCACCCTGTCGGCGGCTGCCTCGGGCTGGATGCGATGGTCGGCGAGGATCTCGCTGTGGACGTAGCCGCGCAGCATGAGCATCGCCATCAGTGCGACGAGCACGAGCATGGGCAGCAGCAGCCGCATGGGCACGCGGCGCCGGGAGCCGTCGGGGGCCTTGTTCGCGGCCCTGCGACGGCGGGAGCGGGATGCCATCAGAGGTGGTACTCCGGGGACGTGGACGGGAGGGCGGCCGTACCCGGTTCCTCGGCGACGGGAGTCGGGGTGCTCGCGCCGACGGCCACGGCCACGGCGTCGGCGCCGGTGCCGAGGCCGGGGTTGTCGCCGGCGGGTGACTCGGAGGGGCCGGCGGTGGTGCTGCCGCCCGTGCTGGGGCCGGCCGACGGGGTGACCGGGTCGGCCGAGAGCGACGGGACGGGCGGGCTCACGCCGGTCTCCGGCTTCGACGTCGACGTGCTGGCCGACGGCCGGGGGTCCGCGGAGGTTCCCTGCCCGGCGCCACCGGACGCGCCGGGTGAGGCGCCGGCGGTGCCCGGAGAGGCCGTCGTGCCGTCGGTCGTGGTGGCCGACGCGCCGGGTGAGGCGCCGGCGGTGCCGGAGGGGTCCGCGGTGCCGGAGGGCTGCGGAGAGGTGTCGACCTCACCGGCGGGCTGCTCGTCCTGCTGGCCGGGGACGGGCAGCCAGGGGGCGTCGGAGCTGCCGGAGAGCAGGGTCATGACGATGACGACGGCGTAGACCGCGCAGGCCAGGCCGATGGCCATGCCGAGGCGGCGGAAGCGGCGGCTGCGGCGGCCGGACTCGTCGACGAAGACGGGCCTGTCGGAGCCGTCGCCACCGGCCGCGCCGCCCTTGGCCCGGCGCAGGCCCATGTCCTGCTGCAGGCTGACGGCGTCCAGCTGGACGGTCACCTCGTGCGGGTCGTGGGTGTGCTCCGCGTCGCCCGGGGTCTGCCAGGGGTCGTGCGGGGCGGCGGGGCCGGTCTCGGGGCGGGCCGAGGCGGGAAACGCGGCGGTGTGACCGGCGTCGGCGTGCGCGAAGGGGTCGGTCTGCGCGAAAGCGTCCGTCTGCGCGAAAGCGTCCGTCCGCGCGAAGGGGTCCGGCTGCGCGAAGGGGTCCGGCTGCGCGAAGGCGCCCGAGCCGGCGGGGCCGCCGGGCAGCGCCTGCGTGGCATCGGCGTCGCCGGAGGCGGTGTCCGCGAAGGCGGTTCCTCCGCGGCCGGCGCCCCTGAAGCCGGGGTCGCCGAAAGGCTGAAAGGCACTGTCGGGGACTCCGGTCGCTCCGGGTTCGGCGAACGCCTGGGTGTCTCCCCCGGTCGCAGGGAGATCCTGGGCCCCGGATGCCGAACCGGCCCATTCCGGTTGGGCGTCTTCTCGCCACTTCTTCACACGCACGCACAACCCCCCACGGGACAGTTCTGGGTGCGCCTACGACTTGAGCACCTGTCGGCTGAACCAGGCCCCCACCCGGTTCGAGCGCCCCCTTTACCACACCGTGCTCAGGGCATGAATGTAGCGCACGCGGAGGATCCGCGGTGGCCGCGTGTCAGTTGTGAGACGCCATGACCCTCTCGTCGGTGGCCGGAATCCATCCCTCGGACGGCCGTCGGAGCCAGTTTTCCGCGGCGGCGAGTTCGGCCGCGGCCCGTCGAAGCGCGTCGAATCCGGGATGGACCAGTCCCTTTCGCCACACCAGCGACACCGGCGAGAGCGGAACCGGGTCCACCAGGGGCCGCAGCACGGTGCCCGGCATGGCCGGAAAGTCCACGACGGCGAGGACGGGGTGGCCCGTTTTGGCCATCAGCCGCTGGAACTCCTCCTCGCCGACGGCCAGCGGGGCGGGTGGCGCGATCTCGACGCCCCGCCCCTCGAACAGGCGGCGCGCGAGGTCGGTCCACTCCGGCGTCCGGGGGTTCCCGGCGCCCGCGTACACCGTCTCGCCCGCCAGCGCGGCCAGCGGCACCGCCGCCAGGGAGGCCAGCCGGTGGCCCTCCGGCAGCACCAGCGCCATCGGCTCGTAGCGGACGGGCTGGTGGTCCAGCGGGGCGCGCAGCGCCGGGTCGAGTCCGGCGAACCGGCCGAACGAGGCGTCCAGGCGCCCGGCGGCCAGGTCGCCCGCCGCTCCGGTGAGGCCGCTCTCGTAGCGGGCCATCAGCTCCTGCTCGGGGGCGAGCTCGCGGGCCCGGTGCAGGACCCGGCGCCCGGTGGCCAGGCCCGGGGAGTTGAGGTCGACCAGCAGCGGCCGGGCCTGCCCGAAGGCGGCGAGCAGCGCGTCCTGCGCCTCCAGCACCCGGCGCGCGTGCGGCAGCAGCCGCTCGCCGTCGGCCGTCAGCGTCACCTGCCGGGTGGTGCGCACGAACAGGTCGGCGCCGAGCTCGCGCTCCAGGCGCCGCACGTCCCGGCTGAGCGCCTGCTGGGCGACGTAGAGGCGGACCGCGGCACGCGTGAAGTGCAGTTCCTCGGCGACGGCGACGAAGGCGCGCAGCAGGCGCGGGTCGAGGTGGGCGGGCATCCGCCGAATTTACAACGGGACCGCGTCAATGGGCGCGGAGAAGGTGTTGGACCCGGTGACCGGGCGCGGGCGACGGTGGTGCGCATGTCGCAGCAGCCCCAGCCCCTTTACACCGTCACCGGCGACGCCGTCGTGGCCGTCGACTTCTCCCCCCGCTTCCGCCCGCGCCCGCCCGGCCCCTACCGCCGGCTCTTCGCCGTGCCCGGCGCCCGGGCCTTCACGGCCGGGAACCTGGTGGCCCGGCTGCCGATGGGCATGTTCAGCGTGAGCGCGGTGGTGATGATCGCCGCGGCCCGCGGTTCGTACGCCCTGGCCGGCGCCGTCACCGCGACCGGGCTGGCGGCGACCGCCGTCGTCGCCCCGTGGACCGCGCGGCTGGTGGACCGGCACGGCCAGGCGCGGGTGGCCGTGCCCGCCACGGCGGTCGCCGTCCTCGGCTCCCTCGCCCTGGTGCTGTGCGTGCGCCTCGGCGCCCCCGCCTGGACCCTCTTCGCCTCCTACGCCGCCACCGCGACGACCCCGAACACCGGCGGCATGTCCCGGGCCCGCTGGTCCCACCTGCTGGGGGGCGACGAGCGGGCCCTGCACACGGCCAACTCCTTCGAGCAGGCCGCGGACGAGCTGTGCTACATGCTGGGCCCGGTTCTCGCGGCCCTGCTGTGCGGGTCGCTCTTCCCCGAGGCGGGCACGCTGGCCGGTGCGGTGCTGCTGCTGACCGGCATGCTGGTCTTCGCCGCCCAGCGCTCGACCGAACCCCCCGTCCACCCGGTCCACGCGCTCGCGAGGCCGCCGTGGCGGGCGCCGGGCATGCCGGCGCTGCTCGCGATGTGCCTGGCGACCGGCGCGGTGTTCGGGTCCATGGAGGTGGTCACGATCGCGTTCGCGGACGCGCAGGGGCACCGGTCGGCCGCGGGCGCGGTGCTCGCCCTGCAGGCGGCCGGTTCGTTCGCGGCGGGCCTGCTGTTCGGGGCGGTCCGCCCGGCCGGTCCCGCGGAGCGCCGGCTGCCGTGGTGCGTCGCGGCGATGACGGCGCTGCTGACCCTGCCGCTGCTCGCGGCCTCCCGCGCCGGCTCGCTGCCGCTGCTGGCGGGCGCGCTGCTGCTCGCCGGAATGGCGACCGCCCCGACGATGGTCACGACGATGACGCTGGTGCAGGCGCGCACGCCCGCCGGCCGCCTCAACGAGGGCATGACCCTGGCGGTGACCGGCCTGCTCGGCGGCATCGCCTGCGGCTCGGCCACCGGCGGCTGGATCGTGGAGCACCTGTCGCCGGCGGCCGGGTTCGGGGTGCCGGTGACGGCGGCGGCGGTCGCGTTGACGATCTCCCTCGCGCAACGGGGCGTTCCGAACCGGAGCGGCCGATCTCGTGCAAGGTGTCCTTCGGGGCGGGCTCGGAGGCGGTCTCACGGGTCCAGTTCGGCGAGCAGTCGCAGCAGTTGACGTACTACGTCGTCCACGGCCCGGCCCCGAAGGACATCCTCGGCAAGCACACCGCCCTGACCGGCCGCCCGGCCCTGCCGCCCGCCTGGCCGTTCGGGCTGTGGCTGTCGGCGTCCTTCACCACCTCCTGCGACGAGGAGACGGTGACGTCGTTCGTCGACGGCCTGCGGGAGCGCGAACTCCCGCTCTCCGTCTTCCACTTCGACTGCTTCTGGATGCGCGAGTCCCGGTGGTGCGACTTCCGGTGGGACCCGCGGGTCTTCCCTTACCCGGAGGGGATGCCGGCCCGAGCCGGCCGAGTCGCTACGGGTGCCCGTCACCTCCGTCGCCCTGCCGTCCGCCGAGGTGGGCGAGCGGGCGGTGGAGCTGCTGATGCGGAAGCTGGACGGCGCACCCGTGCCCGGGGCCACGCCGCTGCCGCCCCGGCTGACGGACCGGGCGAGCACGGCACCGCGGGACGCCCCGTGACACGGGTGCCGGCCGGGACCGGCGGGGCGGAACGGGCGGACCGGCTCAGCCCAGCCCCCAGGCCCGCCCGAGCCGGTAGGCGGCGCACAGGTTCACGTCGAGGAGGTACGCACCCGCCGTACCGCACTGCTCGCCGCCGCTGCCCGGGTCGACGGGCTGTCCGTGGCCCATGCCGGTGATGCTGTACGTCTCCACGGCCACGGCGCCGGCCGGGTCCCGGAAGACCTGGTGCGGGTAGCCGGCGACGGTGTCGCCGGCGTCGGCCGTCTGATCGGCGCCGTGGACGTTCGTCCACTGCCGCATCAGGTCGGTCATGTTGACGGGCTTGACGGTGTAGTCGGCGGTCCCCTGGAACACGGTGAGCGTCGGCCAGGGCCCGCCGTAGCCGGGCCGGGCGGCCCGCACCCGGTCGCCCCACTGCTGCGGGGTCTGGGTGGCGCCGACGTACATGCACACGTACGCCGATCCGGCGGCCTGCGCGCACCCGTACGGCAGCCCGGCGGCGATGCCGCCCGCGGCGAACTTCTCCGGATACGCGGCCATCATCACGGCGGTCATCGCGCCCCCGGCGGACAGCCCCGTCACATACACGCGCCCGGCGTCCCCGGACACGTCGGCGAGCTGCCGGTCGACCATCTGCGCGATGGAGGCGGCCTCGCCCTGGCCGCGCGCGATGTCGCCGCTCTGGAACCAGTCGAAGCAGTTCGAGGCGTTGTTCGTGCTCCGCTGCTGCGGCAGCACTACGGAGAAGCCCCAGCGGTCGGCGAGCTGGAGCCAGCCGCTGCCGGTGCCGTAGCCGGCGGCGTCCTGCGTGCAGCCGTGCAGGGCGACGACGACGGGGCGGCCGGCGGGCAGTCCGGCGGGGACGTGGCGGAACATGCGCAGGGCGCCGGGGTCGGACCCGAATCCGGTGACTTCCTCCAGGGAGGCGGCGGCGTGCGCCCGCCCCGGCTGGACGAGGGAGAGCAGGGCGACCAGCAGGGTCGCCAGGACGGTGAGGCGGCGTGCGGCTCCGGTCTGTGTCATGAACATGGACCGTAGAAGCGTGAACGACCCCCCGATATGGCCCCGGGCCCCACAAGCGGGCGCCCCGGACTGTGGCCCTGCGCGGCGCGGCCGCGCGGAAACGACGAAGGCGACGCGGCCCGCGCTGTCCGCGGGCACACGTCGCCTGTCGTCATCGTGGAGATGGCGGGAATCGAACCCGCGTCCAACGGTGCGGAATCAGGGCTTCTCCGTGTGCAGTCCGCTTCGCTTTTCTCGGCCCCGGAGATCACGCGGACAAGTCTCCGACGGGCTCAGTCACTGTTTGGTTTCCCTCTTCACCCCGTGACCGGGATCAAGGTTTAGTCCCCTAGCTGATGCCAGGATCCGGGTCGGGAACAGCCCCGGGCTGACACTCCCTTTGTAGGAGGCTCGCTTCGCTACCTGAGATCAGGCAGCGAGGGCGAAGGCCTGCTGGGAGGAATCGCGCTTGGTGTTGGCGATTATTTTTTTCGGCCTGTGGTTTACGAGATCATGGCCGCTTCCTCGACACGCTTCCCCTGCTTCGACAGCCGCTGTCGAAACCGATCATCCCCATGTTGATTTTTCAATGCTCACCCCGGCCTCGGCCGGTGCTGATGCCATCGTACGTGACCAACGCACCCTCGTGCCAGCATATTCCCGGCGGTCACGGGACCACGCGGCGGCGGGACCACGCGGCGGCGGGACCGGAGACCGCGCCGCCGCGGGATCACGCCCGCTGCTTGCGCCGCACCGCGGACATCGCCCGCTCCGCCTCGCGCCGGTCCTGCTTCTCGCGCAGCGTCTGGCGCTTGTCGTACTCCTTCTTGCCCCTCGCCAGCGCGATCTCGACCTTGGCCCGGCCGTCCTTGAAGTAGAGGGCGAGCGGCACGATCGTGTGGCCCGTCTCCTGGGACTTCGACTCCAGCTTGGCGATCTCCTCGCGGTGCAGGAGCAGCTTCCGCTTGCGGCGGGCGGCGTGGTTGGTCCAGGTGCCCTGGCTGTACTCCGGCACGTGCACGTTGTACAGCCACGCCTCGTTCCCGTCGAGCTGGACGAAGCCGTCCACCAGCGAGGCCCGTCCCTGGCGCAGCGACTTCACCTCGGTCCCGGTGAGCACGAGACCGGCCTCGTAGGTGTCGAGGATGTGGTAGTCGTGCCGCGCCTTCTTGTTCTGCGCGATCAGCTTGCGCCCTTTTTCCTTAGCCATAGTGCCGCCCATTTTCGCACTGCGCGGGGGTGTCCGGGCCAGTCCTTAATCCGCGTCGCCCAGGCCGCTGGTCCCCGACGCCCAGGCCGCTGGTCCCCGTCGCCCAGGCCGCTAGTCCGCGTCGCCCAGGCCGCTCAGCACCGTCTCGGCCCGCTCCAGGACCTGCCGGTCGCCAGGCCCGACCTCCAGGTCGGGCGTGATGCCCCGGCCGTCCACCCCGCGCCCGGAGGGGGTGCGGTAGTGCCCGACGGTCAGCTCGGCGACGGAGCCGCCGGGCAGCCGGCTCGGCATCTGCACCGAGCCCTTGCCGAAGGTGCGGGAGCCCACGACGACCGCGCGGCCGCGGTCCTGCAGGGCGCCCGTGACCAGTTCGGCCGCGCTCATCGTGCCGCCGTCGACAAGCGCGACCAGGGGCCTGGTGGTGTCGCCGCCCGGATCGGCGTGCAGGGCGCGCTGGTCGCCGTCCACGTCGTAGGTGGCGACCAGGCCGCCGTCGAGGAAGGCGGAGGCGGCGGTGACGGCCTCGGAGACCAGGCCGCCGGAGTTGCCGCGCAGGTCGAGGATGACGCCGGCGTCGGCCGGGGCCTGCCGGACCGCGGTGCGGACGGCGTCGCCGGAACCCCTGGTGAAGGCGTCGACCCGCAGGACGGTCACGCCGCCGGCGAGCCGGTGGACGGTGACGGAGTCCGTGGACAGGCTGGCGCGCCGCACCGTCTCGTACCACGCGCGCGTGCCCCGCTGCAGGCCGAGCGTGACCGTCGTGCCGGCGGGCGCGTCGGTGGCGTCGCCGCGCAGCAGGGCGACGACCTCGGTGACCGGCAGGCCGTCCACCTTGCGCCCGTCGACGCTGCGCAGCCGGTCGCCCTTGCGGATGCCGGCGGCGGCCGCGGGCGAGCCCGGCCGGACCCGGGTCACCTCGACGCGGCCGTCCCGCTCGCGCCGGGCCCACAGCCCGACGCCGGTGTAGCGGCCGTCGAGGGCCTGCTCGAACTCCTCGTAGTCGCCCTGGGAGTACACGGCCCCCCAGCGGTCCCCGCTGCGGCTGACGGCGTGCTCGGCGGCCTCCATGGGGGACTTGCCGTCCGCCATGGCCTGCCGGGCGGCCTCCGCGACGTCCTCGTGATGGCTGAGGGGGACGGCCGGACGGGCCGCGTCCGGGGAGGATTTCCGGTCGGGTCCGGGGAGGGAGCCGGTCGCCGCGCCGGCCACCAGCACGCTCGCGAAGACCAATGTCAGGGCGGCCCCGCGGCGGACGCGGCGGGGCTGGCAGAACAGGTCACGGCCTGACATGCCGGTGAGTCTAGGACAACACAAGAGGGCCGCACGGCCCGTTGACCGCGCGGCCCTCTTGGCGTGCGTCACACCTTGAGGTACTTGCGCAACGCGAAGAAGGCGGCCAGTGCGGGCATCAGCAGGCTGGTGGCGAGGATGAGGGGCAGCTTCGTGAGGACGGCGTCCCAGCCGATGAAGTTGATCAGGTTCAGCTTCTGCGACAGGGCCAGCCCGTGGTCGATGATGAAGTAGCGGGCGATCAGCAGGAATCCGCAGGCGACCGTGCCGCCGATCAGTCCGGCGACCGCGGCCTCCGCGATGAACGGCGCCTGGATGTAGAAGCCCGAGGCGCCGACCAGGCGCATGATGCCGGTTTCACGCCGTCGGCTGAACGCGGACACCCGCACGGTGTTGACGATCAGCATCAGCGCCACCACGAGCATCAGCGCCATCACCGCCCGCGCCGCCCAGTTCATGCCGTTGAGCAGCCCGAAGAGGTTCTCCAGGAGACCCTTCTGGTCCTGCACCGACTGCACGCCGTCGCGCCCGTCGAAGGCGGTCGCGACGACCTTGTACTTCTGCGGGTCCTTCAGCTTGATGCGGTACGACTCCTGCATCTGGTCCGGCGTGAGGGAGCTGGCCAGCGGGGAGTCGCCGAACTGCTCCTTGTAGTGCTTGTACGCCTCGTCCTGCGACTCGTACGTGACCTTCTCGACGACCGACATCTTGTCGAGGTCGGCCATGATCTGCTTCTTCTGGTCCTCGGTCACCGCGCCCTTGGCGCAGTTGGGGTCCGACTCGGCGTCGCTCTTGTTGCAGAGGAAGATCGAGACGTTGACCTTGTCGTACCAGTAGCCCTTCATGGTGTTCACCTGGTCGCTCATCAGCAGCGAGCCGCCGAAGAGGGCCAGGGACAGGGCGACGGAGACGACGACCGCGAAGGTCATCGTCAGGTTGCGTCGGAGACCGACACCGATCTCCGACAGGACGAACTGGGCGCGCATGGCGTCGGATCAAGCCTTTCCGTGGACGGGTCGGGACGCGGTCAGTGCTGGTAGCCGTAGACGCCGCGGGCCTGGTCGCGGACGAGGCGGCCCTTCTCCAGCTCGATGACGCGCTTGCGCATCTGGTCCACGATGTTCTGGTCGTGCGTTGCCATCACGACGGTCGTGCCGGTGCGGTTGATCCGGTCGAGCAGCTTCATGATGCCGACGGAGGTCTGCGGGTCGAGGTTGCCGGTGGGCTCGTCGGCGATGAGCAGCTTGGGCCGGTTGACGAACGCCCGGGCGATGGCAACGCGCTGCTGCTCACCGCCGGACAGCTCGCCGGGCCTGCGGTCCTCCTTGCCGCCGAGGCCGACCAGGTCGAGGACCTGCGGCACGGACTTGCGGATCTCGCCGCGCGACTTGCCGATGACCTCCTGCGCGAAGGCGACGTTCTCCGCCACCGTCTTGTTCGGCAGGAGCCGGAAGTCCTGGAATACGGTGCCCAGTTGGCGGCGCATGTGCGGCACCTTCCAGTTGGACAGGCGGGCGAGGTCCTTGCCCAGGACGTGCACCTGCCCGTGGCTGGCCCGCTCCTCGCGGAGGATCAGCCGCAGGAAGGTGGACTTTCCGGAGCCGGAGGACCCCACGAGGAAGACGAACTCGCCCTTCTCCACTTCCAGGGACACATCCCTGAGTGCAGGACGGCTCTGCTTGGGGTAGACCTTGGAGACATTGTCGAATCGGATCACGGATGCACCACGGGTCGCCGGGGGTAGATGAGCGTGACCATACGCGAGTCGGGCGCGTGAGCGCAGGCACCGGTGGCGGTTGCGTAGTGGATGTGCTGTTTTGTGCCGTGCGGGGAAGGCTCCGGGGAGGCCGCGAGGAGGCGGGACGGGGCGCCGGGCAGACGTCCGCCCGCTCCGGCGAGACGAGCCTCACCCACCCCGGGACGGACGACCCCGGGCACCGCCGGGGCGAACCTGGCACAGTGGAGGGGGGAACGTCCGGCGACCTTCGGGCGTTCACCCGGTGGAACCGTCGGGCAAGGAGGGCGAGCGCATGACGTACGACCGGCTGGTGTGCGCGAACTGCGCGGCGCCCGTGAGCGAGGGCCGGTGCCCCGTGTGCCGTGCGAACCGCGAGCGGCTGCAGCAGGAGAACTTCTTCGCGGGGCTGAACCCCATGGCGCTGATCGCGCTGCTCGCGGTGCTGATCGCCGCCGTGGCGCTGCTGGCGCACCAGACCGCGTAGCGCGGCAGTCCGCTCGGCGCGGCGAACCGTGGCGCGGCGAACCACGGCCCGGCGGTCGGGACCCGGAACACAGACATGGCAGGGGCCCGGAGCGTGTGACACGCTCCGGGCCCCTTGACCTGCTATGTGCCGCGATGTTCGTGCGACGCGGCGGCGCCCACGGTCCGCGCACGCTCCGTGCGCGGGCGACCGCCGCCGGTCCCGCGTCAGGCCGCGGCGCCGCCGCGGCCGCCCACCAGGCGCGGCAGGACGCGGAAGCCGACACCGCCGGCGATCATCGTGGCGGCGCCGATCACCAGGAAGACGGTCTGGCCGGCGCCGGTCTCGGCGAGTTCGTCACCGCTGCCCTGGGCCGCCGTGCCGGACGAGGTGTCCGTGCCGGTGTCGGTGAGGGCGGAGGTGCCCCCCTCCTGCGCGGAGGTGCCGGAACCACCGTCGGGGTCGGTGTTGCTGTTGCCGCCCCCGTTGTTCCCGTTCCCGTTGCCGTTGCCGTTGCCGTTGCCGTTCCCGTTGCCACCGCCGTTGCCCGGGTCGGTGGGCTGCGCGGTCGGCTCGTCGGTCGGCTCCTCGGTGGGCTCGGTGGGCTCCTCCGTGGGGTCGGTCGGCTCGTCGGTCGCCGTGGGCTGGTCGGTCGGCAGCGTGGTCTGGGTCGGCGCCGGGTCGCTCGGGGTCGGCGACGGCGTGACGCAGATGTCGAGGAGATCGCAGTCGTCGGCGGCTGCGACGCCCGCGGCGGTCAGCGAGGCGCCGGCGGCGATCACGGCACCCGCGGCGATCCGCGCGACGCGGACGCGCATCTTGTTGGTCATGTGGTTGCTACCCCCAGTAGCTCATCGTCAGTGAGGCGGCGCTCGGGGGCCGTGATCGACGGGGACGGCCGTACGGAAGAAACCCCCCGGTTCACATGCGCCCCAGAGATACGCATGCCAAGGCTTCACCCTTCCCACTTTTCACAGCAACGTCAAGGCCGTTGCGCGCGCAATGTCTGAATTCGGCCTTCTTTGCCGGGAGTTGGAGTCTGTGAGTGTGACGTAAGCCCCAGACACAGCGCCCACACAAAAGGCAACTGCCGCCCGGAGGGCGGCAGTTGCCAAGTCGACAAAGCTGTTCGCGGTTACTTCTCCTGCTGCTTGCGCCAGCGAATCCCGGCCTCCAGGAACCCGTCGATCTCGCCGTTGAAGACGGCCTCGGGGTTGCCGACCTCGCACTCGGTGCGCAGGTCCTTGACCATCTGGTACGGGTGCAGCACGTACGACCGCATCTGGTTGCCCCAGCTGTTGCCGCCGTCGCCCTTGAGGGCGTCCATCCTGGCCTGCTCCTCCTGGCGGCGCCGCTCGAGCAGCTTGGCCTGGAGGACGTTCATCGCGGTGGCCTTGTTCTGGATCTGCGACCGCTCGTTCTGGCAGGAGACGACGATGCCGGTGGGGAGGTGGGTGAGGCGCACCGCGGAGTCGGTGGTGTTCACGCCCTGGCCGCCGGGACCGGAGGAGCGGTAGACGTCCACGCGCAGCTCGGACTCGTCGATCTCGATGTGGTCGGTCTGCTCGACCACCGGGAGCACCTCGACGCCCGCGAAGGAGGTCTGGCGGCGGCCCTGGTTGTCGAAGGGCGAGATGCGCACCAGCCGGTGCGTGCCCTGCTCCACGGAGAGCGTGCCGTAGGCGTACGGCACCTGCACGGCGAAGGTGGTCGACTTGATGCCGGCCTCCTCGGCGTACGACGTCTCGTAGACCTCGGTCTTGTAGCCGTGGCGCTCGGCCCAGCGCAGGTACATCCGCTGGAGCTTCTCGGCGAAGTCGGCGGCGTCGACGCCGCCGGCCTCGGCGCGGATGTTCACGAGCGCCTCACGGGCGTCGTACTCCCCGCTGAGCAGGGTGCGGACCTCCATCTCGTCCAGCGCCTTCTTGACGGCGGCGAGCTCGGACTCGGCCTCGGCGCGGGTGTCCGGGTCGTCCTCCTCCTCGGCCATCTCGAAGAGCACCGAGAGATCGTCGATCCGCCCGCGCAGCGCTTCGGCCTTCCTGACCTCGGCCTGGAGATGGCTCAGCTTGCTGGTGATCTTCTGCGCCTCGTCCGGGTTGTCCCACAGGGACGGCGCGGCCGCCTGCTCCTCGAGCACGGCGATGTCTGCCCTCAGCCTGTCGAGGTCCAGAACGGCCTCGATCGACTCCATGGTCGAGGAGAGGGACTTTAGCTCTTCGGATACATCGACGACTGCCACGCCTCCAGCGTAACGGCTCCGCCAACCGGGGAACGCCGGTGACCACGGCGCACCCGAACCCCGCCGGTCACGGGGCGGCCGGCGCCGAGGTCCCCGGGTCGCGCGGGGCGGCGCCCGCGTCGTCGCCGGACGTGGCCAGCCAGGTGCCGACCCCGGCCGCCGCGGCCAGGACCAGGGCCGCCGCCCCGAGGGCGATCCGGCGCCGCCGGGCGATCGCCCGGTGCCTCGCCGAGCCGGGACGCGGCGCCCCGGCGGCCCTGGGCACCCGGGCCGTGCCGCGGGCGCCGCCGGCCAGCTCGTCCGGCGCCGGCACGCGCATCGAGGTGTGCGTGTCCCGGTTGGAGTCGGCCGGCCTGGAGCCCGGGACCAGCGGCACCGCGCCGCGGCGCTTCCCTGCCGCGGACACCGGCTCCGGCGGCGGGTCGTCCTCCGGGGCGGGTTCCACGTCCGGCTCGTCCACGTCCAGCGGTGGCATCCCCGCGAGCATCGGCAGCAGCTCGCGCAGCCGGGTGCCGAGCTCCGAGGCGCGCAGCCGCGAGGCGGGCGCCTTGGCCAGGCACTGCACGATCAGCTGCCACAGCTCGTCCGGGATGCCGGGCAGCGGGGCCACCGTCTCCGTGACGTGGCGGCGCAGCACCGCGCCGGGGTGACCGCCGCCGAACGGCGTGAAGCCCGCCAGCAGCTCGTACAGGACCGTGGCGAGGGCGTAGATGTCGACGGCCGCCCGCGGGGGCAGGCCCTCCACGATCTCCGGCGCCAGGTAGTCCGGAGTGCCGATGATCTTCGTCGCGCGGGTCCGGCGGGGGGAGTCGATGAGCTTCGCCACTCCGAAGTCGGTCAGCAGCGCGGGGTGGGCGCCTCCCGGGCCCAGCGGGCCCTGCATGTCGAGGAGCACGTTCTCCGGCTTCACGTCCCGGTGCACGACGCCGGCCGCGTGCGCCGCGGCGAGCCCGTCGGCGACGTCGGCGACGATCGCGACCGCCGCCTCCGGCGCGAGCCGCCGGTCGCGGTCGAGGCGGGTGCGCAGGTCGGTGCCGCGGACCAGGTCCATGACGAGCGCGAGGTCGTTGCCGTCCACGACCAGGTCGCGGACCGAGACGATGTGGGGGTCCTCCAGACCGAGCAGCGCGGTGCGCTCCTGCACGAAGCGTCCGACCAGCTCCTGGTCGGAGGCGAGGTCCTCGCGCAGCAGCTTGACGGCGACGGGACCGTCCGGCCCCTCGCCCAGCCACACCGTGCCGGCGCTGCCCCGTCCCAGGATCTGGTTGGCGGTGTACCGGCTGCCGATCTTCCGTGCCAAGACTGCTCCTACCGACGCGTGTTGTCGCCAAAACTACGCGTCCGGGGAGCCGGCCTTCACCGCGGAGACGGAAATCACCCGCCAGAAGTCGACAAATCCCCAGTCCGACGCGTCCTCGGCCCGGCACTCCCCGGACCGGCACTCCCCGGAACGACTCATCCCGGAACGACTCATCCCGGAACGACTCCACCGGACGAGCGCACCCCGCCACGGGCCGACCCCGGTCCGGCGCATCCCGGACCGGCGCCGTGCGCCCGGGGTGTCAGGCGCCGTTGCCCGAGGTCGAGCTCCCCAGGTCGCCGATCCACCCGGAAACGGTGTCGAACCAGTCCTTGAGCTGCGCGAAGTAGCCCTTGCCGGTACCGATCCAGTCCTGCAGCGGGCTCAGTTCCCAGATCAGCCAGCTCGCCACGAACAGGATGACGATGGTGAACAGGCACCCCTTCAGGCAGCCGAGGCCGGGGATCTTCATCGGGTTGGCGCTGCGCTGCCGCGGCTGCCGGGGCTCACGGGGCTCACGGGCGGGCCGCTGCGGCTCCGGCGCGTACCGCTGCGGCTGCTGCTGGTGCTGCGGCGGGGCGGCGTACTGCTGCGGCGGGCCGGCGTACTGCTGCGGCTGGTGCGGGTAGCCGTAGCCCGCGCCGGACTGCGGGGCCCGCTGCTGCGGGCGCTGCTGGGGCTGCGGCTGCTGCTGCGGGCGCGCGACCTGGCGCTGCGGGCGGCGGCGCAGCGGATCCTCGCCGGGGTCGAGGTACTGCACCTGGGTCTGCTCGTTGCGGTCGCGGGCGGCTCGCAGCTGACTCTGCCAGGGGTGCGGCTGCTCCGGGTCGCCGGACGACCGGTCCGGCTGCCCCTGCGGTACCGGCGGCAGGACGGCCGTGGGGTCGGCGGCGCCGGTCTGCGGCAGCACCGCGGTGGGGTCCGCGGCGCCCGCCGGGCCGGGGGCGCCGGTGTGCGGCAGGACGCTGGTCGCGGCGTTCGGGTCGAAGGCGCCCGCGCCGTGCTGCAGCACCTGCGTCGCGTCCGCCGAGCCGGGGACGGCGGCCGGGGAGGAGTCGGGGACCAGCAGGCTCCCGACGGCGTCCGCGGCGGCGATCTGGGCGCTGCTCGCGTGGACGCCGACGCCCTCGGCGACGACGCGCAGGCCGCGGGCGAGGTTCTCGGCGCCGGGCCGTTCGTCGGGATTCTTGCGCAGGCAGCGCTCGATGACCGTCCACAGCGGGTCGGGGACCGTGGAGGGGCGGCGCGGTTCGGCGCTGAGGTGCTGGTGCAGCACCTCCAGGGCGGTGGCGCCGGCGAACGGCGGGCGCCCGGTGACCAGCTCGTACAGCAGGATGCCGGCGCCGTAGACGTCGACGGCGGAGGTCTGCGGGCGGCCCTCGGCGGACTCCGGCGCGATGTACGCGGGCGTGCCGACGAACTCGTGGGTGCGGGTCAGGCCCGGGGAGTCGGCGAGGCGCGCGATGCCGAAGTCGGTCAGCATCGGGTGCATCTGGCCGCCGCCCTGCGCCAGCAGGACGTTGGCGGGCTTGAGGTCGCGGTGGACCACTCCGTCCGCGTGGCTGGCGGCGAGCGCGTCGGCGATCTGGGCGGTGAGCAGGGCGGCGCCCACGGGGGTGAGGGGACCGTTCTCGCGCAGGTAGCGGTGCAGGTCGGGGCCGTCGACGAGGTCCATGACCAGCGCCAGCAGGTCGCCCTCGACGACCAGGTCGCGGACCCGGACGATGTTCGGGTGGGTCAGGCGCAGCAGGACGGAGCGCTCCCTGAGGAAGCGCATCACGATGTCCGGGTCGCTCGCCAGCTCCTCCTTGAGGACCTTGATGGCGACCGTCTCGCCGGGCTGGCCCGGCACGGCGGCCTCGGCCCCCGCGGTCTCGCGCTGGCGGGCTCGCCAGACGGTGCCCGTGGCGCCGCGTCCGAGCGGTTCCTCGAGCAGGTACTTGCTCCCTACCGGCCGCACGTCATGGGCTCCCTGCTGCTTGCTTACGTTCCGACCCACTGTAATGGCGCGGAGGGCGCCACCGGCTGTCGTCGCCCAAGCGTCTCGCGTACGAGATTCCCGCGCCTGTGCGAAGGAAAGACGCTCGACCCGGTCCCTCGGTTGCCGGAAACGGTCGTGACCGATCTCAAGCGGCCATCGGGAGGGCGGCTGTCAGGCACTTTTGCGGGCAGAGCCGACCAATCAAGATCACTTGCCCTCCGGCGGCGGGCGTGTTGTCGGCCACAGGTGCGAGGATGCCTGCAGTACTGGCCGATGTGCTCGTGCGGGGTGGGGGGAAGTCCGCGCCCGCGCAGAAGGGACCGCTGACGGCGATGCAGATCCGGCTGACCGTCGTTGACCCGCTGGGCCCGCCCGACCGGGCCCGGGGCCGCACCGCGAGCCGCGACGTACTGGTCACGGCGCCCGCCGGCACGGCCCTGGCCGCGGTCGCGTCGGCGCTGGCCTCGGCGGTCTCCGGCGACGGGAGCGCGGCCGCGTCCGGCGGCGCCCCCGTGCTGTACGCGGGCGCGGAGCGCCTCGACGACCGCCGCAGCACCCTCGGCGAGCCCCCGCTGACCGACGGCGCGGTGCTGTCCCTGGGCGCCCCGGCCGATCCCGGGCCGCACCCGGAGCCGGCCGACGCCCCGACCCAGCTGCACGTGGTCGCCGGGCCCGACGCGGGCGGGGTGCACCTGCTGCACGGCGGGGAGATCCGCATCGGCCGCTCCGCCGACGCCGACGTCCCGCTCGACGACCCGGACGTCTCCCGGCTGCACTGCGCGGTCACGGTCGCCGCCGACGGCCGCGTCTCGGTCGCCGACCTCGGCTCCACCAACGGCACGGTCCTGGACGGCTCCCGCGTGGACGCCCGCCCGGTGCCCTTCACCCCGGGCGGGCTGCTGCGGATCGGCGAGTCGGCCCTGCGGGTCGCCCCCGCCGCGCGGCCGCAGGAGCGGCTGGTGACCGCACCGGACGGGGAGGGCCACATACGGGTGCCCTCCGGGGCGGACCGGACGGCGCCGGGCGGCTCGAACCCGGACGGCGCCGCCGGGCAGGCCCCGGCGGGGTCCCACGCGCGCGTGGCGGACGGCGGAGACACGTCCGGGGTCCCGCGGGAGGCGCCGGGCGCCCTGGGGCACGCCCCGGTGGTGCCGGAGCAGGGCGGGGCGCCGCGGATCGAGAGCAGCCCGCCGCCGCCACCGTCCGGACCGACCCGCTACATGGCCGGGGACACGCACGCCGGCCATGCCGGTCATCCGGGCGCGGTCGCCCGGAACCCCGCCGCGCCGGCCGCCCACGGTCGCGGCCCCGACGACGGCGCGACGGGCTACGGCTCGGCGGACGACGGCTCGATGGGCCACGGCGCGACGGGCTACGGCTCGGCGGCCCACGGCTCGGCGGCCCACGGCTCGGTGGACCACGGCTCGGTGGAGGACGGCGCACGCGCGCGGGGCGGCACGGCCGCCCAGGGCGCCCGCAGGCGCGGCGGGCTCACGGCATGGGCCCGGCGGCTGGCCGGCGGGCGCGGCGAGCAGGCCGCGGCGGCCGACGGGGCGTACGGCGCCCAGGACGCCCCCGGCGCGGCGGCGTCCCCGCCCGCCGGCGGTTCCCGGCTGCCGGAGACCTGGCCGGACCCGGCGGCGCTGCTGCTGACGGCGCTCGGTCCCGGCCCTCGGCTGTGGGAGCGCGGGCCGGGACACCCGGAGACCCTGACCGTGCGGCTCGGCACGGCCGACCGGCTGGCGCCCGACGGCTCCGGCCTGCTGCCCGCCGTGCCGGTGACCGCGAACCTGCGCGAGGCCGGCGCCCTGGGGCTGGCCGGCCCCCGCACGCGTCTGTCCGGGCTGGCCCGCGCGGTGGTGGCCCAGCTCGCCGCGCTGCACTCCCCCGAACTGCTGGAGATCGTCCTGATCAGCGCGGACCGCTCCCGCCCCGTGCAGGAGCGCGCCGCGGAGTGGTCCTGGCTCGGCTGGCTCCCCCATGCGCGTCCCGCGCACGGCCAGGACTGCCGTCTCCTGCTCGCCTACGACCACGACCAGGCCGCGGCGCGCACCGACGAACTGCTCCGGCGCCTGGAGGACCGGTCGACGGACGCCCGTCCGGGTGTCCCGGCCCCCGGGCTCCCCGCCGCCTCCCGCGCCGCCGCCCGGCGCCCCTCCTGGGCCCGGGACGACGACGAGGACGGGGCGGACCGCTTCACCGGGCCGTACACCGTGGTGGTCGTGGACGGCGACCCCGGAAGCAGCGCCGTGCGCGAGGCGGTGTCGCGGCTGGCCCTGGCGGGACCGGCGGCCGGGATACACGTCGTGTGTCTCGCCGAGACGGAGTCCGCGCCGCCCGCGGCGCCGGTCACGGAGACCTACGAGGCGGCGTGCGCGGTGGCCCCGGCGTTCCGGGACTGCGGCGCGGTCGCGCTGCTCAGCGGCGACGTGGCCACGGCGCTGCGCCTGATGCGCGTGGCCCGGACCGCTCCGGCCGCCGCCGGCCGCCCCGCTCCCGGCCTCGGTACCGGCTCCGGCTCCGGTGCCGTGGGCCGCTCCGTCGCGGCCGCCCCGCCGCACGCGGGGCCCGTGGGCCCCGGCACGACGGCCGCCGTGGACGCCGTGTCGCTCGCCTGGGCGGAGCGGTTCGCGCGGGCGCTGGCGCCGTTGCGGCCGGACGGTTCCCCGGCCGAACGGCACCCGCGGGTGTCCGTGCCGCTGCCCCAGGCGGCCCGGCTGCTGGACGAGCTGGGGCTGGCCCGGGCCACCCCGGCGTCGCTGATGGCGCGCTGGGCGGACGCGGCGGACGACGCGGATTCGCTCGGCGGGCGGGCGTGGGCCGTGCTCGGCGCCGGTCCGCGCGGGCCGGTCTGCGCGGATCTCGCGGCGGACGGGCCGCACCTGCTGGTCGAGGGACCGGCGGGCAGCGGACGCACGGAACTGCTGCGGGCCGTGGTGGCCTCGCTCGCCGCCGCCGAACGCCCCGACCGGCTGGGCATCGTCCTGATAGACGGGCGGGACGGCGCGGGCGCGCCCGGCGGGACCGGCGAGGGCCTGCGCGTCTGCACGGACGTCCCGCACGTCACCACCCACCTCACCGCCAACGACCCCGTCCGGATGCGGGAGTTCGCGCAGTCCCTGAGCGCCGAGCTGAAGCGGCGGGCGGAACTGCTGGGCCGCTGCGACTTCGCGGAGTGGCACGCCGGGCGGGCCGCGGCGGGCCGGATCGTCCCCCAGCGCGCGGCGGTGACCCGCGGCGCACCCGCCGCCGCGCCCGGCACCGCGGCGGTGACGCCCGGCGCCGCCGCGGTGGCACCCGGCGCGGCAGCCCTGGCGGCCGGCGGCCGGGCCGCCGGCCCGTCCGGGGCCGGGGCCGCCGACCTGGACACCCCGCCCAGCTCGACCCTGCGGCTGCGCCCGGCGGCCGCCCGCCGGCGGGCGGAGGACGCGCCGCCCCCGCTGCCCCGGCTGGTCGTGGTCGTCGACGACCTGGACGCCCTCGTGTCCCCCGCGCTGGGTTCACCCGGCCGGCCGGCGGCCGGTTCGGTGATGCGGGCGCTGGAGGCGGTGGCCCGGGAGGGCGAGCGGCTCGGCGTGCACCTGGTGACGGCGGCCGGGCCGGGCGGCCGTACCGCGGAGACCGAACCGGTCCGCCGGGCCACCCTGCGCGTGACGCTCGACGCGCCCGGCGCGGGACCGGACCAGCCGGCTCCCGGGCGGGGCCGCCTGACCTGGGCGGACGAACGGCCGGCCACGGCCTTCCAGGGCGGCCGGGTGACGGGCCGCATACCCCGCACGGCGACGCTGCGCCCGACGGTCGTCCCCCTGGACTGGCAGCGCATGGGCGACCCGCCCGCCCGCCGCCCCGTACGGGAACTGGGCAACGGCCCGACGGACCTCGCCCTGCTGGCCAGCGCGCTGGAGAGGGCCGCCCGGGAGGTCTCGGCAGCACACGTCCCGTCATTGCTGTAACCCCAACGGCCGTTCACACCCCCGCCCGACACCCGCCCCGCCCTCGGCGCGCCCGTCGGGCCCGCGTCCGGACCCGCCCGGGCCCTCGGCGCGCCCGTCGGCGCGGCCACGCCGTTCCGGCCGTCGATCGGGACGACGGCCGGCCGGGACGCTCAGTGGCGGCGAGCGGGGCGACACGGCCCGCACCCGTTCCGTACGTCCGCAGCCGTTCCGTACGTCCGCACACCGCCCAACGCCCGCCGCACCCCGCCCGACGCCCGCCCGGCCCGCGGCGCGCCCGCCGGGCGCGGCCACGCCGTCCCGCGCCCCGCCCGCGCCCCGCCCGCACACCCATCCGCCCCGCCCCCACGCCCCGCCCCCACTCCCGGTCACGACGCGGTCACGAATCGCCGGTTGACACGGGAGGCGCTCTTGCCGCCCCCTGCGCACGGGCGTAGACCAGACGGACGGGACAGCGCTCGGTCGTTCGACGAAGATCGAAGAACGGGGCAGTGAATGCACAGCACGAGCAGGAACCGGTCAGGCAGGGCCACGAGGACGGCCGCCGCGCTCCTCTTAGGGGCGCTCACACTGTCGCTCACCGCCTGCGGCGGCGACGACAACGACAAGGGCAAGGACGACACAGGCGGCGGCAAGGAGACGGGCTCCACCGTCACCCTCCCGAAGCTGAACGGCGCGAGCCTGGAGGTCGCCGCCGTCTGGACCGGCGGCGAGCAGAAGAACTTCAAGAAGGTCCTGGCCGAATTCGAGAGGCGCACGGGCGCCAAGGTCACCTTCGTGCCCGCGCAAGACCCGATCATCAACTTCCTCGGCTCGAAGATCGCGGGCGGGCAGCCGCCGGACGTCGCGCTGCTGCCGCAGCCGGGCGCCATCAAGCAGGCCGTCGACAAGGGCTGGGCCAAGCCCCTCGGCGCCGAGGCCGTCGCGGAGCTGAAGAAGAACTACGCCCAGGGCTGGCAGGACATCGGCAAGGTCGACGGCAAGCAGTACGGCGCCTACTACAAGGCCGCCAACAAGTCGCTGATCTGGTACAACGCCAAGGTCTTCGAGAACGCGGGCGCCTCCGAGCCGAAGACGTGGAAGGAACTGCTGAGCACCGCGCAGACCGTCTACGACTCCGGCGTGACGCCGTTCTCCGTCGCCGGCGCGGACGGCTGGCCGCTGACCGACTGGTTCGAGAACGTCTACCTCTCCCAGGCGGGCCCGGAGAAGTACGACCAGCTCGCCCAGCACAAGATCAAGTGGACGGACCCCTCCGTGAAGGAGGCCCTGACCACGCTCGCCCAGATCTGGGGCAAGAAGGACTACGTGGCGGGCGGCAGCTCCGGTGCGCTGCAGACGGAGTTCCCCGCCTCCGTCACGCAGACCTTCACCGGCGGCACCCAGCCCAAGGCGTCCATGGTCTACGAGGGCGACTTCGTGCAGGTCAACATCCAGGAGACCAAGGCGCAGGTCGGCACCGATGCGAAGGTGTTCCCGTTCCCGGCGGTCGGTGACACCCCGCCGGTGGTCTCCGGCGGCGACGCGGCCGTGATCCTGAAGGACTCCAAGGCCGCGCAGGCCCTGGTCACCTTCCTGGCCTCGCCCGACGCGGCGACCATCCAGGCCAAGCTGGGCGGCTACCTCTCGCCGAACAAGAACGTGCCGAACTCGGCGTATCCGAACCCGGTCCAGCAGAAGATCGCCAAGGCGCTCGTCGCGGCCGGCGACGACTTCCGCTTCGACATGTCCGACCAGGCCCCGCAGTCCTTCGGCGGCACGCCCGGCAAGGGCGAGTGGAAGGACCTCCAGGACTTCCTGAAGAACCCCAAGGACGTGGCGGGCGCGCAGGCGAAGCTCGAGGCGGACGCGGCGAAGGCGTACGGAGGCTGACCGGGCGATGACCGGAGACGTCACAGTGGGGTGGAGCCGGCGATGACGCCGGCCGCCGCGGAGGGTGTCGCCGAGAACACGGCGACACCCTCCGCTCCCCGTCCGCGCAAGAGTGTGACCGGCACCCGCAGGACGGTGGCAGCGCTCTTCCTGCTGCCCGCCCTGGTGCTGCTCGGCGCGCTCGTGGTCTACCCGATCGGGTACTCCGTCGTCCGCAGCTTCTACAACGCCTCCGGCGACGGCTTCGCCGGATTCGACAACTACCGGGCCCTGTTCACCGACGACGGCATCCGCACCGCCCTGAAGAACAACATCGTCTGGGTGGTGTTCGCGCCCGCCGTGGCGACCGCGCTCGGCCTGGTCTTCGCGGTGCTCACCGAACGGGTGCGCTGGGGCACGGCGTTCAAGCTGGTCGTCTTCATGCCGATGGCGATCTCGATGCTGGCGGCCGGCATCATCTTCCGCCTGGTCTACGACCAGGACCCCGACAAGGGCGTGGCGAACGCGGTGTGGGTCGGGGTGCACGACACCTTCGCCGAGTCGTCCGCGTTCCCGAAGGCGCACCCGGGCCGCGAGTCGCCGCTGACCCCCCAGGGCGGCGGCTTCGTCACCAAGGCGGCCGTCCGCACCGGCGATTGGGTCGCCCTCCCGCTGGTCGGCGTCGCCCCCGACCAGATGCCGGGCAGCGCGAAGAACGCCGTACGGGCGAAGCCCGCCCCGGGGAAGATCACCGGCACCACCTGGCAGGACTTCACCCGCGGCAAGGGCGTCGGCGAGCTCGGCGCCGTCGACGCCGCCGAGCTGGGCTATCCCGGCATGAGGATCGAGGCCGTCAGGGACGGCAAGGTCGTGGCGACGGCGAAGGCCGCGGACGACGGCACCTTCACGCTGCCCGCGAAGGCCGACGGGGCGCACCTGCGGCTGCCCGCGTCCAACTTCCAGGAGCCGTACAACGGCCTGGACTGGCTCGGCCCGTCGCTGGTCACACCGGCGATCATCGGCAGTTACGTGTGGATGTGGGCGGGCTTCGCGATGGTCCTGATCGCGGCCGGGCTCGCGGGCATCCCGCGTGAACTGCTGGAGGCGGCCCGCGTCGACGGCGCGGGCGAGTGGCAGGTGTTCCGCCGGATCACCGTGCCGCTGCTGGCGCCGGTCCTCGCGGTCGTCGTCGTCACCCTGATGATCAACGTACTGAAGATCTTCGACCTGATCTTCATCATCGCCCCGAACAGCTCCCAGGACGACGCCAACGTGCTGGCCCTGGAGCTGTACCGGAAGGGCTTCTCCGAGGACCAGCCCGGCATCGCCAGCGCGATCTCGGTGTTCCTGCTGCTGCTCGTCATCCCGGTGATGCTGTTCAACGTCCGCAGGCTGCGACGGGAGGTGCGGCGATGACCGCGGAGGCCGGAAGTCTCCCCGAGGTGGCGCCCACCGGGCCGGTCCGGCCCGCCGACGCGCGCGAGTCGCTCGGCTCGCGGCTCGCGGGCGCGGTCAGCGGCGGCGTGCTGCGCGCCTTCCTCCTGGTCGTGGCCCTGTTCTGGCTGGTCCCGACGATCGGTCTGCTGCTGTCGTCGCTGCGCTCCCCCGAGGACATGGCGGCGAACGGCTGGTGGAACGTGTTCAGCGAGCCCTCGCAGATCACCTTCGACAGCTACCAGAAACTGCTCGACAACAGCGACATCACCGACGCGCTGCTGAACACGGTCTGGATCACCGTCCCGGCGACGGTCCTGGTCGTCGTCATCGGCGCCCTCGCGGGCTACGCCTTCGCGTGGATGGAGTTCCCGGGCCGCGACTGGTGGTTCCTGGGCGTGGTCGGCCTGCTGGTGGTGCCGGTGCAGGTGGCGCTGATCCCGATCGCCGAACTCTTCGGCAACATCGGCCTGTTCGGGACGATCCTCGGGGTGATCCTGTTCCACGTGGGCTTCGGCCTGCCGTTCGCGGTGTTCCTGCTGCGGAACTTCTTCGCGGAGATCCCGCGGGAGCTGCTGGAGGCGGCCCGGCTCGACGGGGCGGGCGAACTGCGCCTGTTCGCCCGCGTGGTGATGCCGCTCGGCGGGCCCGCGATCGCGAGCCTGGGCATCTTCCAGTTCCTGTGGGTGTGGAACGACATGCTGGTCGCCCTGGTGTTCACCAAGGCGGGCACCCAGCCCATCACGGTCGCCCTGCAGACCCAGGTGCGGCAGTTCGGCAACAACGTCGACGTGCTGGCGCCCGGCGCGTTCATCTCGATGGTGATCCCGCTGGCCGTGTTCTTCGCCTTCCAGCGGCAGTTCGTCTCCGGCGTGATGGCCGGCGCCGTCAAGTGACTCCGTGAACAACGCCCGAGGGGGCGGGGCCGTCACGGCCCCGCCCCCGCTCGTTCACCTGGCATCCCCCGTTTGCCGTACAAACCGTAACCAGGTCACTCCATCGGCCGTTCCTGGGCAGAACCCCCCGCGCCGAGCCAACTTGGATGTGCCTTGCCCAGGTTCAGTGTCATCGTCCCCGCGTACGAGGTTCAGGCGTACCTGCACGCATGCCTGGAATCGGTGCTGACCCAGTCGTACCCCGATCTCGAGGTGATCGCGGTGGACGACCGCTCGCCGGACGCCTGCGGCGAGATCATCGACGAGTTCGCGCGGCGCGACCCGCGCGTGTGCCCCGTGCACCTGCCCGAGAACGGGGGACTCGGCCCCGCCCGCAACGCGGGGCTGGCGCGGGCGGCCGGCGACTACGTGGTGTTCCTGGACGGCGACGACACCCTCGCCCCGGACGCGCTGCGGGCGATCGCCGACCGGCTGGAGGAGACGGGCGACCCGGACGTGCTGGTCTACGACTACGCGCGCACCTTCTGGACCGGTGAGACCGTCCGCAACCAGGCCGCCGCCCAGCTCACCGAGCAGGGCCCGGCACCCTTCCGGCTGGCGGACCGGCCGGGCCTGCTGCGCCTGCTGATGGTCGCCTGGAACAAGGCGTACAAGCGGGAGTTCGTCGAGCGCGAGGCGCTCGCCTTCCCGCCCGGCTACTACGAGGACACCCCGTGGACGTTCCCGGCGCTGATGGCGGCCGAGTCGCTCGCCACGCTCGACCGGGTGTGCGTCCACTACCGGCAGCGCCGCCGGGGCAACATCCTCGGCACCACCAGCCGCCGGCACTTCGACGTCTTCGAGCAGTACGACCGCGTCTTCGCCTACCTCGAACGGCGGCCCGAACTGGCCTGCTGGCGGCCGGTGTTGTTCCGCCGCATGGTCGACCACCTGATCGTGGTGTTCTCCCGGCGCGACCGGCTGCCGCGCGAGGCCCGCGCCGAGTTCCTGCGCAAGGCCCGCGCCCACTACCGCCGTTACGGGGTTCCCGGCGGCCCCCGCGGCCCGGTCCCGCTGCGCCACGCCCTGGTCCGCTGGGGCCTGCACCGCACCTACCGCGCCCTGCGGCTGGCGTCCGCGGCGCACCGCAGGACCGGCAAGCTCGCCGCGCGCCTGCTCAGGTCGGTGCGCGCGGGCGTCCTCCGGCTGCACTACCGCCTCCAGCGGTGCCTGCCGCTGCGCGCCGACCGTGCCGTCTTCTCCACCTCCGTCGGCCGCGGCCACGGCTGCGACACGGGCGCGCTGGAGGAGGCGTTCCGCACCCTGGCGCCGCACATCCGCACCACGTGGGTCGCCCGCCCCGGGCACCGGCGCCCCGCCCCCGGCGCGGACCCGCGGGTCGGCCCGGACACGGCCGCGTACTTCACGGCGCTCGCCCGCTCCAAGTACCTCGTCGACGACGCCGGCCTCGACCGGCGCCTGGTCAAACGCCCCGGCCAGATCCTGGTGCGGGCCGGGCACGGCACCCCGCTCAGGCACCGGGGCCTCGACCTCCAGGAGCTCCCGGCGGCCGCCCGCGACACGGACTTCGCCGCCCTGCTGCGGACCGTCGACACCTGGGACTACGTGCTGTCCGCCAACCGCCACTCCACCCTGACCTTCGAACGCGTCTTCCCGGGCGCCTACACCACACTGGAGTACGGCGCCCCGCGCAACGACGTCTTCCAGCGCGCGACCCCGGCGGACGTGGCACGGCTGCGCGAGCTGTTCGGCATCCCCGGGGACGCGGTGGCGGTCCTGTACGCGCCCACCTGCCGCGACCACCGGCGCACCCAGCGGCCGGCCCTGGACGTGGAGCGCGTCGCGCGCCGGCTCGGGCCGCGGTTCGTCGTCCTGCTGCGCGCCCACCCCCGGCACACCGGCCCCCTGCCGCGGGACGCGCGGATCATCGACGTCACCGGCCACCCGAGCGTCGAGGACGTCTGTCTCGCCTCGGACGCCCTGGTCACCGACTACTCGTCGATCATGTTCGACTACGCCGGCCTGGACCGGCCGATCGTGGTCCACGCCGCGGACTGGGAGGCGTTCGAGGCGTCCAGCGGCGCCTACTTCGACCTGCGTGACGCCCCGCCGGGCCCGGTCGTCCGCGGCGAGGACGAGCTGATCGAGATCTTCGCCGCCGGACGCTGGCACGACGCCCGCTCGGCGCGGCTGCGCTCGGCCTTCCGGGAGCGCTTCTGCCCGTACGACGACGGGCGCGCCGCCGAGCGCGTGGTCCGGCACGTGGTGCTGGGTGAGCGCGGGGCGGACCTGCCGCCGGTCGTGCCGCTCGCCGAGCGCCGCCCGGTACCGTCGGCGGCGGCCCCCGCGCGCGCCCCGCAGACCACGGTGCCGCAACCGGCCGGCCCGCTGACCGTCACCGACAGCCTCTGAACGCCGTTGTCACTCCGGGAAGTTCGCATGCCCTCCAGTCCGTCGCGGCCCACCCCGAGCAGGCCGCCCAGCCGACGTCCCGCCGGGCGTCCGGGGCGAGGCCGCGCCGCCCGAGGCGCCCGAGCCCGTGCAGAACATCGACAGGAAGATCAGAATGCCCCGCTTCAGCATCATCGTCCCGTCCCACGGTGTGGCGGGCCGGCTGTCCCAGGCGCTGGACTCGGTCCTCGCGCAGCCCTTCGGCGACGTCGAGCTGATCCCGGTCTGCGACGCCCCCGGCTCGCCCGCGGCGGACGTCGCCGCCCGGTACGCCGCGCGGGACTCCCGGGTGGTCCCGGTGCACTCGCCCCCGTCGGCCGGCCTGGCCGGGGCGCGCAACACCGGCATGCGGGCGGCGACCGGCGCGTACGTGCTGTTCCTCGACGGCGACGACACCCTCGTACCGGGCGCGCTGACGGCGCTCGACGCCCGGCTGGCGGACACCGGTGACGTGGACGTGCTGTACTTCGAGCACGAGCGGGCCCCGTGGTGGGAGGGCGAGCCCACCAACCCGGCCGCGCTGCTGTGGCCGCGGACGGTGCCGGACGGCGCCTTCGCTCCCGGCCAGGTGCCGCAGCTGACCGGGGTGCGACTGCCGGCGTGGAGCGCCGCCCACCGCCGCGGCTTCCTCCTCGAACGCGAACTCCGCTTCCCGGGCGGTCACTTCACCGACGTGGGTTTCTGCGGGCTGGTCGCGCTGCACGCCGAGCGGATCGCGGTGCTGCGCCGGGTCGTGGTGCGGCACCTGGTGCGGCGGCAGGGCAGCCGGTCGGCCCGGCCGGGCGAGCACCACTTCGAACTCCTCGACCAGACCGACCTGGTGCTCACCCGGGCCGCCGAACTGGGCCTGCCGGCCGAGCGGTCGGGGCCCCTGTTCGCGCAGCTCTTCGCCGCGGTCCTGAAGACCGCCGCGCATCCCGGGCGACTGCCGGCCAGACGCCGGGCCTTCTTCCGGCGGGCGAGCAGGCTCTACCGGCGCCACCGCCCGGCCGGATTCCGCCCGCCGGGCGGCAGCGTCGGCGTGCAGCACCGGCTGCTCGCGGCGGGGGCGTACACGGCCTTCCGCACCCTGCGCTCCGTCAACCGGGCGGCGGCCGTGGCGCGGGAGCGCCTGCCGCGCCCGAAGGGGCTGCGCACCCGCCTGCGCTACGCGCGCGCCCTGCGCCGCCCTCTGGACCCCCACCTGGCGGTGTACTGCGCCTACTGGGGCCGCGGTTACGCGTGCAGCCCGGCGGCGATCCACGCCAAGGCGCGCCAACTGGCCCCGCACATCCGCGGGGTGTGGCTGGTGGAGGCGGACCAGGCGCACACCATGCCGGCGGACGTCGAGTACGCGGTGATCGGCAGCCGCCGGTACTGGGAGGTGCTGGCCCGCGCCACCTACCTCGTCAACAACGCCAACTTCGCGGACGCCGTCGTCAAACGGCCCGGCAGCGTGCACGTGCAGACCCAGCACGGCACCCCGCTGAAGAAGATGGGCGTCGACCAGGTGGCGTACCCCGTGGTCGCGGCGGCGACCGGCAGCTTCGCCAGGCTGCTGGCCCGGGTGGACCGCTGGGACTACAACCTCACCTCCAACCGCCACTCCACCGAGATGTGGGAGCGGGCCTTCCCCGGCGCGCACGAGACCCTGGAGTACGGCTATCCGCGCAACGACGTCTACTGCACGGCGACGGCGGACGACGTGGCGCGCGTGCGCCGGGAGCTGGGCGTGCCGGAGGGCAGCACGGCCGTCCTGTACGCGCCCACCCACCGCGACTACCGCACCGGCTTCGAGACGGGCCTGGACCTGGAGGCGTTCTGCGAGGCGGCCGGCGAGAACGTCGTCGTGCTGCTGCGCGCCCACTACTTCTACGACCGCGGCGGCCGTCCGGACGCCGGCCGGGGCGGCAGGGAAGGCCGCGTCAGCCGCATCATTGACGTGTCCTCGCACCGCTCCTCCGAGGACGTGTGCCTGGCCGCCGACGCGCTGATCACCGACTACTCGTCGATCATGTTCGACTACGCCAACCTGGACCGGCCGATCGTGGTCTACGCGGACGACTGGGACGTCTACCGGGAGACCCGCGGCGTCTACTTCGACCTGATGGAGAGCCCGCCGGGCGCGGTGGCCCGCACGCCCGGGGAGCTGGCGCGGGTCTTCGCCGACGGTTCCTGGGCGGGGCCGGAGGCCGCCGCGGCGCGGGCCGCCTTCCGGGAGCGGTTCTGCCAGTTCGACGACGGGCGCGCCGCCGAACGGGTCGTGCGCCGGGTGCTGCTCGGCGAGCCGCCCGAGTCGATCCCGCCCGTTCTCCCGCTCGCGGAGCGCGTCCCGGCCCCGGCCGCCTCCCCCCTCGTAAGGAGCTGACGTCAGCCGTGCCCCGCTTCAGCATCATCGTCCCCGTCTTCAAGGTGCAGGGCTACCTGCGCGAGTGCCTCGACTCGGTGCTCGGGCAGTCGTACGGCGACTTCGAGGTGGTCGCCGTCGACGACCGCTCGCCCGACGGCTGCGGCGCGATCCTCGACGAGTACGCCGCGCGCGACCCGCGGGTGCGGGCGCTGCACCTGCCGGAGAACGTCGGTCTCGGCCGGGCCCGCAACGCCGGCCTGGAGCGGGCGGGCGGCGACTACGTCCTCTTCCTGGACAGCGACGACGCCTACACGCCGGGCCTGCTGGCCGCCGTCGCCGCCCGGCTGGAGTCGGCCGGCGACCCCGACATCCTGGTCTTCGACCACGTCCGCACGCACTGGTGGGGGCGCGGCGGGCGCAGCGACTCCGCCGCCCTGCTCCAGGCCGCGGGACCGGACACCTTCAGCCTGCGCGAGAGCCCCGAGTACGTGCGCCTGTTCCTGGTGGCCTGGAACAAGGCCTACCGGCGCTCCTTCTTCCAGGGGCACGGGCTGCGGTACGCGCCCGGCCTGTACGAGGACGCGCCGGTCACCTACCGGTCGATGGTCCTCGCGGACCGCATCGCCTGCCTGAACCGGATCGGCGTCGAGTACCGGCAGCGCCGGCAGGGCGCGATCACCAAGACGCCGGGGCGCCGCCACTTCGACATCTTCGCGCAGTACGAGGGTCTGTTCGCGTTCCTGGAGGAGCGCGCGGACCTGGCCTGGGCGCGGCCGCTGCTGTTCGAACGGGCGCTGGACCACATGCTGTACGTGCTGGCCTGCGAGGACCGGGTGACGCCCGGTCAGCGCGCCGCCTTCCACCGCGAGATCCGGTCCTTCCACCGCCGTCACCTCCCGGCGGGCTTCACCCCGCCGGACGGCCCGCGCGGCACCGAGATGCGGTTGCTGGCGTCGTCGCCCTACCCGGCGTACGCGGCGCTGCGGGGCGTGCGCGGGGCGCGCGCCCTCGCGGGGAAGGCGGCCCGGCGCACGACGCGCACCCTCTCGGTGCGCTCCCAGCGGGTGCTGTACGGGGCCGGGTCGAGGCTCCCCCTCGACCCGCACCTGGCCGTCTACTCCTCCGGCCACCACCGGGGGGTGTCCGGCGACCCGGCGGCGATCCACGCCAAGGCCCGCGAACTGGCCCCGCACATCCGCGGGGTGTGGGTGGTGCGGGAGGACGCGGTGCACACGCTGCCGCCGGGCATCGAGCACGTGACGCCGGGGTCGGCGCGCTACCACGCGGTCATGGCGCGGGCCACCTACTGGGTGAACAACGTCAACTGGCCGGGCAGCCTGGTCAAGCGGCCCGGCAGCGTCCACATCCACACCCACCTGGGCACCCCGCTGAAGTTCATGGGCGCCGACCTGCTGGACAAGCCCGGCGCCCGGCACGGTTTCAGCGTGCCGCAGATGCTGCGCCGCGCCGACCGCTGGGACTACAGCCTGGTCGCCAACCGCCACTCCGAGCTGGCGTGGGAGCGGGCCTACCCCTGTCACTTCACCTCGCTGCGGACCGGCAGCCCGCGCAACGACGTCCTGGTGGAGCCCTCCGAGCGGCGCGGCCGTGCGGTCCGCGAGCGGCTCGGCATCCCCGACGGCGACACGGTCGTGCTGTACGCCCCGACCCGGCGGGAGTACCGGCGCGGCGGCCACGCGGACCGGATCGACCTGGCCCGGTTCGCCGCCGATCTCGGCCCCGGCCACACCCTCGTGGTCCGGCTGCACCCCTCGCTCGCCGCGGGCATCGCGCGCGGCCTGGGCCTGGCCGACCTGCACCGGCGGGGCGTGGTGGTGGACGCGACGGACGAGCCGCACGTCGAGGACCTGATGCTCGCCTCCGACGTGCTGGTCACCGACTACTCGGCGCTGATGTTCGACTACGCCAACCTGGACCGGCCGATCGTGGTCCACGCCGACGACTGGGGCGCGTACACGGCGAGCCGGGGCGTCTACTTCGACGTCACGGCCGAGCCGCCGGGCCATGTCTCGCGCTCCTACCGGGAGCTGGCGTGGCTGCTGGCGTCGGGCAGCTGGCGGGACGAGGAGTCGGCGAAGCGGCGGGCGGCGTTCCGGGAGCGGTTCTGCGAGTTCGACGACGGCCGGGCCGCCGAGCGGGTGGTGCGGACGCTGATGCTGGGCGAGCCGATGCCCGGCGCGGAGCCCTGCCCGGTGGTCCCCGCCCCCGCCCCCGCCGCCGGAGACGGCCGGGAGGTCCCGACACACCGGCTCACCCGTTGAGGTGACGGACGGCCAAGGTGCCGCTCCCGGCGGGAAACATACGGCCCATGCCCAAGACCTTCGCCCGGCCGGCCGTCCTGTGAGCGCCGGCGTCCTCGTCCGGCGGACCCTGCGCGGCGCGACGGCGCTGCCCGTCGGCCGGCTCCGGCGGCCCAGCCCGTACCAGGTCTTCGGCGGCCTGTTCTGGCTGGTGATGACGCTGGCGTTCTGGCGGATCCCGCTGTGCTGCGACGCCGGCCAGCACGCGGCGGTCGTCGAACGGCTGCGGGCCGACCTGCTCCACCCCGCCCACTCGATGGCGGACCTGCCGGGCACGGGCAGCCCGTACTACGGCCCGTACGCCGTCGCGCAGGGTGTGTTCGCCCGGCTGACCGGGCTGTCCGGGTGGGAGGTCCTGCGGCTCGCCGGTCCGCTGCACCTGGCCGTGCTGCTGACCGGGGTCGGCCGTTTCGTGCGGGTGCTCACGCCCCGCCCGTGGGCGCCGGTGCTGGCGCTGCCCGCGATGACGCTGCTGTGGGGCACCGATCGGATCCTGTGGAGCGGCTATCTGGGGCTGATGTCGATGACGACGAACATCAGCTATCCGTCGGCGTTCGCGATCGGGCTGACGTTCTGGGCGTGGGCGCTGACCGGCCGGCGCGCCTGCGAACGGGACGCGCCGGTCCGCTACGTCGGGCCGAGCGGCCTCGGCGGCTGGTGGGGCTACGCCGGGATCGGCGCCCTGTACGGGCTGATCCTGCTGATCCACCCGGTCACCGCCGTCTCCGCGGCGACCGGCGCGGTGGCGGTCGTGGCGGCACGGCAGCGCGACTGGCGGTGGCCGGTCGCGGCCCGGTGGGCGCTGGCGGCGGCGTCGGCGCTGGTCCTCGCCCTGGTGTGGCCGTACTACGACGTGCTGTCGCTGAGCGGCGACACGGGCATGGACGGGATGCACCGGCGGCTGTACGAGCAGCTGGCGGGCAACTCGTGGCTGGCGCTGATCGGGGCGCCCGCGCTGTGGTGGCGCGGCCGGCGCTCGGCGCGTGATCCGCTGGTGCTGATGTTCGCGCTGGGGTGCCTGGTGCTGCTGTACGGCTGGGTGAGCGGGCACTACACGTACGCGAGGGCGTTGTGGGCGGCGCTGGTGCCGTTGCAGTTCGCGCTCGCGGTGGAGCTGGCGGCGCCCCGGCCGTGGGGGTCGGTGCGGAAGGTGCTGGGGGCGACGGCGGTGGTGTGGGCGTGCGTGGGGTTCTTCACCGTGCAGGCCGGCGCGGTGGTGCCGCGCGCGCTGGACCCCGTGGGCTTCGAGCAGCCGCCGCGCTGGCCGACGTACGGCTGGGCGGCCCGGTACATCGGGCGCGGCGAGGTGGTGCTCACCGACGACTACACCGCCTCGCACCTCATCGCCGGGTACGGTCCGAACCTCGCCGCGCCGATCTGGCCGGACCCCGCCCTGGACGAGCGGGAGCGCAGACGCCGCGGTGCCGACGTCCGCGCCTACTTCTCCCCCGACGCGACCCCCGCCCGGCGGGCCGCCCTGGTCCGCCGCTACCACGCGCGCTGGCTGCTGCTGACGCGCGGCCGGCCGGTGCCCCCGGAGGCGGTGGTGGTGGCGCGGAGCCGGCGGACCGGGGAGGTGCTGGCGCGGGTCGGGGCGGGGACGTGAGGGCCCGGCCGCTCGGGCGTCGTTCGGTCGTCACTCGATGACTTCGATCGTCGACTTCGATCGTCGACTTCGATCGTCACTCGATGACGAGGTCGACCTCGATGTTTCCGCGGGTGGCGTTGGAGTAGGGGCAGACCTGGTGGGCCTGCTCGACCAGCTTGCGGCCGGTCTCCTGGTCCAGGCCGTCGGGCAGTTCGACGCGCAGCGTCACCTGGAGGCCGAAGCCCTCGCCCTGCTTGCCGATGCCGACCTCGGCGGTGACGGCGGCATCGGTGACGTCCACCTTGGCCTGGCGGCCGACGAGACCGAGGGCGCTGCCGAAACAGGCGGCGTAACCGGCGGCGAACAGCTGCTCGGGGTTGGTGCCCCGACCGTTGCCGCCCATCTCCACCGGGATCGACAGCGGAAGGTCGATCTTGCCGTCGGAGCTGACGGCGCGGCCTTCGCGGCCGTGGGTGGCGGTGGCGACGGCGGTGTAGAGCGCGTCCATGGAAGACCATCCCTCTCGAATCACGTACCGGCGGCTCGCTGCGGCCGCCTCACGACCACAAGTAGAGCACGCAATTCAATTGTGCGCAACTTGAATGACGAGGAGAGCTATCCTCGTGAGCATGGCCACCACTCCCGCCGCCGACTGGCTCCGCCTCGACCAGCAGGTCTGCTTCTCCCTGCACGCCGCCTCGCGCGCCTTCAACGGCGTCTACCGCGTGGTCCTCAAGGACCTCGGGCTCACCTACCCGCAGTACCTGGTGATGATGGTGCTGTGGGAGCACGGCGAACTGCCCGTGAAGCGGCTGGGCGAACACCTGCGCCTCGACTCCGGCACCCTTTCCCCGCTGCTCAAGCGCCTGGAGGCGGCCGGTCTCGTGGTGCGGGAGCGCAGCGCGCGCGACGAGCGCTCGGTGGAGGTGCGGCTGACCGGCGAGGGGGCCGCGCTGCGCGAGCGCGCGCTGGAGGTGCCGCGCCGGATCGCGGCGTCCACCGGCCTCGACCTCGACGAGATCGGCGACCTGCGCGCCCGTCTGGACCGGCTCACCTCCGCTCTGGACTCGGCCGCGGCGCAGGGGGCGCCGACGGAGCGCTCGTAGCCCCCTGGGCGGCGCGACGCACGTAGAGGCGGAGGGTGACCCGGCCGCGGACGTACTGGGCCCGGGGCTCGAACTGCTCGCCGACCAGCGCGAGCTTGGCGCGGTCGGTCGGGTCGCCCGGGTCGGCGGGCGCGCTCAGCACACGCGTCTCGGCGAGCACCCAGACGCGGTCCGCCGAGGCGAGGCGGTCGCGCAGTTGCTCGGGCGTGGTCTCGCGCCCGCTCAGCGTCCCGGAGCTGGGCCCGGACTCCAGCAGGGCGATGTCGCGGGCCCCGCTGAAGTCCTGCGGGTACGCCAGCGCCGTCAGCCGCCAGACCGACGGCACGAACAGCACCGGGTCGCCGGGGCGGATCTCACGGGCGGCGACGGCGGCGACGGCGGCGAGGTTCTCGGGACGGTGCGCGGCGGACCGGTCGTACCGGTACAGGGGCAGGTGGTGCACGAAGACGACGGCGACCACCAGAACCCCGGCCAGGGCGACCCGCGACCGCACGGGCGGGCGCGACACGGGCGGGCGCGGCTGCGCGGACGGCGGCCCGCCGGCACCCGGCGTTGCGGACGGCGGCGTGGGCCAGGGCGCCGCGCCTGTATCCGGCGTAGCACCCGCGCCCGGACGCGGGGACGACGGCTGCGGCGTCGCGCGCACCGTGCGCGGTGGGTACGCCGGAGGCGGCGGGTACGGCGCCCGCGCCGAGCGCGGCGGGTGCACCGGGGACGGCGGGTGCACCGGGGACGGCGGGTGCGCCGAGGACGCCGGGTGCACCGGGGACGGTGGCTGCACCGGGGACGGGTGACGCGGTCGTGGGCGCAGCAGGGCCCGCGCGCACCGGTCGGCGCCCGCGGCCACCAGCAGCGACGCGCCCGCCAGCGCGTACAGCACGTACCGCTCGTGGTACAGGGGCCGCACCTGGGAGAGGACCATCAGGACGCCCGGCGGCACCAGCAGCAACGGGCCCGCGACCGCTCCCGTCCGGCCCGCGCCCAGCCCCGCCACCATCAGCAGCACCGATACCCAGAACACCGGGCCCCGCGGGGCGACGGCGAAGTCCCGCAGCAGCTGCCCCGCCTGCTCCCACCCCGGCGCCACCAGCCACGACACCTGGGCCGACTGCCGCCGCGACACCCACACCAGCGGCAACACGACCAGCCCCGCCGCGCCGGTCGCGCGCCCCCAGCCGGCCCACACCCTTCCCGGCACCCGCAGCAGCGCCAGCGTCACGGCGTGCGCGCACAGGACCAGCACGGCCAGCTCGTGCAGCAGGCAGGTCACGGCGACCACGGCCCCGTACGGCCACCAGCGTGACGGCCGCCCCTCCAGCACCCGCACCAGCAGCAGCGTCGCCGCCGCCACGCCCGCCGCGACGAGCGCGTACGAGCGTCCCTCCTGGGCGTAATGGCCGGTCAGCGGGGTGACCGCGTACAGCAGACCGGCCCACAGCCCGACCCGCGGGCGGGCCAGCCGGACGCCGAGCGCCGCGACCAGGCCGGCCGCCGCGGCCGCCCCGCACACGGACGGCAGACGCAGCACGACCTCGTCGGGACGGACGGCCAGGACCGCGTGCATCAACAGGTAGTACAGGCCGTGCACCGCGTCCATGCCGTGCAGGAACCGCCAGATCTGCGGCACCGAGCGCTGCCCGACCAGGAAGGTGACACCCTCGTCACCCCATATGCCGCCGCGGTCCAGACCCCACAGCCCGATGGCGAACATCACGGCCGTGGGCACCGCCACCGCCACGACGTCCGCCCGCACCCGCCACGGGCCCGCCCGCTCGGCACTCACGCCGCCCTGATTGTCCTGGATGTTCCGATTGTTCACGCAGCCGATTGTGTGCCGCGGGCGGGCGGCTGCCGGAGATTGACGGTCCGATGGCACCCGTACGCCGGAAAGCCGGTGCGGCTCGCTCCGCCCGGCGGCCTGCTTCACTGATACGCGGCACACGAGGGCAGGAAGAGGGAGACGGCCGCACATGACCTGGCTGATCACCGGCGGCGCCGGTTACATCGGGGCACACGTCGTACGGGCGATGGCCGAGGCGCGCGGCGGCGCCGTGGTCTACGACGACCTGTCGACGGGCGAAGCGGCGCGCGTGCCGGACGGCGTGCCGCTGGTCGTGGGCTCGACCCTGGACGCCGAGCGCGTGGCCCGCGTCCTCGCCGACCACGCGGTGACCGGCGTCGTCCACCTCGCGGCGAAGAAGCAGGTGGGCGAGTCGGTGGCGCGGCCCCTGCACTACTACCGGGAGAACGTCGAGGGCCTGCGGGTCCTGCTGGAGGCGGTCACGGCGGCCGGCGTCCCCTCCTTCGTCTTCTCGTCCTCCGCCGCGGTCTACGGCATGCCGGACGTGGAGCTGGTCACCGAGGACACGCCCTGCGCGCCCCTGTCGCCGTACGGCGAGACCAAGCTGGCCGGGGAGTGGCTGGTGCGGGCGACGGGCCGCGCGACCGGTCTGTCCACCGCGTGCCTGCGGTACTTCAACGTGGCGGGCGCGGCCACCCCGCAGCTGGCGGACACCGGCGTCCACAACCTGGTCCCGATGGTGTTCGAGAAGCTCACACAGAACGCGCCGCCGCGCATCTTCGGCGACGACTATCCGACCCCCGACGGCACCTGCGTCCGCGACTACATCCACGTGGTGGACGTGGCCGAGGCCCACGTGGCCGCCGCCCGCGCCCTGGCGGCGTCGCCGGGCCGCGATCTCACCCTCAACATCGGCCGGGGCGAGGGCGTCTCGGTGCGCGAGATGATCGACCGCATCAACGCCGTCACCGGCCACGGTCTTCCCCCGACGGTCGACCCACGCCGCCCCGGCGACCCGGCCCGCGTCGTCGCCTCCGCCGCCCGCGCCGCCACCGAACTGGCCTGGACGGCCGAGCACGACGTCCAGGACATGATCACCTCGGCCTGGGCGGGCTGGCTGCGCCTGCACCCGGAGGCGGCACGGGAGGGCCACGGGTCGGCCGGGCGGGCCCCGCACGGACCGCCGCCGCTCACAGGGCCTTGAGCGCCTGCGCGGTGGCTCGGGCCAGGGCGTCCAGGTAGCCCTTCGGCGGTCTCGGGCCGCGGATCACCACGGAGCGCCAGTAGAGGGGGCCCGAGATCAGGTCGAGCGCCAGGTCCTCGTCGAAGTCCGGGACGATCTCGCCCCGTCGCTCCGCCGCCCGGACGATCTTGCTGGCGACGCCCTCCTGCCCCTCGCGCAGCGCCTTCTGCATCGCCTCGGCGATGTCGGGGTTGCGGGCGGCCTCCGCCTGGAGGTCGGGGATGATCTGCGAGGCCACGGGGTGGCGCAGGGCGCGGGAGGTGACCTCGTACAGCAGGCGCAGGTCGCCCTCCAGGGTGCCGGTGTCGGGCACCGGCAGGCCCTGCACCGCGAGCGCCGAGACGACGTCGAGCACCAGGTGCAGCTTGGAGCGCCAGCGGCGGTACACGGCCGTCTTGCCGACGCCCGCGCGGCGCGCGATCCCCTCGATGGACATCCGCGCGTAGCCGACGGCCGCGAGCTCCTCGAAGACGGCCGCCCGGATGGCTTCCGTCACATCCTCCCGGAGCACGGCCGCTCCGGCGGGGGCCCGGCGGCGCGTCCCCGTCCGGGGCTGGTCGGCGTTCGTCGTCATGCGACCAGCATAGGGCGTTGCGACGATACGGTCCCGTCCCCACGCACTACGTCACGGCGATACGGCCCCGTCCTCACGTGACACCGTCACGACGATACGGGCCCGCCCTCACGTGACGCCGTCACGACGATACGGGCCCGTCCTCACACGTAGCACGTGACGACGAAACGGTTGCGTCCCGACGCCCACTCGGCCTACGCTCACGTTGCGACGATACGGTCCCGTCCCGACGTAAGAGAACGTGAAGAGAAGCGTAAGGAAACGCCGGGTGGCGGGACACGGCGTCCGCGGCACCACCGCACGGCAACCCCCGGCGCGATCCCCCTCCCCCCGAGCGAAAGCAGCGGATGTGAGCCAGGTCCTCCACACACCGCCCCCGACGTCGGCCCCCGCCGACGGCGACCTCGCGGCCCTCGCCGCCCGCCACGGCCTCTCGGTCAGCGGCGCCCGCCCCTCGCTGCCCGACTACGTCCGCCGGCTGTGGGCCCGGCGCCACTTCATCGCCGCCTTCTCGACCGCCAAGCTCACCTCCCAGTACAGCCAGGCGAAGCTGGGCCAGGTCTGGCAGGTGATGACCCCGCTGCTGAACGCGGCGGTCTACTACCTGATCTTCGGCATCCTGCTGGGCACCAAGCGGGGCGTGCCGGACTACGTCCCGTTCCTGGTCACCGGCGTGTTCGTGTGGACGTTCACGCAGAGTTCGATCCTGTCGGGCACCCGCGCCATCTCCGGCAACCTCGGCCTCGTCCGCGCGCTGCACTTCCCGCGGGCCGCGCTGCCGATCTCCTTCTGTCTGCAGCAGCTCCAGCAGCTGCTGTTCTCGATGTGCGCCCTGGTGGTGATCCTGCTGTTCTTCGGCGTGCCGGTCGCCGCCTCCTGGGTGCTCGCGCTCCCGGCGCTGCTGCTGCAGTTCACGTTCAACGCCGGCATGGCGATGATCATGGCCCGGATGGGGGCGAAGACGCCGGACATCGCGCAGCTGATGCCGTTCGTCCTGCGCACCTGGATGTACGTCTCGGGCGTCATGTGGAGCATCGACAAGCTGACCAGCCGCGACCACATGCCGCACGCGGTGACCGTGGCGCTCCAGGCCAACCCGGCCGCCGTCTACATCGACCTGATGCGCTTCGCCCTGATCGACAGCTTCCACGCCGACCAGCTGCCGCCGCACGTGTGGCTGATCGCGCTGGGCTGGGCCCTGCTCGCCGGGGTCGGCGGCTTCATCTACTTCTGGAAGGCTGAGGAGACCTACGGCCGTGGCTGAGCACACCATCGAGACGGTCCCCGCCGTCCCCACCGTCGTGGCCGACGGCGTGGACATCGTCTACCGCGTCAACGGCACCGGCGCCGGACGCGGCTCCGCGACCGCCGCCCTCAACCGCATGCTGCGCCGCAAGCAGACCGAGAAGGCGTCCGGCGTGCGCAAGGTGCACGCGGTCAAGAACGTGTCCTTCGTCGCCTACCGGGGCGAGGCGATCGGCCTGATCGGCACCAACGGCTCCGGCAAGTCGACCCTGCTCAAGGCCGTCGCCGGTCTGCTCCCCGTGGAGAACGGCCGCATCTTCACCGACGGCCAGCCCTCCCTCCTCGGCGTCAACGCGGCGCTGATGAACGACCTGACCGGCGAGCGCAACGTCTTCCTCGGCGGCCTCGCGATGGGCATGTCCCGCGAGCAGGTCAAGGAGCGCTACCAGGAGATCGTCGACTTCTCCGGCATCAACGACAAGGGCGACTTCATCACCCTGCCGATGCGCACCTACTCCTCCGGCATGGCCGCCCGGCTGCGCTTCTCCATCGCCGCCGCCAAGGACCACGACGTGCTGCTCATCGACGAGGCCCTGGCCACCGGCGACGCGGCCTTCCGCAAGCGTTCCGAGGCGCGCATCCGCGCGCTGCGCGAGCAGGCGGGCACCGTCTTCCTGGTCAGCCACAACAACAAGTCCATCCGCGACACCTGCGACCGCGTGCTGTGGCTGGAGCGCGGCGAGCTGCGCATGGACGGCCCGACCGAGGACGTCATGAGGGAGTACGAGGCCTTCACCGGCGACAAGAGCGACAAGGCGGCCAAGAAGGCCAAGCCCAGGCCGAAGGCGCCCCAGACCACCGTGCCGGCCTGACCTGCCCCGGTACGCCGAAGCGCCCCCGGACCGCTGTGACGCCGCGGTCCGGGGGCGCTTCGGTGTGTCCGCCGCCTACGAGTGCGTGCGCAGCAGCGTCCGCATGGTGCGCATCGCCACCGACAGGTTGGCGAGGTCGAACGTCTCCGAGCCGCGGATCTCCTCCAGCGTGGCGCGCGCCCGTCCGAGGATCGCCGCGTTCTTCTCCTCCCAGGCCACGAAACGCTGCTCGGGAGTCGAGGTGCCGTTGCCGACGGCGAGCACGTCCGCGGTCAGGGCCGCGTGGGCCGCGTACAGGTCCTCGCGGATGGACGCGCGGGCCATGGACTGCCAGCGGTCGGCGCGCGGGAGCTCGATGATGCGGTCCATGAGCCGGGTGATGTGCAGACGGTCGGCGAGGTCGTAGTACACGTCGGCGACGTCCAGCGGCTCCTTGCCCATGCGGTCGGCCACCGAGACGATGTCGAGCGCCGGGAAGGCGGAGGAGAACCCGGCCACCCGGGTGGCCAGTTCGTCCGGGACGCCGGCGCCGGTCAGCTCGTCGTAGATCTGCTGCCACCAGTCCAGGTCCACGCCGCGCAGCAGCTTCGGCAGCTGCTGCCACACCTGCTCGACGCGTTCGGCGAAGAAGTCGACCGTCTCGGCGAGCTGCAGCGGCTGCGGCCGGTTGTTCAGCAGCCAGCGCGTGCCGCGCTCGACCAGACGGCGCGAGTGCAGGCGGATGCGGGTCTGGACGACCGCCTCGACCCGGTTGTCCAGGGACTCCACCGCGTCCCACACGGGCGCCGAGCGGAAGATCGCGCGGGCCACGGTCTGCGCCCGGACGATCTCCTCCAGGGAGGCGCCGGTCTCCTCGCGCAGCCGGTGCAGATACGTCGTACCGCCCGTGTTGACCGTGTCGTTCACCAGCACCGTGGTGGTGATCTCGCGGCGCAGCGGGTGACCGTCGATACGGTCGGTGAACTGCTCGCGCAGCGCGGTCGGGAAGTAGGCGTGCAGCAGCCCGCGCAGGTAGGGGTCGTCCGGGAGCGAGGTGTGCAGCAGCTCCTCGGCGACCGTGATCTTCGTGTACGCCAGCAGGACGGCGGTCTCCGGGCCGGTCAGGCCCTGCCCGGAGCCGAGGCGTTCGCGGATCTGCCGGTCGGTCGGCAGGAACTCCAGCGCCCGGTCGAGGTGGCCCTCGCGCACCAGGTGCTTCATGAAGCGCTGCTGGGCGTGAAGCATGTCCTTGGACTGGGCGAGCGCGTTGGCGATGGCCGTGTTCTGCGCGTAGTTGTTGCGCAGGACCAGGCCGCCGACCTCGTCGGTCATCTCGGCGAGCAGCTTGTTGCGCTGCTTGACGGTCATGTCGCCGTCCGTGACCAGGCCGTTGAGCAGGATCTTGATGTTCACCTCGTGGTCGGAGGTGTCCACGCCCGCGCTGTTGTCGATCGCGTCGGTGTTGATCTTGCCGCCGTGCAGGGCGAACTCGATCCGGCCGAGCTGGGTCAGGCCCAGGTTGCCGCCCTCGCCGACGACCTTGACCTGCAGGTCGGCGCCGTCCACGCGGATCGCGTCGTTGGCCTTGTCGCCGACGTCGGCGTGGGTCTCGGTGGACGCCTTGACGTACGTGCCGATGCCGCCGTTCCACAGCAGGTCCACCGGCGCCTTGAGGATGGCCTTCATCAGGTCGGCCGGGGTCATCTTGGTGACCTTGGCCTCGATGCCGAGGGCCTCGCGGATGTGGCCGCCGATCGGGATGGCCTTGGCGGTGCGCGGGAACACGCCGCCGCCGGCGGAGATGAGCGCGGTGTCGTAGTCGGCCCAGCTGGAGCGCGGGAGCTCGAACAGGCGGCGCCGTTCGGCGTAGGAGGTGGCCGCGTCCGGCTCGGGGTCGATGAAGATGTGCCGGTGGTCGAACGCGGCCACCAGGCGGATGTGCTCGCTCAGCAGCATGCCGTTGCCGAACACGTCGCCGGACATGTCGCCGATGCCGACGACCGTGAAGTCCTCGGTCTGCGTGTCGACGCCGAGCTCGCGGAAGTGCCGCTTGACCGACTCCCAGGCGCCGCGGGCCGTGATGCCCATGCCCTTGTGGTCGTAGCCCGCGGAGCCGCCGGAGGCGAAGGCGTCGCCGAGCCAGAAGTCGTACTGCTGGGCGACCTCGTTGGCGATGTCGGAGAACGTCGCGGTGCCCTTGTCGGCGGCGACGACGAGGTAGGTGTCGTCCTCGTCGTGCCGGACGACGTCCTGCGGCGGGACCACCTCTCCGGCGACCATGTTGTCGGTGATGTCGAGCAGCGCCGAGATGAAGGTCTTGTAGCTGGCGATGCCCTCGGCCAGCCACGCGTCCCGGTCGACGCCCGGGTCGGGCAGCTGCTTGGCGACGAAGCCGCCCTTGGCGCCGACGGGCACGATGACGGTGTTCTTCACCATCTGCGCCTTGACCAGGCCGAGGATCTCGGTGCGGAAGTCCTCACGCCGGTCGGACCAGCGCAGACCGCCTCGGGCGACCTTGCCGAAGCGCAGGTGGACACCCTCGACACGCGGCGAGTACACCCAGATCTCGAACGCCGGGCGCGGTGCCGGCAGGTCGGGGATCGCCTGCGGGTCGAACTTCATGGAGACGTAGTCGTGCGGCTTGCCGCCGGTCGCCTGCTGGAAGAAGTTCGTCCTGAGGGTCGCCTTGATGACGGTCAGGAAGGAACGCAGGATGCGGTCCTCGTCGAGGCTGGCGACCTGGTCGAGGGCGGCGTCGACCTCCTCCAGGAGGGCGTCGACGATCTCCAGCCCGGCGCGCTGCCGGTCCGGCGACATCCGCGCCTCGAACAGGGAGACCAGCAGCCGGGTGGTGTGGACGTTGTTGCGGAGGGTGTCCTCCATGTAGTCCTGGCTGAAGGTGGAACCGGCCTGCCGCAGGTACTTCGCGTACGCCCGCAGCACCATCGCCTGCCGCCAGGTCAGTCCGGCGCCCAGCACGAGGGCGTTGAAGCCGTCGTTCTCCGCCCGGCCGGTCCAGGCGGCGGCGAAGGCCTCCTGGAAACGCCCGCGGGCGTCGTCGCCGAGGTAGTCGGCGCTGCCGGTCTGCGCCTTGGGCATGCGCAGGCCGAAGTCGTAGATCCACGCGACACTGCGGTCGGCGCAGCGCAGCTCGTACGGCCGCTCGTCGATCACCTCGACGCCGAGCTGGCTGAGCACCGGCAGCACGGCGGACAGGGAGATGGCCCCGCCCTTGCGGTAGATCTTGAACCGGCGCTCGTCGGGGGCGGCGCCCACCGGCTCGTAGAGGCTGAGCGCGAAGTCCTTGCCGCCCTTGTCGTGCGAGTCGCTGAGCTGCTCGATGTTGACCAGGTCGGCGACCGCGGCGCGCGGGGTGTGGTCGGCCTTGTAGCCCTCGGGGAAGGCGCTGTGGTAGCGGCGCAGCAGTTCGGCCGCCCGCTCCTCGCCCAGTTCGGCGGTGAGCGCCTCGGCGAAGCCGTCGGCCCAGGAACGGGCGGCCTCGACCAGACGGACCTCGATGCGCTCCCGGTCGGCGTCGGACAGCTCCGGCAGCTCGGTGCCCGGCGGGACGCGGACGACGAAGTGCAGCCGGGACAGGATCGACTCGGTGTTCCAGGCGGTGAAGTCGACGCTGACGCCGCCCAGCTCCTCCTTGAGGATGTCGATGATCCGCAGGCGCACGCCGGTGGTGTAGCGGTCGCGGGGGAGGTAGACGAGGGCGGAGTAGTAGCGGCCGTACTCGTCCTGGCGCAGGTACAGGCGCAGCCGCCGGCGCTCCTGCAGGTACAGGACGGAGGTGACGATGGACCGCAGCTCGTCGGCCGGGGTCTGGAAGAGCTCGTCGCGCGGGTACGTCTCCAGGATCTGCAGCAGGTCGCGGCCGTCATGGCTGTTGGGCGAGAAACCGGCGCGCTGCAGGACGTCCTCGACCTTGCGGCGGATGACCGGGACCCGGCGCACCGACTCGGTGTACGCGGCGGAGGAGAACAGTCCCAGGAAGCGGCGCTCGCCGATCACGTTGCCGTCCGCGTCGAACTTCTTGACGCCGATGTAGTCCAGGTACGACGGCCGGTGCACGGTGGCACGGCTGTTGGCCTTGGTGAGGACGAGGAGCTTGTGCTCACGGGCCTTGGCGCGCGCGTCGGCGGGCAGCCGCTCGAAGGACGGGCTGACCGGGTGCTCGTCCTCGCCGGAGTGGTGCGGGTCGGATCGCAGTATGCCGAGTCCGGTGCCGGGCACGGCGGCCAGCGAGTCGTCGTCCCGCAGCTGGTACTCGCGGTAGCCGAGGAAGGTGAAGTGGTCGGCGGCCAGCCAGCGCAGCAGCTCGCGGGCCTCCTCGACCTGCGATGCGGGCAGGTCGCCGGGGACCGGCTCGTCCGGCATCCCGTCGCCGATGCGGATCGCGCAGTCCCGCATCTTCTCCCAGTCCTCGACGGCCTCGCGGACGTCGGACAGCACACGCAGCAGGTCGGAGGTGATCTGCTTGAGGTCGGAGCGGTCCGTCTCGCGGTCGATCTCGACGTGGATCCAGGACTCCGTGTGCGCGTCGTGCGGCAGGGGCTCCTTCGGCGGCGTGCTGAGCACCTCGATGAGCTTGCCGGTGACGTCGCGGCGGACCACGAACTGCGGGTGGATCACCGCGTGGATGCCGCGGTTCTGCCGGGTCAGCTCGTTGGTGACGGAGTCGACGAGGAAGGGCATGTCGTCGGTGACCACCTCGACGACGGAGTGGCTGCAGGTCCAGCCGTTCTCCTCGACGGTCGGGGTGTGCACCCGCACGCTGGCCGTGCCCTGGGGGCGGTTCTCGGCCAGCCGGTAGTGCGAGAAGGCGGCCCCGAAGACGTCGACCGGGTCACGGTCGGCGAGGTCCTCCGGGGCGGTGTGCAGGTAGTAGCGCTGGAGGAACGCGAGCACGGTCTCACTGTCCGGGGTGCCCGGGGTGCCCTGTTCCGTCGTCCCGGTCGGTAGGTGCCCCCCGACCGGGCTGTTCTCAGCTACCCGAGCGGCCCTCTCCAGCAGCTCGGCCTTTGCTTCGTCCAGCTTGGTCTGCATTGTCCTCTGGCTCCTGTCGCGCGCCGTTGCGTGACGTAGAAGAAAGTACGGTCTCTTCCCCTGTGACGTGACGCCGTGACGCGGGGTGTCCGGTCTGCTCCGACGCTATGCCGCAAGATGAGATGAGCGGGGGGATATGAGTCAATGTTGAGGTTCCCGACGGGTGTGACGCTGCTCTCTGCCGCGTCGCTTCCCGGGATGTGCGCGGCGCCCTGGGGACTGTCGCACCCCCGTCCCGCCCGCGCGGACCAGCGGGCGCCGCCCGGCCACGGATGTCGTCCGTGGGCGCCGGGCGCAGGGCAGGGGCGACGTTGCCCCCGCGAGCTATCGCGCTGATCACGCCACCAGGCTATCGCTCATCACAGGGTGGTCGTCATGAGCCGTATGTGTACAAAACCTGGGGTGGAAGTTTGACGTTCTGCACAGGGCGAAGGCGGCCGAGACGGCGTATTCGGTGCAATCATGCGTGCCCTCTTGGCAATCGCGCCCGTCGGGGGCAGGTTGCCGACATGACAGCCAAAATCCTGATCGTCACCGGTGACGCGGCGGAGTCCCTGGAAGTCCTGTACCCCTACCAGCGGCTGCGCGAGGAGGGCTACGAGGTCCACATCGCGGCCCCCACCCGCAAGAAGCTGCGGTTCGTCGTCCACGACTTCGAGCCCGGCTTCGACACCTACACCGAGAAGCCCGGCTACACCTGGCCCGCCGACCTCGCCTTCGCCGACGTCGAGCCCGGCCAGTACGCGGCCCTGGTCATCCCGGGCGGGCGGGCTCCGGAGTACCTGCGCAACGATCCCGAACTGCGCAAGATCCTCAAGTCGTTCTTCGACGCGGACAAGCCCGTCGCGCAGATCTGCCACGGCCCCCTGCTGACCGCGGCGGTGGACGGCCTGCGGGGCCGGCGCGTCACGGCGTACCCCGCGCTGGAGCCGGACATGCAGGCCGCCGGTGCCTCCTTCCAGGACGCCGAGGCGGTCGTCGACGGCACGCTGGTCTCCTCGCGCGCGTGGCCGGACCACTCCGCCTGGATGCGGGAGTTCCTCACGGTGCTGCGCGCGAAGGCGCCGGTGACCTGATCCGGCCGTCGCACGCACGTATGTGCGTGGGGTGCGTGGGGTGCGTGGGGTGCGCGGGCGCGTACGTGCTTGCGACGCGTGGGTGCCCACGTGCGCGGGCGCCGGGCGCGGGTGGTCACGACGGGGGTCCGCCGCCGAGGCGCGACCGGCCGAATGCGTGGGCGCGCGCGCCGGGGCGCCGGGTGCCGGAGACGCGCCGCGTCCGCCGGACGCTGCACTCCCGCCGAATGCCACAGGCTCACCGGACGCCGCGGGCTCACCGGACACTGCACGGTCACCGGACGTCGCGGGCCCGCCGGATGTCGCGGGCCCGGCAGGCACGGCACGCTCGGTGGGCCTGCGTCCGGCGGGCCTGCCGTATTCCTGCCGCGCCGCCGCCGAACGGCTCACGCCGCCAGCCGCTCCGCCTCCGCGACCGCCTCGGCCAGCGTGTCGACCACCGGCGCGCCCGCCGTCTCGAGGCTGGCCCGGCCGTGCGAGCCGCCGGTGTAGAGCACGGCCTGCGCTCCCACGTGCCGCGCGGCCAGCGCGTCGTCGGCGGCGTCCCCGATCACCACCGTGCGAGCGGGGTCCACACCGGCGAGCGAGGCGAGGTGGCGCACCATGTGCTCGGCCTTGCTGCCGCCGGACGGACCGGTCCGCCCGTCCACCCGTATGAAGTGCGCCTCGATCCCGAATCCCCGTACCAGCGGGACGAGTTCGTCGTGTACGTACATGCTGAGCAGGGACTGGCTGCGGCCCGCCGACCGCCACCCGGCGAGCAGGTCCACCACGCCCTCGGTAAGGCCGCACCGCACCCGGTGCTCGGCGTAGTACCGGTGGAAGACCTCGTCCATGACCTCCCACTCGGCGTCGGTCGGCAGCCGCCCCATCAGCCGCTCGTAGAACTTCGGCACCGGCACGCAGTACAGCTCGCGGTACTGCTCGATCGTGATCGGTTCCAGGCCCAGCTCGGCGAACGCCGCGTTCGTCGCGCCGATGATCGCGTCGTTGTCGTGGAACAGCGTGCCGTTCCAGTCCCAGACGATGTGCGCCCCAGTCTGCTTCCCCATGCCAAAAAGCTACCCGCCGCCACCGACAATCACAGAGACGAGCTCAGTCGAGGCCCACCAGGTTGCGGATCTCCTGCGTGGCGTACCACAGCAGCTCGTGGTCCTCGGCCCCGTCCACCACGAACTGCGCGTCGTCGTCGCCGCCGTCCGCCGCCGGCAGCGCCTCGGCCGCGGCGGTCACGTCCGCCTCCGCGTCGTCGGCGTCGACGTGCACCGACGCCGCCTTCGCCAGCGGAACGGCGCGGGCGACCCGCACCTCGCCGAGCGCCGCCGGGTCGAGTCCCCGGTCCGGGTCGGCGGAGGCGGTGCCGTCGGGCACGTCGACGGCCACCACGACCCGGCGCCGCGGCGCCGCCGGATCGGCCGCGAGCAGGCGCAGCGAGGCGAGCGCGGCGCGGTTCAGCGCGGCGTACTCCAGCTCCTCGATGTCGTCGGAGAGGTACCACTCGCGCAGCGCCGGCGTGACGCCGTAGGCGGCGAGGGGCGCGGTCCCCAGCTCGCCCGTCCTGTACGCCTCGGCGAGACCGGGGAGGGTCAGAGGGACGTAGACGCGCATGGGCGGCCGCTTCTTTCGTGGTCGGTGGCTCGTGCTCCGCTGGAGTCCCCGAGGGCGCACGCGCGTCCCCGGAGGGCCTTCAGGATACGTGTGGCGGTCCCCTTTCGAGTTCCCCCGCAGCCACCCGCGGGCGTCCACTCCCGTCCCGGAATTCACCCGGTCCGACCCCGTGGCGACGGGCTCGGACAGCCCCTGGTCACCCTGATAGGTGAACTTCCCCGCCGCCCCGACGCGTGGTCGGGGTTCCTTGCCCCCGCCGTCCCCGGAGCCGTACAAGAGCCCCACCGCCAAGTTACCTCCCGGTATCGCCCGGGCCCGTGGAACGGGGAGACGCATGCACAAGGTCATGACCAGGGCACAGCACCGTCCGGGCGCCCGCCCGCCGGGCCGCCACGACTCCCGCCGCCCGGGTGGCGCCCCGCCCCGGGCGCCGGGCGGCGGTCCGGCCCGCACCGCGCCCGGGGACGGCCGCCCGCCCGGAGCGCGGGGCAACGGTCCCGCCGCGGCCGGCGGGCCGGCCGACGCCCGCCCCGCGCCGGGGCCCGGCAGGGCCACGGGCGGCACCGCGTCCCGGGCCCGCGCCGGCACCCCGGGTACGGCCCCGGCGCCGACGGCGCCGCCGCGCCCCACGGACGTCTTCGCCGACCGTCTGCTCGCCGTCCTGAGTGGACAGCGGCCGGTCCACTGGATGCTCCGGCACACCGCGGGCCGCGCCTACGACGAACTGGCCCGGCTCGCCGAGCGCGGCCCGCTGCGCACCCGCCGTGCCCGGCCTGTCGTCCGTGACATCGGCTACTTCGTGCCCCGCCCGGGCGCCATCGAGGCCTTCGCCCGCATCGGCGCAGGGGACCAGCTGCGGGCTCTCGCCTTCCGCCTGGAACAGGGTCCCGACCTGCGCTGGCGCTGCACGGCGGTGGAGATGGGTGGCCCGCGCCCGGCGCGGGCCACCGCCGAAGACCGCTGACCGAAGACCGCTGCCCGCTGCCCGCTGCCCGCTGCCCATTGGCCGCTGCCGTTGCCCGCTGCCGGCACACGCCGAGTGCCCCGCCCGCACATGCCGGAGGGCCGGGCCACCCCACAGGGTGACCCGGCCCTCCGAACCGCTACGGCGCCGCGGGAACCGTCACTTCTTGCGGCGACGGCCGCCCCGGGCCTGCTTGCGCCGCTCCGCCCGCGTGAGGCCGTCGGCCTCGGAACGCACGGGCTCGTCGTCGCCGGCGAAGTCACCCTCGATGGTGCCGCCCTCGCCGTCCACCGTGGGCGCGGAGAAGTGCAGGTTGCGGCGGACCGGGGCGTCCAGGCCCTTGGCCCGGATCTCCGGGCGCCCGCCGGTCTGTGCCGGCACCGCGTCCTGCTTCTGCATGTCGACCGGCGCCGCGTCCTCGACCGGGACCTCCTCGACCTGCTGCTCGACCTGGACCTCCAGGTTGAACAGGTAGCCGACGGACTCCTCCTTGATGCCCTCCATCATGGCCTGGAACATGTCGAAGCCCTCGCGCTGGTACTCGACCAGGGGATCCTTCTGCGCCATCGCGCGCAGGCCGATGCCCTCCTGGAGGTAGTCCATCTCGTAGAGGTGCTCGCGCCACTTGCGGTCCAGGACCGACAGCACGACCCGGCGCTCCAGCTCGCGCATGATCTCGGAGCCGAGCTGCGCCTCGCGCGCCTCGTACTGCTCGTGGATGTCGTCCTTGATGGACTCGGAGATGAACTCCGCGGTCAGGCCCGCCCGGTCGCCGGCCGCCTCCTCGAGCTCCTCCACGGTGATCTTCACCGGGTAGAGCTGCTTGAACGCGCCCCACAGCCGGTCCAGGTCCCAGTCCTCCGGGAATCCCTCGGCGGTCTCCGCGGCGATGTAGGCGTCGATCGTGTCGTCCATGAAGTGCTGCACCTGCTCGTGCAGGTCCTCGCCCTCCAGGACGCGGCGCCGCTCGCCGTAGATGACCTCGCGCTGGCGGTTGAGGACCTCGTCGTACTTCAGGACGTTCTTACGGGTCTCGAAGTTCTGCTGCTCCACCTGCGACTGCGCGGACGCGATCGCGCGCGTGACCATCTTGTTCTCGATCGGCACGTCGTCCGGCACGTTCGCCATGGACATCACGCGCTCGACCATCTGGGCCTTGAACAGACGCATCAGGTCGTCACCCAGCGACAGGTAGAAGCGGGACTCGCCCGGGTCGCCCTGACGGCCGGAACGACCGCGCAGCTGGTTGTCGATACGGCGCGACTCGTGCCGCTCGGTGCCGAGCACGTACAGACCGCCGAGCGACTCGACCTCTTCCTTCTCGGCCTTGACGGCCGCCTCGGCGCGCTCCAGGGCGGCCGGCAGCGCCGCCGCCCACTCCTCGATGTGCTCCTCGGGGTCGAGGCCGCGCTGGCGCAGCTCCGCCTCGGCGAGGTCCTCGGGGTTGCCGCCGAGCTTGATGTCCGTACCACGGCCGGCCATGTTGGTGGCGACCGTCACGGCGCCCTTGCGGCCGGCCTGGGCCACGATCTGCGCCTCACGCTCGTGGTGCTTGGCGTTCAGCACCTCGTGCTGGATGCCGCGCTTGCTGAGCTGCTGCGAGAGGTACTCCGACTTCTCGACGGACGTCGTGCCGACGAGGATCGGCTGGCCCTTCTCGTGCTTCTCCGCGATGTCGTCGACGACCGCCTCGAACTTGGCGACCTCGGTGCGGTAGATCAGGTCCGACTGGTCCTTGCGGATCATCGGCTTGTTGGTCGGGATCGGGACCACGCCGAGCTTGTAGATCTGGTGGAACTCGGCGGCCTCGGTCATCGCCGTACCGGTCATGCCGGAGAGCTTGCCGTAGAGGCGGAAGAAGTTCTGCAGGGTGATCGTGGCGAGCGTCTGGTTCTCGTCCTTGATGTCCACCCCTTCCTTCGCCTCGATCGCCTGGTGCATGCCCTCGTTGTAACGGCGGCCGGCGAGGATACGGCCGGTGTGCTCGTCGACGATCATGACCTCGCCGTCGATGACGACGTAGTCCTTGTCCTTCTTGAACAGTTCCTTGGCCTTGATGGCGTTGTTCAGGTAGCCCACCAGCGGCGTGTTCACCGACTCGTACAGGTTGTCGATGCCCAGCCAGTCCTCGACCTTGGAGACGCCGGCCTCGTGGATGGCGACCGTGCGCTTCTTCTCGTCGACGTCGTAGTCGCCGGTCTCCTCGAGACCCTTGAGCGGGTTGCCGGCCTCGCCCTTCTTCAGCCGCGTGACCAGCTTGGCGAAGTCGCCGTACCACTTGGTGGCCTGGTCGGCCGGGCCGGAGATGATCAGCGGCGTACGGGCCTCGTCGACGAGGATGGAGTCGACCTCGTCGACGATGGCGAAGTTGTGGCCGCGCTGGACGAGCTCGTCCTTGGCCCACGCCATGTTGTCGCGCAGGTAGTCGAAGCCGAACTCGTTGTTCGTGCCGTACGTGATGTCGCACAGGTACTGCTCGCGACGCTGGGCCGGCGTCATGTTGGCGAGGATGCAACCGACCGTCAGGCCCAGGAACTTGTGGACGCGGCCCATCATCTCGGAGTCGCGCTCGGCCAGGTAGTCGTTGACCGTGATGAGGTGGACGCCGTCACCCGAAAGGGCGTTCAGATACGCGGGAAGCGTGCCGACCAGGGTCTTGCCCTCACCGGTCTTCATCTCGGCGACGTAGCCGAGGTGCAGGGCCGCGCCGCCCATCAGCTGCACGTCGTAGTGCCGCTGGCCGAGGACCCGCTTGGCGGCCTCGCGGACCGTGGCGAACGCCTCGGGCAGCAGGTCGTCGAGGCTCTCACCGTCGGCGTACCGCTGCTTGTACTCATCGGTGAGGGCCCGCAGCTCGGCGTCGGAGAGGTCGACGAAGTCCTCTTCGATGGAGTTGACCTGGTCCGCGATGCGGTGCAGCTTGCGCAGGATCTTGCCTTCGCCTGCACGCATGATCTTCGAGAGGACGGACACGGGGGTTGGTCTCCTTGCCGGTCGGGCCTGGGACGGTCGGTTTCCATTGACTTACTGAGCAACGGCCATCGTATGCGAGGACACGGCCGGGCCGGGAGGCCTGCCACCACGACGACCGGCCACCGCTCGGCACACTGATTCAAATCTTCTTCAAAGGGGACAACGGCCGGGCCTCGCGGATGGTGCCGCGCCACGCCGAAGAATTGCGCGAATTGTGATCACCCGCTCACGGATGGAAATGGATGGCGTCCTCGTCGGCCGCGCCGCAGAATCGGCCGATGGAACCCGTGACGCTCACGACGCCCCGCCTCCTCCTGCGCACCGTCGGCCCGCAGGACACCGACGCCGTGTACGCCGCGGCGCAGGACCCGGACATCCAGCGCTGGACCACCGTGCCCTCCCCCTACCTGCCCGAACACGCACGCAGCTTCACCCGGCAGCTGGCACCCGACGGCTGGGCGAACGGCTCCATGTTCACCTTCGGCATCTTCCTGCCCGACGGCGCCCTGACCGGCATGCTCGGCATCACGATGCGCTCCACGGGCGTGGGCGAGATCGGTTTCTGGGCCACCAAGGAGCACCGCGGCAACGGCTACGTCACCGAGGCCGTCCTCGCCGCCTCCCGCTGGGCCTTCACCCGCCTGTCGGTCGACCGCGTGGAATGGCGGGCGGAGGTCGGCAACGCCGCCTCCCTGGCGGTGGCGCGGCGCGCGGGCTTCACCATCGAGGGCACCCTGCGTTCCGCCGTCGACAACAAGGGCGTGCGACGCGACTGCTGGGTGGGCTCCCTGCTCCCGTCGGACCTGGGCCTGCCGTCCACCGCCCCCTACGTTCCGACGCCGTCCTAACGCCTCCCCGCCACCGGCACCGGCCGGGACCTCGCCGGAAACCGCAGCTCACGCCCAACTGTCAGTGCCGGACCCTATCGTGCGGACCATGACGACCCCGCGTCCCTCCACCGACCTGTCGGCCGACGAGGCCCGCCGCATCGCCCTGCGCGCCCAGGGGCTCCTCGGCACGCCCGACCGCAGAGCCGGCGTCCGCGGCATCCTCCGCCACCTGGGCGCGGTCCAGCTGGACACGATCTCCGTCCTGGCCCGCTCCCACGAACTCATCCCCTACGCCCGGCTCGGCGCGGTGGGCCGCAGGACGGTCGAGGACGCCTACTGGGCCGCGCCCACCACGCGGGCGCACTCCTTCGAATACTGGTCGCACGCGGCGTGCATACTCCCCGTCGAGGAGTGGCCGCACTTCGCCTTCCGCCGCCGCGCCTACCGCGCCCGCCCGCACTGGAACCACGCCCTCCCGGACGGCGCCTACGACCGGGTGATCAAGCAGTTGAGCGCCGAAGGCCCGCTGACGGCCACCGAGTTGGGCGGCGCGAAGCGGACCAGCGAGTGGTGGGACTGGTCCGGCTCCAAGGTCGCCGTCGAGCGTGCGCTGATGTACGGCGAGGTGGTGTGCGTGCGCCGCCGCGGCTGGAAGCGGGTGTACGACCTCGCCGAGCGCGCGATCCCCGGCCCGCTGCTGCACGACGATCTGGACGACGCGGAGTGCCTGCGCCGCCTGGTCCGTCTGGCGGGGCAGTCCCTCGGGGTCGGCACGCGCGCGGACATCGCCGACTACCACCGTCTCAAGGGCGAGCAGGTCGACGCGGTGATCGCGGAGTCGGGCCTGGTGCCGGTCACGGTCGAGGGCTGGTCCAAGCCGGCCTGGGCCGACCCCGCGGCACTCGAGGCACCCGCGCGCGGCCGTCACCGCACCACGCTGCTGTCCCCCTTCGACTCCCTGATCTGGGAACGGGCGCGCACCGAGCGGATCTTCGGCTTCACCCACCGGCTGGAGGCCTACGTCCCCAAGCCGAAGCGGGTGTACGGCTACTTCGCGATGCCGGTGCTCGCCGGGGGCCGCCTGGTCGGCCGGGTGGACCCCGCCCGCGAGGGCCGCACGCTGGTGGCCAGGCAGGTCACCGTGGACGGTGCCAAGGCGGTTCCGGCGGTGGCGCAGGCCCTGGTGGAGGCGGCGGGCTGGGTGGAGTGCACGGACGTGCGCGTCGAGCGGGTGGACGCGGCGGACCTGCGCGAGCCCCTGGTGAGGGAACTCGCCCGCCTGCTGGCCTGATCCGCTGGCCCGCGCGCCTGCTCGCCCGCTCCCTGCTAGCGGATCTCGAGGATCTTCTCCCGCATCGCGTACACCACGGCCTCCATCCTGGAGTGCAGCTGGAGCTTCTCCAGGATGTTGCGCACGTGGTTCTTCACGGTGTTCTCGGAGATGAACAACTCCTTGGCGATGTCACGGTTGTTCATGCCCGTCGCGACGAGCTTGAGGACTTCCAGTTCGCGGTCGGTCAGCCGCGGCGCGGGCACGAGCCGGCGCTCGTCGGTGCGCTGGATCATCGACTTGAACTCGGTGAGCAGCTTCGACGCCATGGACGGGCTGATCTGCGACTGTCCGTCGGCCACCGCCCGGATGGCGGTGGCCACCTCGTCCGTGGAGATCTCCTTGAGGAGATAACCGGTCGCGCCCGCCTTGATCGCGTCGTAGAGGTCGGCTTCCTCGTCGCTGATCGTCAGCATGATGATCTTGGCGCTGGGGGCCACCTCCTTGATCGAGGTGCAGGCCTCGATCCCGCCCCGCTTGGGCATGCGGACGTCCATCAGCACGATGTCCGGCAGCAGGTCGGCGGCCTTGTCGACGGCCTCCGCACCGTCTCCCGCCTCGCCGACGACCTGGATGTCCTCCTCGGCGGCGAGCACGATCTCCAGGCCACGGCGGAACAGGGCGTGGTCGTCCACGACAAGGACTCTGATCGGCTCCTTGCGTGAGGTGCCCGCGTCCGGGCCCATGCCGACGACGCCGCCGTCGGCATCCTCGTCATGCATCGGTCCGAAGCTGTCCGCCATCGTTCCTCCCCCTGAAGGCTGTGGCCTGTGGTCCTGTGCCATCGCCAACCCAAGGCAACGGCCCACCCGTTGGGCCGTTGCCGCCATGATTCCATGCCTGGGCGGCAACGCGGTGACGGAGCGGGGCGCGAAGCGGTCGCACGCAGGTGCCCCTGGGGGCGCACACGCGCTCCAGGGGCACCGGTTCACCGCTCGACCGCGCGGTCACTCACCCACGGTGCCGCCCGCGCCGGGGACTTGCGCCTGGGCGACCATCGGGTCGGTGCTGAGGTGGATGACGCCGTAGTCATAGGCATGCCGCCGGTAGACGACGCTCGGTTCCTTGGTCTCGGAGTCGACGAACAGATAGAAGTCGTGGCCGACCAGTTCCATCTCGTAGAGAGCCTGGTCGAGCGTCATCGGTGAGGCAACGTGGGTCTTCTCGCGTACGACGAGGGGTCCTTCCCCCTTCACTTCCAGCGAGCCGATCTTCTTCGTGGGCACACCGTCCGACTCCTCCTCGTAGACGGTGCCGCCGTTCCCGTTGAGCGTCGCCGCGTCCGGGACGTGATCGGGGACCTCGGCTGCCGAGATCCTGCGTGCGCCACGGCGCGAGAACCGCTTGTCGTGCTGCTTGCGCAGCCGGGCGTCCAGCTTCTCCGCGGCCAGGTCAAGGGCTGCGTACGGATCGCTGGCCGCCGCCTCCGCCCGGATCACCGGACCGCGGGAGCGGAGCGTGATCTCCACTCGGTCGCAGCGGTCGGCCTGTCGGGGGTTCGGCTCCTTGGACACCTCGACGTCGAGGCTGATCACCTTGGCATCGAGCCTCTGGATCTTCTCCAGCTTCAGCTTCTCGGCCACGTGCTTGCGGAACCGCTCGGGCACCTCGGTCTTGCGGCCCTTGACGACGATGTCCACGCAGAACTCCGTTCCCGGATTGCTCCGCTTCGGCGGCGGAGCATCTCCCTTGTGCACCAGATTCCGGTGAGTTCCGGAATCTCGGACTCGGTGACTTCCACCTCCTCCTCCCCCATGGGCAAGACCCCCACCCCACCGGCACGGGTGATGATGCAAATCCCGCAGCGCGGCATTCGCTCAGGAGGGGTATGGCCTGGGCCTTTCCCTCACAACTGAACATATCTCGCCCGGACGGATGTCGTCACCCTCTACTGCGCCGTACCTCCGTTCCGGTGATTTGATGCTCTCGTTGCCTGCAACGACGCGCGTTCACAGTCAGTTCCGGTTTATTTCAAAAGAATCCGGCGGCGCGGCGACCACGGCCGCGCACACCACAGCGTCCGCGCCGACCGCCTCCGTCGTTCCGTCCGCTCTTCGGCCACGGCCGACGCCTTCGTCCCCTGTTCCGGCGCCCTCGTTCCCTGTTCCGGGTGTTCGTCCCTTTCTGCCTTCCCGGGTTGCGGCCGGGTACACGGCCGTCCTCCCCACGGTCTGCGAAACCGGCCCGCGGCCCGTCCCGCCGGTCGCCGGCGGCTCCTGCCACTCCGGCACCGCCCGCGCCGCCCGCACGGCGCGCGCCGCCTCCGCCAGGGAGGCGCCCGTCGTCATCAGGTCGTCGACCAGCACCGCCTGCCCTCCACACAGCAGCCGCGCACCGCCCGGCGCCACGGCCAGTGCGCCGGCGAGGTTGTCGAGCCGCTGCCGCGCGTCGAGCCCCGACTGGTCGGCCACGGCACGCCGCTGCCGCAGCACGGCCAGCACCCGGGCCGGCGTCCCCGTCCGGCGCAGCTCGCCCGCCGCCGCGAGGGCGATCCGCCGCGCCGGATCGTGCCCCCGCGCCCGCACGGCGGCACGTGCGGACGGCACGGGGACCAGCAGCAGGGGACCGTCCCGGCGCGCGGTTCCGCGGCCGTTTCGCCGTGCCTCCCTCAGCCCCGCCCGGACCGCCTCCGCCAAGGCGGCTCCCAGCGGCGCCGCGAGGGCCAGCGCGCCGCGCTCCTTGTGGGCCAGCAGCACGGCCCGCACCTCGTCCGCGTACCGGGCGGCCGCGTGCACCACGGGCAGCCCGGGCGGTTCCGGCACTGGTCGCACCCGGCTCGGTACGGCCCCGTCCAGGGCGGCACGGCACTCGGGACAGAGAGCCGTGCGAGGCATCCCGCAGCCTCCGCACTCGGCCGGCAGCACCAGGTCGGCCAGGTCCTGCCACCACCCCCGCATGGCCACCACTGTGCCGACATCGAAGCCGGCCTGCCACCCCTGTGGACAACCAGCGGGACCCGCCCGGCCACCCCTGTGGACAACCAACGAGACCCGGCCGACGGCCCCGGACCGAACCGGCGGCTCACCCCGGACGGACCGGCGGCGCGTCGCGGACGGACCGGCGGCTCGCCCCGGCCCGAACCGGTTGCTCACCCCGGATAGACCGGCGCGCTCCCGTCCGTGACCACCTTCTGCCACTGCGCCCCCGACGGCAGCCGGACGATCCCGTCGTCCTCGGAGTACGCCACCAGCGGCAGCCCGTCGTCCTCCGCCGCGGTGATCTCCTTGACCCCCGTCAGCGCCGCGGGCGCCGCCATTTCCGGCGTGGAGCCGTCGACCTGGACGTACCGCATGGTCTGCACGCCGCCCTGCTCGCGCCCGGCCACCACGAGCCGGGTGTCACCGGCCCACGACATGGCCGTGACGTCCTCCAGCTCCGGCGTCGCGGAGCGCAGTCCGACCACCGAGAACACCGCCCGCTGGTCCGTGTCCGCGTGTCGTTCGATCCGCCCGATGAGCAGGGACTTCTTCGTGCCCTTGGCCACCACCAACGCGATCCGCACCCCGTCGGCGGCCACCCGCACGTCCTCGATGCGCCCGTCCAGCCCCGAGGTCGTCACCACCAGCGGCTCGTCCCTGCCCTGCTCCAGCAGCAGCAGGCGCGGGTCGCCGGGGTCGCGGTCGGCCACCCAGAGGTCGCCGTGCGCGTCCCAGCTGGGCGCCGTCAGCCGGTCGTCCTCCGTCTTGCCGTGGCTGACCAGCACGGGGTCCCCGAGCGATCCCCCCGACACCAGCGACGCCACGTACAGCGCCTGGCCGTCGGCGGTGACCGCGGCCGCGGTGCGCTCGTCGCGTGCCACGGCCACCGAGCGCAGCGCCTTGCCGCCCTCGCCCAGTGCCCCCGGCACCGCGCTGGCGTTGGTCCCGCTGATGCCGGCGGCTATCCGTACGAGCCTGTTCTTGCCGTCGACGAAGTACAGATAGGAAGGGTGCTGGGCGGACGCGGGCGCGGCCACGTCGTCGATCCGCTCCTCGCCGAGCGAGCACAGGCGCGAGCCGCCGGAGCGCAGCTCGACCTGTTCGACCGCCGGCGTGAGGCTCTGCAGCGTGAGCAGCAGCTGGGCCGCCATCTCGCGGCACATGCCGGTGCCCACCCGGGCGGCCTTGCCGTTCAGTGGCACGGTCAGCTTGCTCCGGTCGTCGGGCGCCAGCGAGGCGACGCCCTTCTCCAGGGCCGCGCCGGTGGGGAAACTCGTCCGGACCACGGGGTCGAGCCAGGTCGTGGGCCCGTTGAGCAGGGAGCGCACCACCTGAGTCATGGGATCCACGCGCCGCCGCACGTACACCGGGTCGGCGACCGCCGCGGCCTGCGTCTCGCTGCCCGTGGCGGTGTTCGAGGCGAAGTAGTACTTGTTGACGGACACGTAGTTGCGCTGGAAGTCCGACTTGCCCATCACCAGCCCCTGCGGCAGCCGGTCGATGCGCCACTGGTTGGTCTTCCGATTCCGCGTGAGGTGCACCAGCGCGCGGTAGCTGCCCTTGGCCGGCCGGTAGGACTGCTGCGCGTCCACCGTGGCGACCCTGGTGCCGGTCAGCGTGAACGACAGCTCGTCCCTGTCCTCCCGGGCGTCCGAGCGGTCGGAATCGGTGCCCGGGCCGTCCGCGAGGACCGTGGTGGACAGACCCGGCCGCCACATCTGCGACGCCTTGCCCGTCAGGTAGAGGCGTGCCGTGGAGTAGTCGGGGTCGTCGCTGGTCAGCGCCTCCAGGAAGCCCGAGACGATGTCCGAGGCCTGGGCGTTGTCCTGCGGCGGCACGGCGAACACCCGCACCTGGGTGTCCTGCCGCGGGGTGGAGTCGACACCGCGCAGATCCCCGCTGTCGGGCATGGAGGCGCACCCCGTCAGCAGTACCGCACCACAGGTGGCGTACGCCACCGCGCGCGCCGGCATGCGCCGGGCGCCCCCCTCGCGGTCAGCGCCCACGAGCCGCCTTCCCTTCCCTGGTCGAGTCCTGCGGACCGGCGTCCGAACGGCGCGCGGTCTCGTCGCGCGCCGCGCCGGCGGCGGACGCCCCCTCCGCGGCGGATGCCTCGCTCCCGGAGCGCTCCCCCTCCGTGGCGGAGCCTCCGGTTCCGGTCTGCCCGTCTTCCCGTCCTCGCGTGCCCGGGACGGGCCGGGAGACCACGCGGGTGCCGTTCCCGGGCAGCGCCGTCGGGTCGGCGGTCGGGGCCGGGCCGCCCAGCCGCGGGGTCAGCGACGACATCTCGGCCGGCTGCACCGGCACCGTCGCCGTCTTCCCGCCGCCCCCGCGCGGCAGCCCCGCGCCGTTGAGTCCGCGGTTGCGCCGTGAGTCCTTGGGCTCCAGCGGGATCGGGGAGCCACGCAGCGGCTCGTCCGCCGTGCGCGGCAGCGTGAGCCGGAACTGCGACCCGCCGCCCGGCTCACCCCACGCCTGCAGCCAGCCGCCGTGCAGCCGCGCGTCCTCCAGCGCGATGGACAGACCCAGGCCGGTACCGCCCGTGGTGCGCGCGCGTGCCGGGTCGGCCCGCCAGAAGCGGCTGAAGACGCGGGTCGCCTCGCCGGGCTTGAGCCCGACGCCGTAGTCGCGCACCGCGATCGCGACCGCCCCGCCCGCCGCGGCGAGCTTGACGACGACGTCCTTGCCGTCGCCGTGCTCCACGGCGTTGACGACGAGATTGCGCAGCACCCGCTCCACCCGCCGGGCGTCCGCCTCGGCGACGACGGGCTGCAGGTCGCCGACGACCCGGATCTTCGTGCCCTTGCGCTCCGCGAGCGGCTCGGCGCCGCTGACCACGCGCCGCACGACCTCCCTGAGGTCTATCGGTTCCGCCTCCAGGGCCGCCGCGCCCGCGTCGAAGCGGCTGATCTCCAGCAGATCCGCGAGCAGCGACTCGAAGCGGTCCAGCTGGTCGGCGAGCAGCTCCGCCGACCGCGCGGTCACCGGGTCGAAGTCCTCCCGGGCCTCGTGGATGACGTCCGCGGCCATGCGCACGGTCGTCAGCGGCGTCCGCAGCTCGTGGGACACGTCCGACACGAACCGCCGCTGCATCCGCGACAGGTCCTCCAGCTGCTGGATCTTCAGCTGCAGGTTCTGCGCCATCTTGTTGAAGGCCTCGCCGAGCCGCGCGATGTCGTCCTCGCCGGTGACCTTCATGCGTTCCTGCAGCCGCCCGGCCGACAGCCGCTCGGCGATGCCGGCCGCCATCCGCACGGGCGTGACGACCTGCCGCACCACCAGCCAGGCGATCGCCCCGAGCAGGACGACGACGAACAGTCCGGCGGTCGCCAGGGTGCCCTTGACCAGGCTCAGCGACTTCTCCTCCTGGGTGAGCGGGAAGAGGTAGTAGAGCTGGTAGGGGTCGCCGTTGGGGTCGTTGACCTGCTTGCCGATGACCAGCGCCGGCTGCGATTCCTTGCCGTTGCTGTAGACGATGCGGGTGTAGCTCTGGGCGGCAGCGGTGCTCTCGTCGATCCGCGCGCGCAGATCGTCGGGCACGCTGACCGACGGGTCGACGTACCCGGAGGCGCGCGGCCCGCGTCCGCCGCCGCTGTCGTCGCCCAGGGGCAGGGTGACCACGTCGAAGGCGCCCTGGCCGCCGCTGGACAGGGAGGACACCAGTTCGCTCATCCACGGGGTGATGTTCTGCGCGGGGCGGCCGTCGACCGGGGAGCCGTCGTCGGCGGTGCCGGAGGCGGCCTCGTCGGCCTTCTGCTTGGCCACCGCGAACCCTCCGGTGGCCTGGCTCTGCGAGGCCTTCACCTTGGCGTCCAGCAGACCGTTGCGCACCTGCCCGATGACGACGAAGCCCAGCAGCAGGACGACGCCCAGGGACATCAGCAGCGTCGTGACGACGATCTTCAGCTGGATGTTGCGCCGCCACAGCCGCATCACGGGCAGCAGTGGCCGCCGTACCCACCGCAGGAGCAGCCGCAGGACAGGACTGCCCTGGACGCCGCCCTGCAGCAGCCCGCCCGCGAAGAGGCGTCGCCAACGCGAGCCCGCCGCGTTCCGGCCGACAGGCCGCCCGGCGCGGGGCCCGCCCGGCCCGGGCTCCGAAGCGGCACTGTCACCGGTCATGTCAGCTCGGTCCCGCCTTGTACCCGACGCCACGGACGGTCACCACGATCTCCGGCCGCTCCGGGTCCTTCTCGACCTTCGAGCGCAGTCTCTGCACATGCACGTTGACCAGGCGGGTGTCGGCGGCGTGCCGGTAGCCCCACACCTGCTCGAGCAGCACCTCGCGGGTGAACACCTGCCACGGCTTGCGCGCGAGCGCGACCAGCAGGTCGAACTCCAGCGGCGTCAGCGCGATCGACTGCCCGTCCCGCTTGACGGAGTGCCCGGCCACGTCGATGACCAGGTCGCCGATGGCGAGCTGCTCCGGCGCCGGTTCCTCCGACCGGCGCAGGCGCGCCCGGATCCGGGCGACCAGCTCCTTCGGCTTGAACGGCTTCACGATGTAGTCGTCCGCGCCCGATTCCAGTCCGACGACGACGTCGACCGTGTCGCTCTTGGCCGTGAGCATCACGATCGGCACCCCGGACTCCGCCCTGATCAGACGGCACACCTCGATGCCGTCCCGCCCGGGCAGCATCAGGTCCAGCAGCACCAGGTCGGGCTTGGACTCACGGAACGCGGCCAGCGCCTTGTCGCCATCGGCTACGAAAGACGGTTCAAAACCTTCACCACGCAGCACGATGCCGAGCATCTCGGCCAGTGCGGTGTCGTCGTCGACGACGAGGACTCGTCCCTTCATAAACGACATCATCCCATTCTCGTAACAGTGACCGGGGCGCTGGTGAGAGAGGTCACTGGCCCGTGACGATAGTCGTATGGGGTCGCTGCTGTCTGCCCTCGTCCGCCGGGTGCGGCCGCAGGCAGGGGACGCCGCGGGAGCAGGCTGTCCGCCGCTCCCCGCCGAGCCCCGCGGTCCGTCCCCCGGCGACCGGCCGATCCCCCCTGCTCGGCTAGCCGATACTCACCTGCCGTGACCTGGCGCACAGCTCCGCGAGCGCCTCGGCGGTCACGGGCGACACGGCCCCCTCCTCCGTGACGATCGCGGTGATCAGCTCGGGCGGCGTCACGTCGAACGCCGGGTTGTACGCCTGCGTCCCCAGAGGCGCGATCGGCAGCCCGCCTCCCACGCCGGTCACCGGCATCTGCGGCGCCATGATCTCGGTGACCTCGAACCCGGGCCGCTGCTCCACCTCGATGGACGCCCCGTCCGGCGTGTCCGGATCCACCGTCGTCACCGGCGCCACCACGACGAAGGGCACGTGGTGGTAGCGGGCGAGCACCGCCAGCGGATAGCTCCCCACCTTGTTCGCCACCGAACCGTCGGCGGCGATGCGGTCCGCCCCGATCAGCACCGCGTCCACCTCGCCGGCCGCGAACAGCGAACCCGCCGCGTTGTCCGTGAGCAGGGTGTAGGCCATCCCGCTGCGGGCCGCCTCGTACGCCGTCAGGCGCGCGCCCTGCAACAGCGGACGCGTCTCGTCCACCCACAGCCGCCGCAGCTTGCCCGCCCGGTGCGCCGCGAGCGCGACCGCGAACGCCGTCCCCTCACCGCCCGACACCAGCGAGCCGGTGTTGCAGTGGGTCAGGATCCGATGCCCGCCGCCGGGCAGCAGCTCCTCCAGCAACGCCAGACCGCGCTCGGCCATCCGGGCGCTGGCCTCGGCGTCCTCCCGATGCAGCTGCCGCGCGGCCGCCAGCGCCGCCGCCGCGGCCCGCGCGGGATCGCCGCTCCTGGCGAACTCGGCCCGGTACGCGGCCTGGGCTCTGCGCACGCCGACGGAGAGGTTCACCGCGGTGGGCCGGGCACCCGCCAGGGCCGCCGCCGCGTCGTCCACCTCGAAACCGCGCGCGGCGGCGAGCGCGACGCCGTACGCCCCCGCGACACCGAGCAGCGGCGCCCCACGCACGGCGAGCGAACGGATCGCTTCGACCAGCGCGGAGGCGTCCGTACAGACCAGCTCGACCTCCTCCGCCGGCAGCCTCGTCTGGTCCAGAAGCACCACCACGGGGCCTTCCGGTGGCTCCTCCCAGCGGATCGCCGGGATCTCGGTCGCCCTGCTGTCCTCGCCGGAATGCGCGTACTGATCAGCCATGCGGTCAGTCTGCCCGTTTTCCGGCAGACAATTGAAGCTCCGCACCCCCTACCGCGGCCAGTACCTCGACGACCACCCCATGGCACGATGGCAGCCGAACTGCCGCCGCGCCCGCGGACGGGCACCGTGAAGGAGCGACGATGAACGACACTCCGGGCTGGGCCTCGCCCGGATCCGCCCCGTCCGAAGGGCAGGAGCCCGGCGCGCCCGGTCCCGCCGAGCCCGGCGACCGCCCCGCGGAACCCGCCGACCAGCCGGTCGCGGATCCGCAGGCACCGGGCGTGCAGTGGTCCAAGGACCAGCCGCCCGCAGGCCAGTGGTCCGCCCCCTCCGGCCCGGCGAGCCCGGGCCAGGCCCCACCGCCTCCGCCGCCCGGCCCGGGCTGGGGCGGCCGGCCCCCGGGTGCCCCCGGCGGCCAGGGCGCTCCCGGTCACGTCCCCTACGGCGGCTGGGGCGGCCCCCCGCCCGCGGCGAAGCCCGGTGTGATCCCACTGCGTCCGCTCGGCGTGGGCGAGATCCTCGACGGCGCGGTCTCCACCATGCGCACCTACTGGCGCACCGTCCTCGGCATCTCGCTGACCGTCGCGGTCGTGGTGCAGGTCGTCGTCATCCTGCTCCAGGGCCTGTTCCTCTACGACCGGGCCGGCACCGAGGTACTGAACGACCCGAGCGCCACCCTGAGCGAACTCACCCGCGCCCTGGGCGACACCATGCTCGGCACCGGCGTCGTCTTCCTGATCTCCCTGCTCGGCACGATCACGGCGACCGCCCTGCTCACGACCGTCACCAGCCGGGCGGTGCTCGGCAAGCCGGTCACCACCGGCGAGGCCTGGCGCGACGCCCGCCCGCAGGTGGTGAGGCTGTTCGGCCTGATCTTCCTGCTGCTGCTCATCACGTTCGGGATCGTCCTCGGCGGCGCGCTGCCCGGCATCCTCGTGGCGGTGTCGGGATCCGGCGACGCGGGCGCCGCGCTCGGCGTCCTGGGCACCCTCGGCGGCGGCGTGGTCGCGCTGTGGCTGATGATCCGCTTCTCGCTGGCCTCGCCCGCGCTGATGCTGGAGAAGCAGGGCATCAAGAAGGCGATGAGCCGTTCCGCGAAGCTGGTCCGCGGCTCCTGGCGGCGCGTCTTCGGCATCCAGCTGCTCGCGACGGTCATCGCGAACATCGTCGCGTCGATCGTCGTCATCCCCTTCACGCTCCTCGCGGCCGTGTTCGCCGACGGCGGCATCGCCTTCTTCCTGAACAACACCGGCGGCAACCCCGGCTGGACCTTCCTGGTCATCAGCGGGATCGGCGCGGTGATCGGCTCGATGATCACCTTCCCCATCACGGCGGGCGTCACCGTCCTCCTCTACGTCGACCAGCGCATCCGCCGCGAGGCCCTCGACCTCGACCTCGCCCGCGCGGCGGGCCTGCAGGGCTACGGCACCGGCTCGGGAGGCTGATGCGGTGAGCCTGACGGGGGGTGTCCTCACGTCCGTGCTGTCCACGCTCGGATCCGGTGACGAACCGCCGGTGACGACCCCGCGCGATCCCGCGCGGGAGGCGGCCCGGCGCGAGCTGTCGAAACGCATGTACCACGAGAACGACCCCAGCGTGCTCCAACGGGCCCTCGACGCCTTCTGGGACTGGGTCGACAAGCTGCTCGGCTCGGCCTCCACCGTGGCGCCCGGGGGCACACTCGGCCTGGTCGTCATCGTGGTGGCCGTACTCGCCGTGCTCGGTGCGCTGTGGTGGCGCCTGGGCACTCCGCGCCGCGGCCCCGCCTCCGCCGCCGCCCTGTTCGACGACCGTCCGCGCAGCGCGGCGGAGCACCGCGCGGCCGCCGAGGCGCACGCCGCCCAGGGCCACTGGAGCCAGGCCGTCCAGGAACGCATGCGCGCCATCGTCCGCTCCCTGGAGGAGCGCGCCCTGCTCGACGACCGGCCCGGCCGCACCGCCGACGAGGCGGCCGCGGAGGCCGGCCGCGCGCTGCCCTCCCACGCGGACCGGCTGCGTGCCGCCGCCCGCGACTTCGACGACGTGACGTACGGCGGACGCAGGGCGAGCGAGCAGTCGTACCACCGCGTCGCCGAACTCGACCGCGACCTCGAGCGCGCCCGGCCCCGGCTCACGGCCGCCGCGACGGCCCACGACACCCGCCGGGGAGCCGCCGAATGACCCCCGGGACCGCACTCCCGACCGCCTCGCCCTCGCCCACCGCACGCCAGTGGTGGACCCGCGCGCGCGGCATCGTGGTCGCCGTCGCGCTCCTGCTCGTGGCCGCCGTCGCCATCGCCGTGATCCGCTCGGACACCCGGCACGGCACGCTCGACCCGCGCTCCGCAGACCCCTACGGCAGCCGCGCCGTCGCCGAACTGCTCGCCGACCGCGGCGTGTCCACGCGCGTGGTCAGCACCCTGGACCAGGCGCGTGCGGCGGCCGCCCCGGACACGACCCTCCTGGTCGCCGTCCCCGACCTGCTGACGCGCCGGCAGCAGACACTGCTGCGCTCCGCGACCGCCGGCTCCGGAGGTCGCACGGTCCTCGTCGCCGCCGGCAGCGCGTCCGTCGGCAGGCTCGCCCCCGGCGTCACCGCGGACCCCGCCACCAGCACCGGTTCCACCCTCTCCCCCGACTGCTCCCTGCTCGCCGCCCGCCGCGCCGGCAGCGCCGACACCGGCGGCATCCGCTACACCACCACCCACCTCGGCGCCGACAGGTGCTACCCCAGCGAGCACCTGGCCACCCTGCTGCGCATCCCGGAGGCGTCGGGCCACGGCGACACCGTCGTCCTCGGCGCGCCCGACATCCTCCTCAACGAACGGCTGGACAAGGAGGGCAACGCCTCGCTCGCCCTCCAACTCCTCGGCTCCCGTCCCCATCTGGTCTGGTACCTCCCCTCGCTCTCCGACACCTCGGCCGCCGAACCGGACGGCGAGAAGGGCTTCTTCGAGCTGCTGCCCTCCGGCTGGCTCTGGGGCACCCTTCAGCTGTTCGTCGCGGCCGCCCTCGCCGCCCTCTGGCGGGCACGCCGGCTCGGCCCCCTCGTGCCCGAGAAGCTCCCGGTGGCGATCCGTGCCTCCGAAACCGTCGAAGGCCGCTCCCGCCTCTACCGCAAGGCGAACGCCCGTGACCGCGCGGCCGCCGCTCTGCGCTCCGCCACCCGCATCCGCCTGGCCCCGCTCGCGGGTGTACCCGTCTCCCAGGCGCACGCGCCCGAGACCCTGCTCCCCGCCCTGTCCGCCCGCCTGCACGGCGACGGACAGGCCCTGCACTCCCTCCTCTTCGGGCCGCCGCCCAGCGACGACGCGGCCCTCGTCACCCTCGCCGACCGACTCGACGCCCTCGAAAGAGAGGTACGCCGTCCATGATGGACCCGACCACTGACAACGCCGGGTACGCCGGGGATCCGGGCAGGGCCCGTGCCTCCCTGGAGGCCCTGCGCGCCGAGATCGCCAAAGCCGTGGTCGGCCAGGACCCCGCCGTGACCGGCCTCGTCGTCGCCCTGCTGTGCCGCGGGCACGTACTGCTCGAAGGAGTCCCCGGGGTCGCCAAGACGCTGCTCGTCCGCGCTCTCGCATCCGCGCTCGAACTCGACACGAAGCGTGTCCAGTTCACCCCCGACCTGATGCCGAGCGACGTCACCGGCTCCCTCGTCTACGACGCCCGCACGGCCGAGTTCTCCTTCCAGCCCGGCCCGGTCTTCACCAACCTGCTCCTCGCCGACGAGATCAACCGCACCCCGCCGAAGACCCAGTCGTCGCTGCTGGAAGCCATGGAGGAACGCCAGGTCACGGTCGACGGCACCCCCCGCCCGCTCCCCGAGCCGTTCCTGGTCGCGGCCACCCAGAACCCGGTCGAGTACGAGGGCACGTACCCCCTCCCCGAAGCCCAACTGGACCGCTTCCTGCTCAAGCTGACGATCCCTCTGCCGTCCCGCCAGGACGAGATCGACGTCCTCACCCGCCACGCGGAGGGCTTCAACCCGCGCGACCTGCGCGCCGCCGGAGTACGCCCGGTCGCGGGGCCGGCGGACCTGGAGGCCGCCCGCGCCGCGGTGGCAAAGACGACCGTCTCCCCCGAGATCACCGCCTACGTCGTGGACATCTGCCGGGCCACCCGCGAGTCGCCGTCACTCACTCTCGGCGTCTCCCCGCGTGGCGCCACGGCCCTTCTGGCCACCTCACGCGCCTGGGCCTGGCTCACCGGCCGCGACTACGTCATCCCCGACGACGTCAAGGCCCTCGCCCTGCCCGCCCTCCGCCACCGCGTCCAGTTGCGCCCCGAGGCCGAGATGGAAGGCGTGACCGCCGACTCCGTCATCAACGCCGTCCTCGCCCACGTCCCCGTCCCCCGCTGATGGCCTTCACCGGACGCGCCGCGCTCCTCGCGGCACTCGGCTCCCTACCGGTCGGCATCTGGGGCCCCGGCTGGACGGGCATCCTGGCCGTGAACGCGCCCCTGGCCGTTGCCTGCGCCTGCGATTTCGCGCTCGCCGCGCCGGTGCGGCGCCTGGGTCTCACCCGCTCCGGCGACACATCGGTGCGCCTGGGCGACACCGCGGACGTCACCCTGACCATCAGCAATCCGTCGCGCCGCCCGCTGCGCGCCCGCCTGCGCGACGCCTGGCCCCCGAGCAGCTGGCAGCCCGGCACGGAAGTTGCGGCTTCGCGCCACCGCCTGACGGTGCCCGCCGGTGAACGCCGACGGGTCACGACCCGGCTGCGTCCCACTCGCCGCGGCGACCGCCACGCCGACCGCGTCACCGTCCGCTCGTACGGCCCCCTCGGCCTCTTCGCCCGCCAGGGCACCCACCAGGTCCCCTGGACGGTACGCGTCCTGCCCCCGTTCACCAGCCGCAAGCACCTCCCCTCCAAGCTGGCCCGCCTGCGCGAGCTGGACGGCCGCACCAGCGTGCTCATCCGCGGCCAGGGCACGGAGTTCGACAGCCTGCGCGAGTACGTCCCCGGCGACGACACCCGCTCCATCGACTGGCGCGCGACGGCCCGCCAGACCACGGTCGCGGTCCGCACCTGGCGCCCCGAACGCGACCGCCACATCCTTCTGGTCCTCGACACCGGCCGCACCTCGGCCGGCCGCGTGGGCGACGCTCCGCGCCTGGACGCTTCCATGGACGCGGCCCTGCTCCTGGCGGCTCTCGCCGCCCGTGCCGGCGACCGCGTGGACCTGCTCGCGTACGACCGCCGGGTCCGCGCCCTCATCCAAGGCCGCACGGCGCGCGATGTCCTCCCGTCCATCGTCGGCGCGATGGCGACGCTGGAACCCGAGCTGGTGGAGCTGGACGCCCGCGGCCTGGCCTCCGCGGCTCTCCGGACGGCCCCCCGCCGCTCCCTGATCGTGCTGCTGACCAGCCTCGACGCGGCCCCTGTGGAGGAGGGCCTGCTCCCGGTCCTGTCCCGGCTCACGCAACGCCACACGCTCCTCGTCGCCTCGGTGGCGGACCCGTTCGTCGCCCGCATGGCCACGGCACGCGGAAGCACGGAGGCGGTCTACGAGGCCGCAGCCGCCGCGCAGGCCCAGAGCGAACGCCACCGCACGGCGGAGCAACTCCGCCGGCACGGGGTGACGGTCGTCGACGCGGCCCCGGACGATCTGGCTCCGGCACTGGCGGACGCCTATCTCGCTCTCAAAGCGGCGGGACGCCTGTGACGGATTCCGTGGGCTCTCCCCGGAAAGCCCACGGAGCCGGAACGCAGAAAACCCCGTACCGGAACCGGTACGGGGTTTTCTCAAGAATTGTTCGGCGGCGTCCTACTCTCCC
>NZ_JAYMHD010000021.1:0-12109 GCF_035656535.1 Streptomyces sp. H51
GCTCCGGCGCCAGCCGCCCGACGGCGCCGGTCCGCCGGAGGTTTCCCACCCCGCTGCCGGGGCTGCCGGGGCCGCGGGGGGGGGGCCCCCCCCCCCCCCCCCCCCCCCACGACGGGTCCGCGGCCGCCCCGGCCGGGCCGCCCCCGCGTTCCCATGGCGCACCGCGGGTGGAGCAGCCGCGGCGGTGCGGCAGAATTCCGGCCATGGGGATAGTCGCCGGGTTGGACAGTTCACCCGATTTCACTCGCATCGTCGTCTGTGACACGGACACGGGGGCCGTGCTGAGGCAGGGCCATGCGCCGCATCCGACGGAGGCCGCCGAGGGCGGCGGCCGGCCCGCGGACGTCGACCCGCAGGCCTGGCTGCTGTCCCTGGGCGAGGCGGCCGGCGGCGGGCTGCTGGAAGGCGTGCAGGCCATCGGCGTGTCGGCGCAGCAGAACGCGGTGGTGCCGCTGGACGCACAGGGCAACACGGTGCGCCCGGCGATGGTCGGCGGGGACAAGCGGACGCAGGTCGCGGCGGCCGACCTGATCGACGCCCTCGGCGGGCGGGAGGCGTGGGCGCACGCGGTGGGGAGCGTGCCGCAGGCCGCGCACCCGGTGACGAAGCTGCGCTGGCTCGCCAAGAACGAACCCGACGCCGCCCTGCGCACCGCGGTCCTCATGCAGGCCCACGACTGGCTGGTGTGGCAGCTGCTGGGGCGGCCCGTCAGGCGGACCACCGACCGCGGCGGGGCCTCCGGGACCGGCTACTGGTCGGCGGCGACCGGCGCCTACGGCCCCGACCTGGTCGAGCTGGCGCTCGGGCACCAGGTCATGCTGCCCGAGGTGATCGGCCCGGCGGACGCGGCCGGTACCACCCCCGAGGGGCTGCTGATCTCCGCGGGGACCGGTGAGACCATGGCCGCCGCCTTCGGGCTGGGGATCGGACTCGGCGACGCGGTCGTGTCGCTCGGCGCCTCCGGGTCCGTCATGGCCGTCCACCACGAGGCCCTCGTCGACGGCGCGGGGATGATCACCTCCCTGGCCGACGCGACCGGCCTGCACCTGCCGGTCGTCACCACCCTGAACGCCGTACGGGCCCTGCGCGGCACCGCCGAACTGCTCGGGCTGGCGGACCTGGAGAGCCTGTCGGAGCTGGCGATGAAGTCCACGCCGGGCTCGCACGGGCTGGTGCTGCTGCCGTATCTGGAGGGCGAGCGGACGCCGAACCTGCCGCACACCGCCGGGACGCTGGCGGGGCTCAGGCGCGAGTCGATGAAGCCGGAGCACCTCGCGCGGGCCGCGTTCGAGGGCATGCTGTGCGGGCTCGCCGACGCGCTGGACGTGCTGCGCGGCCGCGGTGTGGAGGTGCGGCGGGTGTTCCTGCTGGGGGCGGCCGCCGCGCTGCCCGCCGTGCAGGCCGTGGCGCCGTCGCTGTTCGGCGCGCAGATCGCCGTACCGCAGCCCGCGGACTACGCGGCGATCGGCGCCGCCCGGCAGGCCGCCTGGGCGCTCGGCGTGTCACAGGGCACCCTCGACCCGCGCACCCCGCCGGCCTGGCAGGGCGCGGCGGCGCAGATCCTGGAGCCCGGGGAGGATCTGGCGGTGGGACAGGCCGTGCGGCAGCAGTTCGTGTCGGTGCGGGACCAGACCCATCCGGGGGCCTTCCGCCCATGAGACGGCAAAACGCGCCGCTGACGGCTTAATCGGTTGAGGTAACACGGGTTGAGTGTCCGACGATAGGAGCCTCGGGCACACGCCCGCTCCACCCGACGACGCCGACTCCGAGAGACGCAGCGTGCTCATACGACTTCTGCGGGCCTGTCTCAGGCCCTACAAGAAACCCATCGCTCTGCTGGTGCTGCTGCAGTTCCTGCAGACGTGCGCCACGCTCTACCTGCCGACGCTCAACGCCCACATCATCGACAACGGTGTCGTCAAGGGGGACACGGGCTACATCCTCTCCTTCGGCGCCCTGATGATCGGCATCTCGCTGGCCCAGGTGGTGTGCAACATCGGCGCCGTGTACTACGGCGCCCGCACCGCCTCGGCGCTCGGCCGGGACGTCCGGGGCGCCGTGTTCGACCGCGTGCAGTCGTTCTCGGCGCGCGAGGTGGGCCACTTCGGCGCGCCCTCGCTGATCACCCGTACGACCAACGACGTGCAGCAGGTCCAGATGCTGGCCCTGATGGCGTTCACGCTGATGGTGTCCGCGCCGATCATGTGCGTGGGCGGCATCGTGCTGGCGCTCGGCCTGGACGTGCCGCTGTCGGGCGTGCTGGTCGCCGTCGTGCCGGTGCTCGGGATCTGTGTGACGCTGATCGTGCGGCGGCTGCGGCCGCTGTACCGGGCCATGCAGGTGCGCCTGGACACGGTCAACCGGGTGCTGCGCGAGCAGATCACCGGCAACCGCGTCATCCGCGCCTTCGTCCGGGACGAGTACGAGCAGCGGCGCTTCGGTGAGGCCAACGCGGACCTGACCGAGATGTCGCTGAAGACGGGCAACCTGCTCGCGCTGATGTTCCCGGTGGTCATGACGACGGTGAACCTGTCGTCGATCGCGGTGGTGTGGTTCGGCGCGCACCGCATCGACAGCGGCGGCATGCAGATCGGCGACCTGACGGCGTTCCTCGCCTATCTGATGCAGATCGTGATGTCCGTGATGATGGCCACCTTCATGTTCATGATGGTGCCGCGCGCGGAGGTGTGCGCCGAGCGCATCCAGGAGGTCCTGGACACCTCCTCCAGCGTGGTCCCGCCGACGGCGCCGGTCACCGAGCTGCGCCGGCACGGCCATCTGGAGATCCGCGGCGCCGGTTTCCGCTATCCGGGCGCGGAGGAGCCGGTGCTCAAGGCGATCGACCTGGTGGCCCGGCCCGGCGAGACGACCGCCGTGATCGGTTCGACCGGCAGCGGCAAGTCCACGCTGCTCGGGCTGGTCCCCCGGCTGTTCGACGCCACCGAGGGCCAGGTGCTCGTCGACGGCACGGACGTGTCCTCGCTGGAGCCGAAGCTGCTGGCGAGGACGGTCGGACTCGTACCGCAGAAGCCGTACCTGTTCGCGGGCACCGTCGCGACCAACCTGCGCTACGGCAATCCCGACGCCACCGACGAGGAGCTGTGGCACGCGCTGGAGGTGGCGCAGGCCAAGGACTTCGTCAGCGGTCTGGAGGGCGGCCTGGACGCGCCGATCGCGCAGGGCGGCACCAACGTCTCCGGCGGTCAGCGCCAGCGGCTGGCGATCGCCCGCACGCTGGTGCAGCGCCCGGAGATCTACCTGTTCGACGACTCCTTCTCCGCGCTCGACTACGCGACCGACGCGGCCCTGCGCGCCGCGCTGGCCCAGGAGACCGCCGAGGCGACCGTGGTGATCGTCGCGCAGCGGGTGGCGACCATCCGCGACGCCGACCGGATCGTCGTCCTCGACGAGGGGCGGGTCGTCGGCACGGGCCGCCACCACGAGCTGATGTCCGGCAACGAGACCTACCGGGAGATCGTGCTCTCCCAGCTGACGGAAGCGGAGGCTGCCTGATGGCCGCGGCTATGGGGCGGATGATGGCCGGGGGCGGCCCCGATCAGCGCTCGATGGACTTCAAGGGGTCGGGCAGACGGCTCGTCGCCCAGTTCAGACCGGAACGGCTGACCATCTACGCGCTGCTGGCCTGCGTGGTCTTCAGCGTCGGCCTGAACGTGATCGGGCCGAAGATCCTCGGCCGGGCCACCGACCTGGTCTTCGGCGGGATCATCGGGCGGAAGATGCCGTCCGGGGTGACGAAGCAGCAGGTCCTCGACTCCATGCGGGAGCGCGGCCAGGGCGACGTCGCCGACATGCTGCGCGGCACCGACTTCACGCCGGGCAAGGGCATCGACTTCGGCGCGGTCGGCAGCGTACTGCTGCTCGCGCTGTGCACGTTCCTGGCCGCCGGTCTGCTGATGGCGGTGGCGACCCGGCTGGTGAACCGGGCCGTCAACCGGACGATGTACCGGCTGCGGGAGGACGTGCAGGCGAAGCTGTCGCGGCTGCCGCTGTCGTACTTCGACAAGCGGCAGCGCGGCGAGGTGCTCAGCCGGGCCACCAACGACATCGACAACATCGGCCAGACGCTGCAGCAGTCGATGGGCCAGCTGATCAACTCGCTGCTGACCATCATCGGCGTACTGGCGATGATGTTCTACGTCTCCTGGCTGCTGGCGCTGGTGGCGCTGGTGACCGTGCCGCTGTCGTTCGTGGTCGCCACCCGGGTCGGCAAGCGCTCGCAGCCGCACTTCGTGCAGCAGTGGCGCACCACCGGCAGGCTGAACGCGCACGTCGAGGAGATGTACACCGGCCACACCCTGGTGAAGGTGTTCGGCCGGCAGGACGAATCGGCGCAGCAGTTCGCCGAGCAGAACGAGGCGCTGTACGAGGCCGGTTTCCGGGCGCAGTTCAACAGCGGGGTCATGCAGCCGCTGATGATGTTCGTGTCGAACATCAACTACGTGCTGGTCGCGGTGGTGGGCGGTCTGCGGGTGGCGTCGGGCGCGCTGTCGATCGGTGACGTGCAGGCGTTCATCCAGTACTCGCGGCAGTTCTCGATGCCGCTGACGCAGGTCGCCTCGATGGCGAACCTGGTGCAGTCGGGCGTGGCGTCGGCCGAGCGGATCTTCGAACTCCTGGACGCGGAGGAGCAGCAGGCGGATCCGGTGCCGGCCGAGAAGCCGGCCGAGCTGCGCGGGCGGGTCGCCCTGGAGGACGTGTCCTTCCGCTACGACCCCGAGAAGCCGCTCATCGAGGGCCTGTCGCTGAAGGTGGAGCCCGGGCACACGGTCGCCATCGTCGGTCCCACGGGCGCCGGCAAGACGACGCTGGTGAACCTGCTCATGCGGTTCTACGAGGTCTCCGGCGGGCGCATCACCCTCGACGGCGTCGACATAGCGCGGATGTCGCGGGACGAACTGCGCGCGCACATCGGCATGGTGCTGCAGGACACCTGGCTGTTCGGCGGCACCATCGCGGAGAACATCGCCTACGGCGCCTCGCGGGAGGTCACCCGCGGCGAGATCGAGGAGGCGGCGCGGGCGGCCCACGCCGACCGTTTCGTCCGCACCCTGCCCGACGGCTACGACACCGTGATCGACGACGAGGGCACCGGCGTCAGCGCCGGTGAGAAGCAGCTCATCACCATCGCCCGGGCGTTCCTGTCCGACCCGACGATCCTGGTGCTGGACGAGGCCACCAGCTCCGTCGACACCCGCACCGAGGTGCTGATCCAGAAGGCGATGGCCAAACTCGCGCACGGGCGCACCTCGTTCGTGATCGCACACCGGCTCTCCACCATCCGGGACGCGGACACCATCCTGGTCATGGAGAACGGCGCGATAGTCGAACAGGGCACCCACACCGACCTGCTGGCGGCCGACGGCGCGTACGCGCGGCTGTACAAGGCGCAGTTCGCGCAGGCGGTCGCCGAGGTCGACTGAGGCCGCGGCACCGTGCGGGGCCGCTCGGCCGTGCGGGGCCGCTCGGCCGTGCGGGGCCGCTCGTCGTGTGGCGAGCCTCGTGCCGGGCGGCCCCCGTTCAGTCCAGGTAGCCCCGCAGCTGGTCGGCGAAGGCGTGGTCGCGCAGCTTGTTGAGGGTCTTGGACTCGATCTGCCGTATCCGCTCCCGTGTCACGCCGAAGATGCGGCCGATCTCCTCCAGGGTGCGCGGGCGCCCGTCGGCCAGCCCGTAGCGCAACTGCACGACCTTGCGCTCGCGTTCGCCGAGCGTGGAGAGCACCGCCTCGAGGTGTTCGCGCAGCAGCAGGAACGCCGCCGACTCCACGGGCGAGGCGGCGTCGCCGTCCTCGATCAGGTCGCCGAGCGCCACGTCGTCCTCCTCGCCGACGGGGGCGTGCAGGGAGACCGGCTCCTGGGCCAGGCGCAGCACCTCGCCGACCCGCTCGGGCGGCAGGTCGAGGTCGGCGGCGACCTCGTCGGCGGTGGGCTCGTAGCCGCGTTCCTGGAGCATGCGGCGCTGGACGCGGACGACGCGGTTGATCAGCTCGACGACGTGGACCGGGACGCGGATGGTGCGGGCCTGGTCGGCGAGGGCGCGGGACATGGCCTGGCGGATCCACCAGGTGGCGTAGGTGGAGAACTTGTAGCCGCGGGCGTAGTCGAACTTCTCGACCGCCCTGATGAGGCCGAGGTTGCCCTCCTGCACCAGGTCGAGCATGGTCAGGCCGCGTCCGACGTACCGCTTGGCCACCGACACCACGAGCCGCAGGTTGGCCTCGATGAGGCGGCGCTTGGCCATGCGGCCCATGACGACGAGACGGTCGAGGTCGAGGGCGAGCTCGCTGTCCAGGTCGGGCGCGCTGCTCAGCTTCTCCTCGGCGAACAGGCCCGCCTCGACGCGGCGGGCGAGTTCGACCTCCTCGGCGGCGGTGAGCAGCGGGACGCGGCCGATCTCGCGCAGGTACTGGCGGAACAGGTCCGAGGAGGGGCCGCCGGTGTCGGTGCGGACCCGCGACGGCCCGGGCGCCTCCACGGCTTCGGCGGTGTCGGGGGGATCGGCCGGTTCGGGCGGATCGGCGAGGTCGGGCGGATCGGCGAGGTCGGGCGGATCGGCGGGGTCGGCGGTCTCGAACTCTTCGGCGGGCGGGCCGTCCGGGTCCGCCGGGAGGTGGGGCACGGCACGGATCTGCGGGGGGACCGTGGCGAGGACCTCGCTCTCCGGGTCCGCTTCCGTGCCGTCCGTACTGACGTCGGTGTGGGTGAGGGTCCGGGTCTGCACGGGGGCGACCTCCAGGGTGATCGCTGCTGAGGTGTGCGGCAGCGGTACGTCGGGGGCGGAGTCGGCGGCCTCGCCGCTGTCCGTCCCGTACGCGACGAGCAAAGCCGCGGGGGTCGTGGACCCGCGAGGGACGGATCGGCCGCGCTCCGAGGACTCAGGCACCAGCACTCAGTGTGGGGTACGACACATCGCCGCGCCGAGGGGCGTGCGGTGACTTTTTGAGTCCGGTCCGTGACCGCCCGGTGACCGTGCCGGACGGCCGGCTCACAGAGCGGCGGCTCCGTGCTCGCGCAGTGCCTGGTCGTACTGCTGGAGCACCCACAGCTCGTTCTGCACGGCCGTCAGGTGGGCCGGGTCCCCGCCCGCGGCCAGCCGGGCCAGCTGGGACTGGATGTCGCGGATGCGGCGCTCCACGGCGCGGCGGCGGACCGTCACCAGCACGGTGCCCGCGTACACCTCGTCGACGGTCCTGCGCATGATCGCCTCGACCGCCAGTTCCGTCACCATGGCGCGGACCGTGTCGTCGGGCGCCGCCTCGCGGACCCGGACCAGGTACTCCTGCGGGTCCTGCACGCCGTACTCCGCGCCGCCCGCGTCGAGCACGGCCTGGCGCACGGCCGCGTACGGCGCCGCGGTGAACTCGTCGACGCCGTACGCGTCGAAGGCCGGGGAGACCAGCTCCGGGCGTTGCAGGGCGAGTTTGAGCAGTTCCCGTTCGGTGGCGTAGACGGGGTTGCGGAGGTTGAGCGCGGGGCCGCCGCCGGTCGGGCGGGGGGCGGCCTCGTACTGCTGACGGCCGCGCGCCGGGGCGGGGGCCGGGGCGCCGCCGCGTTCGCGGGCCCAACGGGCCAGCTGCGCCACTCGCTTGACCACGAACTGCGTGTCGAGGATGCCGAGCATGCCGGCCAGTTGCACGGCGACCTCGTGCTGGGCGCCGGTGTTCTTGATGCGGGCGACGATCGGTGCGGCCTCGTCGAGCGCGGCGGCGCGGCCCGCCGGGGTGTCCAGGTCGTAGCGGACGACGATCTGGCGGAGCGCGAACTCGAAGAGGGGGGTGCGGGGTTCGACCAGGTCGGCGACCGCCTCGTCGCCCTTGGCGAGGCGCAGCTCGCAGGGGTCCATGCCGTCGGGGGCGACGGCGATGTACGTCTCGGCGGCGAACTTCTGGTCGTCCTCGAAGGCGCGCAGGGCCGCCTTCTGGCCGGCCGCGTCGCCGTCGAAGGTGAAGATCACGCGTGCGCTGCCGTTGTCCATCAGCAGGCGGCGCAGGATCTTGATGTGGTCGCCGCCGAAGGCGGTGCCGCAGGTCGCGATGGCGGTGGTGACGCCGGCGAGGTGGCAGGCCATGACGTCGGTGTAGCCCTCGACGACGACCGCGCGGGAGGTCTTGGCGATCTCCTTCTTGGCGAGGTCGATGCCGTACAGGACCTGGGACTTGCGGTAGATCGCCGTGTCGGGGGTGTTGAGGTACTTGGGGCCGTTGTCCGCCTCGTACAGCTTGCGGGCGCCGAAGCCGACGACGTCGCCGCCGATGTCGCGGATCGGCCACATCAGGCGGCCGCGGAAGCGGTCGATGGGGCCGCGGCGGCCCTCCTGGGAGAGGCCGGAGAGGATCAGTTCCTTGTCGGTGAAGCCCTTGCCGCGCAGGTAGCGGGTGAGGTGGTCCCAGCCCTGGGGGCTGTAGCCGACGCCGAAGTGCTGGGCGGCGGCCTGGTCGAAGCCGCGCTCGGCGAGGAACGTGCGGCCGGCGTCGGCCTCCGGGCCGGTGGCGAGCTGCTCCGCGTACCACTCGGCGGCGATCTTGTGGGCCTCGACCAGGCGGATCCGCTCGCCGCGCTGGTGGGCGGGGTTGTACCCGCCCTCCTCGTAGCGCAGGGTGATGCCGGCCTGGGCGGCGAGGCGCTCGACCGCCTCGGAGAAGGAGAGGTGGTCGACCTTCATCACGAACGTGATGGTGTCGCCGCCCTCCTGGCAGCCGAAGCAGTGGAAGAGGCCCTTGCTGGGGCTGACCTGGAAGGACGGGGACTTCTCGTCGTGGAAGGGGCACAGGCCCTTGAGGTTGCCGCCGCCGGCGTTGCGCAGCTGGAGGTACTCGGACACGACGGCGTCGATCGGGACCGCGTCCCGTACCGCCTTCACGTCCTCGTCGTTGATCCGTCCAGCCACGCGTGAAGTCTACGGCGGCCCGCCGACACTCAGGCCCTGCCGTTTGGATCATGCCGACGTCGCGGGGCCCGGCACGCGCATCCGCGGCGTTGTCGTCGGTTGCCGACTCCCCCACGCTCGGCTGCGCTCGCGCGGGGGACCCCCATCGCGTCGACGCCCTCCTCCGCCTTGCGTCTGCACGCACCAGGCCCCGCTCGGGCAGGCCGCAAGGCACCGCGCCTCAGAGCCGGCCTGATCCACACGACAGGGCCTACGGGACGAGGCTTTCCAGCGGTACGTGCGGGTCCGCCAGCGCCTCCGTGTCCACCGGTGTCCTCGCCCGGATCAGCCGCTGGACGGTGTCCGTGACGTCCCACACGTTGACGTTCATCCCGGCGAGCACCCGGCCCTCCTTGACCCAGAAGGCGATGAACTCGCGCTTGCCCGCGTCGCCGCGGATCACCACCTCGTCGTACGACCCCGGGGGCGCCCAGCCGGAGTACTCCATGCCCAGGTCGTACTGGTCGGAGAAGAAGTAGGGCACGCGGTCGTACACGACGTCCCGGCCGAGCATCGCGCGGGCCGCCGCGGGGCCGCCGTTGAGCGCGTTGGCCCAGTGCTCGACGCGCAGCCGGGTGCCGAAGAGGGGGTGGGGGAAGGAGGCGACGTCGCCGGCCGCGTGGATGTCGGGGTCGGAGGTGCGCAGCCGCTCGTCGACCACGATGCCGCCGCCGTGCGCCCGCTCGGCGATCTCCAGGCCCGCCGCCTCCGCGAGGGCGGTGCGCGGGGCGGCGCCGATCGCCGCGAGCACGTCGTGCGCCGGGTGCTCCTCGCCGTCGTCGGTGCGCACGGCGAGGACCATGCCGTCCTGGCCGACGATCTCCGTCAGGGTCCGCCCGAACTGGAAGCGGACGCCGTGCGCGCGGTGCAGCTCGGCGAACAGGTTGCCCAGCTCGGGGCCGAGCACGCCGTGCAACGGGGTCTGCGCGGGCTCGACGACGGTGACCTCGGCGCCGTACTCGCGGGCCGCCGCGGCGACCTCCAGGCCGATCCAGCCGGCGCCCGCGATCACGAGGTGGCCGTTGTCCCGGCCGAGGGCCGCGAGGACGCCCTTGAGCCGCTCGGCGTGGGCCAGCCGGCGCAGGTGGTGGACGCCGGCCAGGTCGGTGCCGGGGATGTCCAGGCGGCGGGGCTCGGCGCCGGTGGCCAGCAGCAGCTTGTCGTAGCGCACCGGCGTGCCGTCGCCGAGGCGTACCGCCTTCGCGTCCCGGTCGATCGCGACGACGGTCTGGCCGAGGTGCAGTTCGACGTCGTGCCGCGCGTACCAGGCGGGCTCGTGGACGAAGACGCTGTCGCGCTCCTCCTTGCCCAGCAGGTAGCCCTTGGACAGCGGAGGGCGCTCGTAGGGGTGGTCGCGCTCGTCGCAGATCAGTATCACGCGGCCGGTGAAGCCCTCGTCCCGGAGCGTCTCCGCCGCCTTCGCGCCGGCGAGCCCGCCTCCGACGATGACGAATGTCTGATCCGCGTCGACCACTTGATGCCTCCTCGTAGGGGTGCCGCCACATGCGAGCCTCCCGCACGCAGCGTGATGGGGGAAGGGGGAGTGGCCCGATCAGGCCACGGAGGGTCACTTTCGGGCGCGCCCGCGTCCCACGTGACCCCGGGGTCCCTCACGGGTGCCCCGTCAGGCGGGCGTGAAGCGAGCGGGCCGCGGCGTCCGTGAGCGACGCGATCTGGTCGACGATCACCCGTTTGCGGGCCCGGTCGTCCGGGGCGACGTCGAACAGCGCCCGGAACTGGGGGTCAAGACCGTCCGGGGCGCGGGCGGTGAGCGCCTCGGCGAGCCCGGCGACCACGATCCGCTGGTCGGCCCGCAGCAGCGCCTGCTCGGCCCGCTGCATCACGTACCGGTCGGCGACCGCCTTCAGCACCGCGCACTCCATCCGGGTCCCGCGCGGTACGACGAGTTCGGCGCCGTACCGGGTCAGCCGCCCGCTGCCCCACCGCGCGCGCGTGGCGCCCTCGGCGGCGAGGCAGAAGCGGCCGATGAGCTGGCTGGTGGCGTCCTTCAGGCGGGCCTGCGCGACCGCGGAACCGTCGTACCGGTGCGGCCACCACTCCTGGGCCTGGAGGCGGTCGAGGGCGGCGGACAGCTCGGCGGGGTCGGTGTCCGCGGGCACGTACCGTCCGACGGCGACGTCGAGGACCGCCTGCCGCTCGGGCCGCGCGTGCAGGCTGTCGGGGTCGATGTGCCCGGCGTGCAGGCCGTCCTCGACGTCGTGCACCGAGTAGGCCACGTCGTCGGCCCAGTCCATCACCTGGGCCTCGAAGCACGTGCGCGTGCCGGGGGCCTGCTTGCGGACCCAGTCGAACACCGGCCGGTCGTCCTCGTACACCCCGAACTTCGGGGACGCCGGGTCGGCGGGGTGCGCGCCGCGCGGCCACGGGTACTTGGTGGCGGCGTCGAGGGCGGCACGGGTGAGGTTGAGGCCGACGGAGCCGTCGGCGGAGAAACGCTTGGGCTCGATGCGGGTCAGCAGCCGCAGCGACTGGGCGTTGCCCTCGAAGCCGCCGCAGTCCTCGGCGAACTCGTTCAGCGCCTGTTCGCCGTTGTGGCCGAAGGGCGGGTGGCCCAGGTCGTGCGAGAGGCAGGCGGCCTCGACGAGGTCCGGGTCGCAGCCCAGGGCGGCGCCCAGCTCGCGGCCGACCTGCGCGCACTCCAGGGAGTGGGTGAGGCGGGTGCGGGGGCTGGCGTCCCAGGCGAGGCTGCGGGTGCCGGGCGTCACGACCTGAGTCTTGCCGGCCAGCCGGCGCAGCGCGGCGCTGTGCAGGATGCGGGCGCGGTCGCGCTGGAAGGCGGTGCGGCCGGGGCGCTTGTCGGGTTCGGGGGCCCAGCGCTCCACGTCGGACGCGTCGTATCCGGGGGGCGGTACGCGGTTCTCCTGAGCGTGGGCTGCGATGTTGCCTTCCATGCACCCGACAGTAGAGGCAGGCACCGACATTCGGGACGTCCGCGGCCGTTTCAGGCTGGGACGAGTTCCGTTCCGCCGCCGCGTCGGGCGGGGGCGAGTTCTGTCTCGCCGCCGCTCCGGGCCGGGGCGAGTTCCCATTCCGCCGCCGCTTCAGGCCGGGGCGAGTTCCCGTTCCGCCGCCGCTTCAGGCCGGGGCGAGTTCCCGTTCCGCCGCCGCTTCAGGCCGGGGCGAGTTCCCGTTCCGCCGCCGCTTC